>CAJXKW010000103.1 GCA_913055855.1 uncultured Limimonas sp. | reverse complement strand
GTCTTCGTCACCCTGTTCGTGGTCGTCGATCCCGTCGGGATCTCGCCCATCTTCGTGGCGCTGACGGCGCACGACCCCCCGGCGGTGCGGCGGCGACAGGCGCGTCAGGGCGTCGCCATCGCGGGCGGCGTGCTGCTGGTGTTCGCGCTGGGCGGCCAGGAGCTGCTGGACCTTCTCGGCATCACGCTGCCCGCCTTCCGGATCGCCGGCGGCCTGCTGCTGCTCCTGCTGGGCATCGACATGGTTATGGCACGCCATTCGGGCCTGCGCGTCACCACACCCGCCGAGGAGGCGGAGGGTGAACGCCGCGGCGACATCTCCGTGTTTCCGCTGGCTGTGCCGCTGATCGCCGGGCCGGGTGCGTTGACCTCGGTGATGCTGCTGATGAACGACGCCGCCGGGGTGTGGCTGCGCCAGCTGACGGTGCTGGCCGTACTCGCGGCGGTGCTGGCGATCGCCTGGACCTGCCTGGTGCTGGCGACCTATCTCGTGCGCTACCTCGGCGTGACCGGGATCAACGTGGTGACACGCGTGCTCGGCCTCGTGGTCGCCGCCCTGGCGGTGCAGTTCGTCCTGGACGGCCTGACCACCGTGGGCGCCATTGCCGGCGCGTGACCCGCCGGCCGCCTACCCGTTCTCGCGCATATGCCAGAGCGAGCGTGCGGAAAACCAGGCCTCGATGCCGCCGCCGATGAGAGCCGCGGCGAGCCGCTGCAGATAGGCGATGGTGGTCAGGAACACCGCCTCGGGCCGGTCCAGGCCGTACGCGGCGTAGATGGCGACGGCAGCGACCTCGCCGAAGCTCACACCCAGCAGGTTCACCGGGATGAGCTGAAACAGCAGGGTTCCCGACAGCGCCACCAGGATTTCCGTGGAGCTGATGCGGATGCCCAGCGCCTCGGCGGCGATCCAGATCCCAGCGGCGACCACGGCGTAGGCGCCCGCCGACAGCCCCGCAGCCGGGTAGATCAGGCGCAGGCGCGGGTAACGCTGGTGCGCCAGGAGATAGACCACGCCCGCGACAAGCACGGCCAGCGCCACCCCCAGGCCCCAGTACTTCACCGGAAGCGACAGGATGGGCAGCCGCGCGTCCTCGGCCACCTTGGTGAAGGGCAGCGCCAGCAGGAGCAGCACCACCAGCCCGGCGCCGCCGGCGACGCGCTCGACCGCGCCGATTCCGGCCAGCTTCCAGCCCGTCGCGCCGCGCGTTGTGGACGCGCCCAGCTTGGCCACGCGCACCAGATCGTAGCCCACACCGGCGGGCAGGAAGAAGTAATAGAACAAGCTGACGATGTGCACGCGCCAGACCGCGCGCCGGGCGATCTCCAGCCCGAACAGGCGGGCGACCAGGTGCAGGCGCGCGCCGAAGATCTGCAGGCCCGCAAGCCCGACCAGCACGCCCGCACTCACCCCGACGACGTTCTCGCTGATGCGCGCCAGGGGAAGCTCGTCCACGAGCAGCCAGGCCAGGACCACCAGCCCGATGGGCGCGGCGATGAGCTGCGCGAGCAACAGCCGCTGGCGCAGCCGCGTACGGTCGATGTTGGGCCGAAACCCCCGGCGCTCGCCGTTGATGAACCCGCGCATGCCCCGTCCCGGTCCCCGAGCCCGCAGCGCCCCTTTCAGCGCGCGCGGATGGTGCCCCCTGGAAACGGCCGAGGCAAACGCGCACCGCGCGTCACATGCGCTCGTGCCAGATGATCAGGCCGAGCAGCGCGGGCGAGGCCAGCACGAAGGCCAGCATTATCCCGTGCATCGCCTCCGGCCTGAACATGCTGTGCACCATGCTGGCCAGGAAAACGGCGACGACACCGTAGGAAACGCCAGTAAGCATGCGCCCCTCACCGAACCGGATCGATCCCGACCGCCCTTCGCGTCAGCGCCCGACGCGCGCCCCGGGCGGGCGTTACCCGGCCGGGGCGCGCTACGGATTGTCAGGTGGGTTGGAGCGCCTCGTCGCAGGCGTCCACGACGTCGGCGTGCAGCCCCTTGGCCGGGTTGGGCATGCTCGGCGCGAATTTCTCCGCCAGCTTGCCGCGCTGATCGTTGTCCCAGCCTTCGAGCTTGGCGAGTTTCATGCCCTCTTCGTCGGTCCAATACCGCTCGGCATTCATCTCGCAGACCTCTGCGAGGGTATCGACCTTGGCATTGTGCACCTTGGATTCGACGGTACCGGCCGCGTAGATCCAGTCGGCACTGAATCCGGCCACGGCCGCAACCGCAATCCCGGCAAGTGCGCCGCCCACCCAGGGCTTGGCGCGTTCGTAGGTTTGCCCGATCGACATGACAATCTCCCTGAACGTCTTGGCCGCGCCGCGCTTGCGACGCACCCGTGACGGTGCCGACACGAACCGCCCCTTCAAACCACCTTGAGGTGCAGATTCGTTGGAGATTGCCCGCCGAGGCGGCACATTGCTGTCACACGTGGAGACGGTTGGACGGCGCTACCGCCCAAGGTGCTCGGCGATCAGGGTCTCGGCGATCTGGACACTGTTGAGGGCGGCGCCTTTGCGGACGTTGTCCGCAACCACCCACATCGCCAGACCGTGGTCGACCGTGGGATCGCGGCGGATGCGGCTGACGTAGACGTCGTCCTCGCCGGCGCACTCGACCGGCGTGACGTGGCCGCCCAGCTCGCGGTGGTCCACGACCGTCACACCGGGGAACTCGGACAGCGCAACGCGCGCCTGATCCTCCGTTACCGGTTCGGCGAACTCAAGGTTCAGGGATTCCCCGTGCCCGATGAACACGGGCACGCGCACGCAGGTCGCCGCGACCCGGATATCCGGATCCAGGATCTTCCGGGTCTCGTTGACCATCTTCCATTCCTCTTTGGTCGAGCCGTCGTCCATGTACGAGTCGATCTCGGGAATGGCGTTGAAGGCGATCTGCTTGGGATAGGCGTGCGGCTGCGGCGTCTCGTTCATGTACATGCCGCGGGTCTGGTTGAACAGCTCGTCCATGGCCTCTTTCCCGGAGCCCGATACGGACTGGTAGGTCGAGACCACGACCCGCGTGATCGTGCCCAGCGCGTGCAGCGGCTTGAGCGCCATGACCATCTGGATGGTCGAGCAGTTCGGATTCGCGATAATGTTGCGCTTGCTGTAGCGCGCCAGGGCCGCCGGGTTCACCTCCGGGACCACCAGCGGCACGTCGGGGTCCATGCGGAAGTACGACGTGTTGTCGATCACCACCGCGCCGGCCTCGGCCGCCTTGGGCGCGTAGACCTTGGACACGCTCGATCCCGGCGAAGACAGCACGATGTCCGTGCCCTTGAAGTCGTACTCGGCGACGTTCTGGACCTTGAGGACCTGGTCCTCGCCGAAGGAGACCTCCTTGCCGTGCGACCGCTCGGAGGCGAGCGCGACCACCTCGTCGGCGGGGAACTCGCGCTCGGCGAGGGTGTTGAGCAGCTCGCGGCCGACGTTGCCGGTGGCGCCCAGGACGGCGACTTTGTAGCCCATGGCGGCGGTGTTCCCGGTATTTGTTCGTTCAGGCTGACAATGGAGACGGAAAGGCTAGCCGCGGCGCGCAGCGCCTTTCAAGTCACGGATCGCGCGGCGGCATCAGCCCGACTGGCCGCCGCCGCTCCCCGCATGATTGCGCAGGTAGTTGGCGATCTCGTCCTTGAGCGCCACGCGCCGCTTGCGCGCCTCTTCCTCGGTGAGCGTGGTCACCGGTTCCACTTCCGTCTCCATGCGGTGAACCTGTCGGTTCAGATCGTGATACTCATCCACCAGGTTGGCGAAATACTGGTCCGACATCTTCAGCGCGTGGATGGTATCCTTGTAGTCGGGAAATTCCTCGGCGATCTCGTGCGGCGTATGCGTCATCGGGCTGGCTCCTTGTCATGAGGTCTGCGGCAGCCGGTGTAGCAGAACGACGCGCCCGTGTCGCGGCCGGGTCAGGCCGCGCTCTCCACGCACGCCCGTTCGCTGCGGGCCACCTGTTCGGCGACCCAGGGGTAGAGTCGCGCCAGCCCGTCGCGCAAGGGTTCCTGCGGCCACCACCCCAGTTGAGCGGCGATCCGGGTGTTGTCGGAGGTGCGTGCGCGCACGCCGGCGGGCTTGTCCGGCTCGAAGGCGAGGTGCACCCGCTTGCCCGCCACGTCGGCGATGAGCCGGGCCAGCCCGGCGATGCTCACGGTCTCCGCGGAGCCCACGTTGAACGGCTCGGGGTCGGGCCCGCGCATCACCGCCAGCGTGCCCGCCAGGGCCTCGCCGATGTCGAGGAAGGAGCGCCGCTGCAACCCGTCGCCGTAGACGCCCACCACGCCACCGTCGCCCGCCCGCGCCACCTTGCGGCAGAGCGCCGCCGGCGCCTTCTCGCGCCCGTCGTTCCAGGCGCCGTGCGGGCCGAAGATGTTGTGATAGCGGGCGATGCGCACGGGGATGCCGGTCTCCCGACCGAGCTGGCGGTAGATCTCCTCGGCCATGAGCTTTTCCAGGCCGTAGGGACTGTCCGGCTCGGCCGGATAGGCCATGTCTTCCCGGCAGTCGATGCGCGCCGGATCGATCTGGCAGGCGCGCGGGTAAACGCAGGCG
Organism: uncultured Limimonas sp.; assembly: GCA_913055855.1. Taxonomy (GTDB): domain Bacteria; phylum Pseudomonadota; class Alphaproteobacteria; order Kiloniellales; family Rhodovibrionaceae; genus CAJXKW01. The sequence continues at coordinate 9,162 of CAJXKW010000103.1, read as the reverse complement.
GAGGAGGCGAAGAACACCCGCCCCGGCGGCCGCGCCGCGCACGCGGCGGCGACGTTGTGGTTGATGCGGCCGCTGTTGGAGACGATGGCGAAGTCGTGCCGACCACTGAAGACGTAGTCGGCGCCGCCCATGTCCGCGGCGAGCTGGTACACCTCGTCCACCCCGCCGCCGTCGGGCGATTCGAGCACGCGCGCACAGACCTGTGGGTCGCGCAGGTCGCCCCGAACGAAGGCATGGGCCCGGCTGGGCGCGAACGCCGGCGGCATCAGGTCGACACCACGCACCCACGTGCCCGCATCGACGAGCCGGGCCACCAGATGCTGGCCGATAAAGCCGCCGGCGCCGAGAACCACGGCACGTTTCACGCGAAGCCTCCCCGGTCCTTGCGCCGCCATGATGCGACACGTACGCCGGGAATGCCACGATCTTGCGGTTGCCCGACCGCCCCGGATTGGTACCGGAAATAGCAAACCGCGACGGGTCGGCGATGGCGCGATCCCGACCCGCTCGCCGTCGCCCATCGGGTACCCGCACCCGCCGCGATCCCGGAGACGCGGCCCGGGGCGCCGGTTCACCCGCGCATCACTCGGTAATCCGCATGTCGTCCGGGACGTGGGCGAGGCGTTCCCACTTGCCGTGGGCCTTCAGAAAAGCCTTCTGGCTTTCCCAGATGCGCTTGAAGTTCTCGTCCTTCGCCGCCTCGGCCTGGAGCACCTCGCGGCTGACCTGCTTGAGCTTGCGCAGCACGTCGTCCGGAATTTGCTGGATCTTGACGCCCTCGTCCTCGTAGGTCTGAAGGATCTGGCCGTTGCGGTACTCGTTCTCGGAGAGCGACATCGTGGTGGCCGCGCGGCAGACGTTCTTGACCAGCGCCTTGGTCGAATCGGCCGTGTCCTTCCAGATGTCGCCGTTGACGAAGAAGTAGACCGCATTCGCCGGCGCGTGCCAGCCCGGGAACAGGTTGTACTCGGCCACTTTCTGGAAGCCGATGCGCTGGTCGATCATGGGCATGGAGAACTCGGTGGCGTCGAGCTGGCCCAGCTCCAGCGCCTGAAAGAGCTTGCTGCCGCCCATCAGCGTGACCGAGGCGCCGAACTTCTCCACCACGCGCGAGCCCAGACCGGCGAAGCGGATCTTCATGCCGTCGTAATCCTCGACCCGCTCGATCGGGTTCTTGTACCAGCCTGCAGTCTCGGGACCCGTGATGCCGCAGAGTTCGGCGTGAATGTTGTAGCCTTCCTGCGCAAACGTCTCCTGCAGCATCTCGTGCCCGCCGCCGTGGTAGTACCAGGCCATGAAGGTCCAGGGCTTCATCCCGAACGGTGGCGAGTTGAAAAGCGACGCGGCGGGGACCTGCCCCTGTTCGTAGGCGGTCGCGCTGTACCCCGTGGCGATCTTGCCGGACGAGACGGCGTCGATGATGTCCAGCGCGGGTACCAGCTTGCCCGGTGCGAAAACGCGGATCTGCACGTCCCCGCCGCTGGCTGCCTCGACCTGCTCCGCCAGGTATTTCGCCGGCGAGCCGAGGGCCGGCAGGTCCGTGGAAAACGCCGTCTGAAGCTTCCAGCGCGTCTGTTCGGCCGCGGCCGTTCCGGTCTGCGCCGCCAGCAGGCCAAGGCCCAGCGCAGCCGCGCCGGCGGCCGCGCGCACGCGGCGCGTGGTGGCGAGCTGGTGGATCACGTTTCACCTCCCCGTGTCTGTGTCTGGCCGGTGTGCGTGTCTTTGTCCCGACAGCCGAATAGCGGTACGCCAGGGCCGCGGCCGACGCAATCGAGCTCCGCGCGACGCGAACGCGCAAGCATCGTGCAGAACGCGCGCCGCGGCCGAGAGGCTGACGACGCACGCCGGCGGGTTCAGTCCGCCGGCGGCTGCGGGATAGTCGCGCTCAGGCCGCCGTCGACGACGAGTTCGGTGGCGTTGACGTACTTCGCCTCGTCGGCGGCGAGAAAGGCGCACGCATGCGCCACGTCCCAGGCGTCGCCCATCCGGCCCGTGGGGCATTGGGCGTCGCGCTTGGCGATCATCCCCGCGGCGCCCGCCGTCCCGTAGTGCGCCCGCAGCGGCCCGCGCACCATGGGCGTGTCCAGCAGGCCCGGCAGCACCGTATTGGCGCGGATGCCCTCGCGCGCATGCTGGATCGCCACCGAACGGGTAAACTGCACCACGCCGGCCTTGCTGGACGCGTAGGCGGCATAGGGAATGCCGGTCCAGCGGATGCCGCCCACCGAGGAAATGTTCACGATCGCGCCGCGGCCCTGGCGCTGCATCGCCGGAATGGCGTTCTTGCAGGTCAGGAACATGGACTTGAGATTGACCGCCATCACACGGTCCCAGGAGTCTTCGTCCGTCTCGACCGGACCGCCCAACGCCAGGACGCCGACGTTGTTCACCAGGACGTCGATCCGGCCCCAGGCCGCGAGGATGCGGTCCAGGGCCGCGCGCACCGCGGCGGCGTCGGTGACATCGGCCGTGACAGGCATGGCTGCGCCGCCCTCGGCGCCGATGAAGGCCGCCGTCGATTCGGCGGCACCCGCGTCGCGGTCCAGGCATGCGACAGCCGCGCCCTCGCGGGCGAACTGGACGGCCGTGGCCTCGCCAACACCCCAATCTTCGCCGCGCACCGAGCCGGCGCCGGTCACCAGCGCCACTCGCCCCTGAAAACGCGGCGATACACTCATGACCCGGCCTTCACCGCAGGCGCGTCCGCTCCCGACCGCGGGGCGAACGCCCCGGCGCCCTGGGTGGCGCGGAAGTCGTCGAGCGCCCAGTGGACCGTGGGGAACGCGATCTCCGCCCAGGGAATGGCGTCCCAGGTGAACAGGCCGACCTCCGCCGATTCGGGTCCGGCCGCAACGTCGGGCGTCCGCAGCCGGGCCCGGTAGATGAGCTGAACCTGCGAAATCCGCGTGATGGAATACACGCCAAGGAGCTGCTCGATCTCCAGCCGGGCGCAGGCTTCCTCCCAGGCCTCGCGCTGCGCCCCCGCCTCGGGCGTCTCGCCCAGTTCCAGGTAGCCCGCGGGCAGCGTCCAGTAGCCCTCGCGCGGCGGAATGGCGCGCCGGCACAACAGGACGCGTGTGTCGTGCCAGGCCACCGCGCCGACGACGATCTTGGGGTTCTCGTAATGGATGAATCCGCAGGTGTCGCAGACCGCACGCTCGCGGTCGTCACCCGGCGGGATATGGCGGCTGAAGGCGGGCTCGCGCTGGCTCATACGCTGACGATGCCCGCCGGCCGGACGCGCTTCAAGGGTCGGGGGGCCGCGACCGGCCGGCTCAGACGCGGATATCCAGGAAGGTGCCCCGCGGCACCATGCGCCCGCCGCCGACCATTTCGCGGCTGATGGCTTCCGGTGCCGCCGGATCGACGGTCCCCGTGTTGACTTCGCGCCCCGCATCCGTGCGCGTATTCGGGTCCGCTTGCCGCGCCGCGCGCTGGACGTCGCCGCCGAAACGCTGCTGCGGCGAGACCGGATCCGTGGCGCGCGAGACGCTCTGCTGCTGCGCCGTTTCGCCCGGCTGATTGGGGCGCTGCACAAGGCCCTGGATCGCCCGGAAAAAGCTCAGCCCCGGGTTGACCTGTCCACCCGGTACCTGCATCACCCACTCCCGCAGTACGGATACCCATTTCGAATGTACGCCCGGCACGCGTCCGGATCAAGCTGCGCGGGTCGCCGTGCGGGTACGCCGGGCGCCGCCGCGGCTTGCGGCCGGGCGCGGCGCGCCGCTATCGTCGTCGCCGCCCCGCGCGGGGCAGCCCACCAATCCCGGATACGCCACTGCCAAGGAGATCGCGCCCTATGAGCGAGTCGCCCGCGGGAACGCTCGAGGACGGCAGCGCGCCCGCCACCCCGCAGGACCTTTTCGCCCGCCTGGACGCCCTGGGCATCCGCACCGAAACCATGGCGCACGAACCGGTGTTCACGGTGGCGGAGTCCAAGCACCTGCGCGGCCAGCTTTCCGGCGGGCACACCAAGAACCTCTTCCTGCGCAACAAGAAGGGCCGGATGTGGCTGGTCACCTGCCTGGAGGACCGCGACATCGACCTGAAGGCGCTGGCCACCGCCCTCGACGCGGGCCGGCTGTCGTTCGGCAGCGACGACCGGCTGATGCGCTTCCTGGGCGTGGTCCCGGGCGCGGTGACGCCCTTTGCCGCGATCAACGACACCGGCGCGGCCGTTCAGGTCGCCCTGGATCGCGCCATGGTGCGCGACCACAACACGCTGAATTTCCACCCGCTCGACAATGCGATGACGACCGCCATCGCGCCGGACGACCTGGTGCGCTTTCTGGAGGCGACCGGGCACACGCCGATGTACCTGACGGCTTCGGCGTTCGGCTAGGCCGCGTGGTCAACGGCTCTTGTCCCGCCCGCGGGGGACAGCCATTTCACGATCCAGGCACGGCGGCGCAAGCCGCGCCGCAGACGACGCAGCATGCGAGGAACGAACGACGGGACGGGCACAGTCATGGAGCCGATTATCGGACAGGGACAGCAAGCGCAGCAAGCCGGCGACGCCGGTGCGCCCAGCGACGTGATCAAGGACACCAGCGAGCAGAACTTCTCCGCCGACGTCATCGAAGGCTCGATGCAGCAGCCGGTGATCGTCGACTTCTGGGCGCCGTGGTGCGGGCCCTGCAAGACGCTCACCCCGATCCTGGAGAAAGTCGTCAAGGAGCAGAAGGGCAAGGTCAAGCTCATCAAGCTCAACATCGACCAGGCGCAATCCCTGGCGGCGCAGCTGCGCATCCAGTCGATTCCCATGGTCTACGCCTTCTATCAGGGGCGGCCGGTCGACGGGTTCCAGGGCGCGCAGCAGGAATCCTACATCCGGCAGTTCGTCCAGCAGCTCGCCCAAATGGCCGGTGACCCCGGCCAGCAGCAGCAGGAGGCGATCGACCAGGCCCTGGAGCAGGCGCGCGGCGCGCTGGACGCGGGCGAAACCGCGACGGCGCAGTCCATCTATCAGAAGGTGTTGGAATACGATCAGAGCAATGCCGCCGCGCTGGCGGGCCTGATCCGGTGTGCCACGGCAAACGGCGACACCGCCGGTGCGCGTGAGCTGTACGAGAGCCTGACCGAGGATCTGCAGCAAAACAGCGAGGTGCAGGCTGCCCATGCCGCCATCGAACTCGCCGAGCAGGCCGCGGACGCGGGCGACACGGCCGAGCTGGAGCGCAAGATCACGGCGAATCCGGATGACCTGCAGAGCCGCTACGATCTCGCCCTGGCGCTGAACGCCCAAGGCAAGCGCGAGGCGGCGGCCGAGCAGCTTCTGGCGATCATCAAGCGCGACCGGAACTGGGAGGACGAGGCGGCGCGCAAGCAGCTTGTCAAGTTCTTCGAGGCCTGGGGTCCGACGGACCCGGTCACCCAGCGGGCGCGGCGACAACTCTCATCGATCCTGTTTTCATGAGCAACGACCCCAATCCCTTCGATCCCAGCATCGAGACCCTGCCGGCGAGTCTGCCCATCTTTCCGCTGGCGGGCGTGCTGCTTCTGCCCGGCGGACAGCTTCCGCTGAACATCTTCGAGCCGCGCTATCTGGAGATGGTGACCGACGCGCTGGCCGAGCAGCGCATGATCGGGATGGTCCAGCCCGCGCTGGACGAGGACGAGACCACCGGATTCGAGGTGGAGACCGCCAGCGAGGGCGCGCCGGTCCCGGCGACGAGCGATTATACGACGCTGGATGCCGGTCAGGCGCCGGTGTACCGCACCGGCTGCGCCGGGCGCATCGTGCAGTTCAGCGAGACCGAGGACGGGCGCTTCCTGATCACGCTTCGCGGCGTGGTGCGCTTCCGCGTCCGGCGCGAGCTGCCCCAGGCGCGCGCCTACCGGCGCGTGCTGCCCCAGTTCGACCCGTTCGCCGCGGATCTCGAAGCGGCGAAAGCCTACTTCGACCGGCAGCGGCTTCTCGACGCGTTGACCTATTACTTCGATCAACAGGGGATCGAAGCGGATTGGAACGCCATCCGCGAGGCCTCCAACGAACGGCTGGTGACCTCGCTGGCGATGGTGTGCCCTTTCTCCGCGGCGGAAAAGCAGGCGCTGCTGGAGGCGCCCACGCCCTCCGACCGCGCGGAGACCATGACCACGATCCTGGAAATGGCGGTGCTCGGCTCCCAGGCGGCCGGGCCCGCGGCTGCGCGCCACTGAACGGCGCGCGTTCGCCCGAGAGGAACACGCCATGAGCACGGCCGAACAGGCGAGCGTCGATCCCAAGCTGCTGGAAATCCTGGTCTGCCCCGTGACCAAGGGGCCGCTGGAGTACGACCCCGAGCACCAGGAGCTGATCAGCCACCAGGCGCGGCTGGCCTATCCCATCCGCGACGGGATTCCGATCATGCTCCCGGACGAGGCGCGGCACCTGGACGAGTAGGCGGCCCACGGACGGGGATACGGGCGACGCGGCGATGAGCGGGATCGGCGAGCACAACGCGCAACCGCTGGGCAGCGACCGCTGGCCAACGGACATCCGCTACGACAGCGCCAGCAAAATCGTCACGATCGATTGGGACGATGGTGCGCGCTTCACCTATCCGGCCGAGCTGCTGCGCGTGGAGAGTCCAAGTGCCGAGGTGCAGGGCCACCACCCGGAGCAAAAGCAGATCGTGCCGGGGCGCATGTATGTCGGGATTGTGGGAATCGAGCCGGTGGGCAACTACGCCGTCCGGATCAAGTTCGACGACATGCACGAGACGGGCATCTATTCCTGGCCGTATCTTCGCCGCCTGGGCGAGCAACAGGATTCGATCTGGCAGGCCTATCTGGACGCCCTGGCCGCGCGGGGCCTGTCGCGCGATCCCCGCGCGGGTCGTTGACCACGCCCGGCGGCACGTGGCAGCCGCACGCATGCTGTGAGTGAAAGCGCCGCACCAGCGCACCCTCGCGAGATCGCACCCGATCGGCTACATTCGGCCCGGATCGAGGCACAACAACCGCCCCCCGTCCGTGCGCCGCGACACCGGCGCAGGCCGTGGTGCGTTTGAGACAAACCGGGACGAGACGGGCCATCGATGAGCACGGCACGCGACAAGATCCGGCAAAAGTTCTTTCCGGCTGAAGTGACCGACGTGAACCATGTCAGCGAGCACATGTTCACGCTGCGCACCACCCGGCCAAGCACCTTCCGGTTCGAGTCCGGCGAATTCACCATGATCGGGCTGGACACGGGCGAGGAAATCATCCAACGCGCCTACTCGATGACGAACGCCAGCTACGACGAGGAGCTGACGTTCCTGTCCATCAAGGTCGAGGGCGGCGCGTTCACCTCGCGCCTGCGCCACATCGGGCCCGGCGACGAGCTGCTCATCGGCCGCAAGCCAACGGGTACCCTGACCCTGGACGCGGTCGCGCCGGGACGGACGCTCTACCTGTTCTCCACGGGCACCGGGATCGCGCCGTTCATGAGCCTGATCCAGGACCCGGAGATCTACAACCGATATGAGCAGGTCGTATTGAACCACACGTGTCGTTTCAAGCCGGATCTTGTCTACGACACCTACCTGCGCGAAGGCATTCAGGAACATCCGCTCGTGGGCGAGGAAGCCGCGGCGCAGCTTCGCTACTACCCCACCCTCACGCGCGACTCCTTCGAGCGCACTGGCCGGATCACCGAGCACATCGCCGATGGTCGGCTCTGGCAGGATCTCGGCCTGCCGCCCATGGATCCCGAGCACGACCGCGCGATGATCTGCGGCGGCCCGTCGATGCTGCAGACACTGACGGACGAACTGACCGCACGCGGCTTCCGCGCCGGCGACCGCGGCGAGGCTGGCGACTACGCCATCGAAAAGGCCTTCGTGGCGTAAGCGGCGACGAGCCGGACACTTGGATACGCGCGCGAACGCGCATAGAGCCGGATCCATCCAACAGCCAGGGATATTGCCGGCACTCCCGGCTGATAAATCATGCCACGCCGCTTGACGCGCCGCCCAGTGGCACGTCATGCAGCCGCATGCTGTTTTGATGTGCAATCCATCCCTTGGCAGGCGGTGGCATGGCCGCGCCCGGCAGTCCGCACGACCGGCTCTTTCGCGCCCTTCTCGACGATCCGGAGCGCGCCCGCGCCCTGCTCCGCGAGTATCTTCCGCCCCCGGTCGCGGCGAACCTGGCGGACACGCGACCTGAACCCATCGCGGGAAGCTTTGTCGACGCCGCGTTGCAGGGCAGCCAAAGCGACCGGCTGTTTCGGGTCCATCTCCGCGACGGCACGCCCGCCTATATCTACGCCCTTCTCGAGCACAAAAGCACGCCGGATCCGCGCACGCCCATCCAGGTGCTGACGTACATGGCGCGCATCTGGGACCGGCATGTGGCGGAAAGCGAGGGCACACCCCGGCGCTTGCCCGCGATCATCCCGATCGTCATCTACCACGGCCGTCAGCCCTGGACCGTTCCCACGTCGGTTCTGGACTGGATCGGCGCGCCGCCCGAAATCCGGAAACAGCTATCGGACTTGCGCTACGTGCTGCGCGACCTGGGGCCGATCGCGGACGCGGACCTGGCGAGCGATGCCGGCGTGCGCACGGCGCTGGCCGCTCTCAAACACGCCTTCGACCAGGGCGTTCCCGTCCATGTGGTGATATCATTGTTGCAGGACGCGCCGGACCACAGCCTGCTCGAGGTACAGGTCCTGGAATACGTCGCACGCGTTTACGACATGTCGCGTGCCGACCTCGAAGCGGCCGTCCGGCAGGCGAAACCACACCGATGGGAGGACCTGATGGGAACACCCGCAGAGGAATGGATTGCGGAGGGGCGCGCCGAAGGCAAGGCCGCCATGCTCACGCGCATGCTGGAGCGGCGTTTCGGCACGCTGCCCCCATGGGCACGCGAGCGCATCGAGGCCGCCGGCGACGCCCAGCTCGACGCCTGGGCGGACGCCCTGCTCGACGCCGCGAGCCTCGCGGATGCGCTCGCGCCGGGCCGGGCGCGCTGACGGCCTCACGATTTCTGACCGCCGCCGTTCTTGCGCCCGGTCGAGCCGCCCGCGCTCTCCGCCGCGGCCTTGGTTTTCAGGGTAAACAGCCGGTCCGCCGTGGCCGCGGAAATCACGTAACGCACGGGCAGGCCCGGCCGGGTCACGGCGACCTCACCCTTTGTATCCGTCGAGAGGCGGGTGAAGCGCAGCGGCTGGTCCTGCCCTTTCAGCGCAAG
>CAJXKW010000102.1 GCA_913055855.1 uncultured Limimonas sp. | reverse complement strand
GAGCGGCAGCACCATGAACGGGAAGAAGACGAACACGATCCCCACGATCACGGCCGTGTTGCTGTACATCAGCATCAAGGGCGTGAAACGCTCGCCCAGCAGGGCGTCACCCAGCCCGGCCACCCCGAGAACGGCGTGCGCCCCGTTCCAGAGCGCCTCGTAGGCGGCATTGATCGGCCCCGTGGGCCGCAGCACCGCGATCAGCGAGAAGGTGCGCACGAGAATGTTGATGGCGAAGGGGATGATCACCCCGAGCAGGAGCAGCGCCTTCCACATGGACGAGCGCAGGAACGCGATCAGGAAGGCCACTGGATAGCCGACGAGCAGGCAGATCAACGTCGCCAGGCCGCAGATGCGCAACGACTTCCAGAGAATCGAGGCGTACAGCGGCTCGACGGCCTTGGCGTAATTGTCCAGCGTCCATGTCGTGGCAATCTCCTGGATACCCAGCTTTTCGCCGAAGCTGAGCACCCAGATCAGGCTCAACGGTACCAGGAAGAACACCAGAAGCCACACCGCCGGCGGCAGGGCGAGCGGCCAGAAGATGCGCTGGTTGCGTTTCCAGTCGTCCATCGGCCCGTCCCTCTGTCCCGTTGGGGGCGGGCAGCCCGTGCCGGCGCGGCCAGACTTTGTCGGGTCTCCGCCGCGCCGGGCGCAACCGGGTGCCGCGCGACCTGCTCAGGCCGCGAAGATACGGGTGCAGGATTCTTCGTAGGCCTGGATCACGTCCTCGCCGACGTAGAGAACGTGCTCGGAGGCATCGAGCGCGGCCGCCGGGGGATAGGTGATCGGGCTGTTCAGGTAGTCCTCAGGCAGGTACTGCTTCGCGCCCTCGTTGGGCGTGGCATAGCGGATGAATTCGGCGATGCGCGCGTTCACCCGCGGGTCGAGGATGTGGTTGATGAAGCGGTGCGCGTTGTTCGGGTGCGGCGCGCCCTTGGGAATGGCGAGCACGTCTTGCCAGATGATCGCGCCTTCCCGGGGCACGACATAATCGATGTCGGGGTCCTCCGCCTTGACCTGGCCAATGTCGCCGTTCCACTCCATCGTCAGGTCGACCGCACCCTCGATGAGCAGGCGCTGGCCCGTATCCGGTGCAAAGGTCAGCAGGTTCGGCTTCTGCTTGATCAGCAGCGCCTCGGCTTCCTTGATCTGATCCAGATCGGTCGTGTTCAGGGAATAGCCGAGGTACTTCAGGGCACAACCCATATAGTAGCGGCAATCCCGCAGCAGGGCGATCCGGCCGGCGTACTTGTCGGAATCGAACAGCCACTTCCAGCTATCGGGAACCCCGTCCACGCGGGACTTGCGATATCCGATCCCGATCGTACCCCACATATAGGGCATCGAGTGCTTGCGTCCGGGATCGAACTCGGCATCCTGGAAACGTTTGCTCAGGTGCTTGAAATTCGGGATCTCCCCGTGGTCGAGCGGCATGATCATGTCGGCGGCGACCATGCGCTCCAGCCAGTCGTTGCCCGGCACGATCACGTCGTAGCCCGGGTTCCCGTCCTTGAGCTTGGCGAACAATTCGGAATTGTTGGCGTAGAGGTCCATGCGGACCGCGATGCCGGTCTTGTCCTGGAAGTTCTCCAGCGTGTCGGGACCGATATAGGTGTCCCAGTTGTAGAAATTGAGCTTGGGCTCCTCCTCGGCGGCCCGGCCCAGGTTCGGCAGGGCGGTGACGCTCAGCCCGGCCGCCGCCGTTCCGGCCAGGAAGCCGCGCCGCGAGATTTCCCCGCCCAGCGCGCGGGACAGGGCATGACCCGGTTTGGTGCTCGCCATCCTTCGTCTCCCGTTGTTGGTGAAGCCGCCGTCTTCCCTGTTGTCCGTCCGACGCACCTGTACCGCATGTTTTCGCGTGTTTTTCCTTCTGCTCGGACGGGCGTCCCATACAAAACGGGCCGGCATCGCGTGGATGGCCGGCCCTTGGTCTCATGCGGCGCCGAGGTCCCGCGCGGTGGCGTCGAGGCTCCGGCGCAGCGTGTCGATCATGGTGTCGATGTGCTCTCGCGCCGCGATCAGCGGCGGGGAGATCACGATGGTGTCGCGCACCGCACGCAGGATCACGTCGTTGGCGATGCAGTGATCGCGGCAGATGCGTCCCGCCAGCCCCTTGGGCTGAAAGCGCGCGCGCGTAGCCTTATCCGCGCACAGCTCGACGGCGCCCAGCAGGCCCTGGGACCGCACCTCGCCCACGATCGGGTGATCCGCGAGGTCGTCGAGGCGCTCCGCCAGATACGGCCCCGTGTCCGTTGCGACTTTCGCCACCAGACCTTCCGCATCCAGCAGCCGCAGCGCCTCCAGCCCGACCGCACAGGCAACCGGGTGTCCCGAATAGGTGAATCCGTGAAAGAACTCGCCACCCTCCTGGATCAGCGTGTCGGCCACGCGGTCCCCGACCATGGCGGCACCCAGCGGCACGTACCCCGACGTCACCGCCTTCGCCAGGGTCATCATGTCGGGCTCGATGCCGAAGCGCTCGCTGGCAAAGGCGTGGCCGGTGCGGCCGAAGCCGCAGATCACCTCATCGGCGATGAGCAGAACGTCGTGCGCACGGCAGATGCGCTGCACCTCGGGCCAGTAGGTCTCGGGCGGGATGATCACGCCGCCCGCGCCCTGGATGGGCTCGCCGATGAATGCGCCGACATTGTCCGCGCCCAGTTCCAGAATCTTCGCCTCTACCTGCCGCGCCGCGTGCAGCCCCAGCTCGTCGCGGGTCATGCCCTCGCCGAAGTCGAACCAGTACGGCGGTGTAACGTGCACGATGTCGGGAAGCGGCAGGTCGCCCTGGCCGCCCGGCATCTGCCCCGGCCCGGTCAGGCTGGCGCCGATCATGGTCGAGCCGTGGTAGGCGTACTCCCGGCTAATGATCGTCTTCTTCGACGGTTTTCCGGCGAGGTTCCAGTAGTGCCGCACCATGCGGACAATGGTGTCGTTGGCTTCCGAGCCGGAGCTGGTGAAGAATACCCGGTTGAGCCCGGCGGGCGTCATTTCGACCAGCCGCGCGGCCAATTCCACCGCGGGCGGCGTGGCCGTCTTGAAAAAGGTGTTGTAATAGGACAGGCGCATCATCTGGTCATAGGCCGCCTGCGCCAACTCGGCGCGGCCGTAGCCGAGGCTGACGTTCCACAACCCCGCCATGCCGTCCAGGATCCGCCGGCCTTCCGAATCCGTCAGGTGGACCCCGGCACCGCCCACGATGATCCGGCTGCCGCCCTCGTCCGCGAGTCCCTTGTAATCGGTGAAGGGATGAAGATGGTGGGCGAGATCCAGCTCGCGCCAGCGCGCCGTCTCGTTGAGCCGCAGACCGCCGTGTTCCATGCCCCTGCCCACCCCGCTGTTCCAGCCCTGCACCCGTCCCCCGGCTCCCCACCGGGATGCCGGCGCACGCGATGCGTCATGGAGTCACGATACTGTATTATTTTCGCAAAGGACACAATCGCGGAAACGACCAGCCCGTTGGCCGACGCGAACGGCAGCGCCGGCGATGACCCGCTGGCTCGCGCAAGCGCGTTGTCTAGCCGTGCGCCGCGCGGCCGCGCACGCCCTCGCGCAGGATGAAGCGCCGGCCGCAGTACGGGCAGTCCACTTCCCCGCGCCCTTCCATGTTGAGAAACACGCGCGGATGGCCCAGCGCCGGATTGGGCCCCCCGTCGCAAGCTACCACTTCGTCGTCGACGTAGATCGTCTCCACCGGCTGCATCGCTATCGCTCGCGTCCCCTGACCCGTCGTCTGACCCGTCGTCGAACCGTCATGGGCCGCCGCGTTGACCGGCGCCCGCGGGGATGCGAGCCTAACGCCGCATTTCCCGGACACAAGGCTTGAAGCGGCCGATCTCGATCCCTTCGCCGAGTTGCGCGGCACGACCCGTCTTCTTTCTTGCGGTCTTGGACCAGTTCCCTCTTACTATCGGTTAGACGATGAGTGCTTGATGTATTAAATGATCCTCTTCGTACCTTGCTGAAAGGAGGCGAACCAGTTCATTCGAGAACTCACGTCCTTTATCTTTCAGATCGCGAAAGTCCGGATTGTTTCGGCGCGATTCATCATTCGGCCTCACCTGATCAAGCGAAGCACGTACACCCCCATCGCTAATCTTCTCCAGAAATTCCCCATATAGATCCATCGCCCTTCCGGCATCTTGTCCAAAAATTTCGCGAACACGTTCTAACGGTGTCAATTGTATTAGTTGACGGAGCGTATCTTTGGTTTCCTGAGATTCTAAATTATAGGTTTCGGCCAGCATCGCAATACCGCTAAAATAAAGCAGCTTCCGCGAGAAAACCAGCTTTATATTGCGTAGCCCCCAGGGCTTATTGGCAATTTCCCTAGTTTTGTGCTCAAAATCAACGCACATAGTTCGATAGTACCGAATCACATCATTTAATAAGAACATTGGTAAAGTTTGCATCGGCAATTGATCTTTGAGGTATACTTGATCGAGTAACTTGTCTCGAACCCTATTCATGACTGGTTCTCCGATAATACAAGATCCCTCAAGGAGAAAAAGTATCCGTCGAGTAATGTTATCATTCGTATCGTCGGGTCCTCCGACATTTCGCGCTATTCGTTCGTACGATTCTACGTCGTCAAAAGCCCCATTGGAAGATGGCGCTGCAGCATACCTCGTTATAATTTGACGCACAGTCGACTTCTCTTCTTCTCTCGGAACCGTATTCTCGTATAGCAAAAAGTAATCCGCATCTGACTGCTTACTCGCTTCGCCGCGACCGTAGGACCCCACAAAAACGATCGCATACTGCGGTTCCAATTGATGTAATACCTCAAACTTAATTTGATTTACGGTCTCGTTAGAAAATCTTTCCCGCTCTGCAATGACTCCTTCACTGGATGACATATATACCTCCTGTCACAGCTTGCAGCACATCGTACACATAAAACCAAGTCTGCTAAAGCGTATGAGGCTTACGCTTGAGATATCGTTTACCAATATCATTTCGACTATGCAACCTTTGTTGCCGGTTAACAAAATAGATGGTATCAGATATGTTTCCATGCAGGTCTCCCACACAGGGGGGCGCGAAATTTATAGGTGCTAAAATATCGGCCAGATGCCGCAGTTCCCGGCGCCAAGCAGGATAACGAGTAAAGAATTCGCTATCGGATAACAAAAAATCTTCCTTCTTGAAGTTATGCGCATTTCGCGTAATAAAGTTTTTGCAAGAGCAGTCAACCATAGCGCCGGAGTGCCCAAAGATAAGCCTTTTATATACATCATTCTTTATGTTCCAAAAGCCATCAAGTCGTTTTTCCGAATGTAAACCTGTATTTACGATGTCATTTATGTATTTATCAGGTACAGGTGCTGTTAAGCGTGATGCAATGTACGAATATGCGCGGGGGATTGCGTCAAGCGTATCGACATTAACCGGACTAGAAAAAAGCAAAACATGCGGTGAGGAAGATTCGCCAGTTAGCATAGCGCATACATCGAACGGCGATATTTTGAAAAACCGAAGAATTTCATTGATTTTCGAGCCATATCTTCCGTAAATGATTGAACGTGTCATTTCATGGTGACCAAAACCGAAAATCTGGAAAAATGCCTTTTCGGACGAGTGTGAAAACGGTCCATGACCTATATCGTGAAGCAAAGCAGAAGAAACGAGAAGACGTTCGGTTTGCTTCGAAATATCAAGATTGCGGCAAATTCGCTTCGTCAGCGCCGCAACGCCAAGGGTGTGAGCATAACGGCTATTTCTACGAGCAGAAATATGTTGATTTGGCATTACGATATAATCGATGGCTCCAAGAAAACGGACATCGGCCAAGCGACGAAAAAAACGGGATTGAATTATTGCTCGATAGAAAGGATCAGACAATTCATCCTTAGGATTAAATAAGCCATTCCGGTGATCGTAGTGCCCTAAGTTTAATGGAAGTGAGAGCTCGGCCGTCATTGCGAAACTGGACCTAAAAATAGCATAAGTTTTTAGACGTAGCGCGCTGGCTTTAGGCGGCGCTAAGTATGATATGTTCTCGGATAGGCGTAAAGACTCGTCCTGGATGAAGTGTGTCGTGGTTTCGGATTGTTCTCTCTGTCGGCATAGTCGGCGCTCCCCTTGCCCGGTCAGCACAGACTTCGCCGCGCCCGCCGTTGACCGGCGGCCGCGCGGATGCGAGCCTAACGCCGCATTTCCCGGACACAAGGCTTGAAGCGGCCCACCGGCCGCCCATGTGCACACCCATGCCACGCGATTCCAACCCCGCCCCGGCGCCGGGGCTCGCCGTCGATTTGCCCAGAGACGCCGTTGCCGTCGAGGGACTCACCAAGGTCTACCGCGCCAGCGGGCGCAATGTTGCGCCCAAGCGCGCGCTCGAGGACGTCGACCTGACCATCGGCCGGGGCCGGCTGTTCGGCCTGCTCGGCCCGAACGGTGCGGGCAAGTCGACGCTCATCAACATCATGGCCGGGCTCGTGCTCAAGACGAGCGGCACCATGCGCCTGTGGGGCTACGACATCGACGCCGACCCGCGCCAGGCGCGCGCCGCCATCGGCATCGTGCCCCAGGAACTCAACATCGATCCCTTCTTCACCCCGCGCGAGCTGCTCGAACTCCAGGCGGGCCTGTACGGCGTACCGCCCAAGGAGCGGCGCACCGACGAGATCCTTGAGATCATGGGGCTGACCGACAAGGCGAACGCCTACGCGCGCGCCCTCTCCGGGGGGATGCGCCGGCGCCTCATGGTGGCCAAGGCTATGGTCCACGATCCGCCGATTCTGGTGCTGGACGAGCCCACGGCCGGTGTGGACGTCGATCTGCGCCGGCAGCTCTGGGCGCACGTGCGCGAGCTCAACCGACGGGGCACGACCATCCTCCTGACCACCCACTACCTGGAGGAGGCGGAGGAACTCTGCGACGAGATCGCGATCATCAACCACGGCCGGGTGATCGCCTGCGAGCCTACGCCCAAGCTGCTGCGCCGGCTGGACACCAAGACCCTGACACTCCACGTCGCCGAGCCCCTGACGCAGGCGCCGGCGGCGCTGGCGCGCTTTGAGCCCGAGCTGCTGGACGCACACAGCCTCGCCTTCCGCTACAAGGCCAGCGAAAGCCCCGTGGCCGATATCCTCGCGGCCGTGAGCGGCGCGGGCTTGACGGTCACGGACGTGTCGACGGAAGAGGCGGACCTGGAGGACATCTTCCTCCAGCTCACCAGTGCGGCCACGCCGGAGGTCGCGGCCTGACGACGCCGGTCGAGACATCCCGCGCCGGACGCATGCCCTGGGGCAAGCTGACCGGGCTGCTGGTGGCGTGCGTCCTGGTGGCGGGACTGGTCTGGCTGAATCGCGATGCCCTGGCGACCGTCCTGACGCGCGTCGAGCTGCGTCCGGTCCTGCTGATCCCGCCGCTGATCTTCGTCCTCCAGGTGCTCCTGACGGGCGTGCGCACCATGGTACTCCTGGCGGGCGACGCCTACCGGGACGTGCGCGGCTGCCTCGGCTGCCACCTGGTGGCGCAGGTGAGCAACCAGTTCGTCCCCTCGGGCGCCGGGGATTTCGTGCTCAAGGGCGCCTGCCTGGCACGTCGGCTCAAGCGGCCATTCATGCGCATCAGCGGCGTGGTCCTCGTGGACCGGCTGTTCGACGCCGTGCTCGCCCTCGCCCTGGCGCCGGTGGCGCTTCTCGTGCTCACCGGCCGGCTCGGCCCGAACGCCGGGCTGGTCCTGGGCGCCGTGGTCATCCTGGTGCTGCCGGGCGTGTTCCACGGCCTCCTCGCGCCGCTGCTCTCCGGGGTGCAGCGAGTCGCCGAGGGCCGGCGCGGGCGCATCGCGGCCCTTGCCGTCGGGCTGACGACACTCTACCGCGAGCGCCGCGGCACGCTCGGCTGGGCCTATATCCTCACACTGGCGCGTTTTGCCGCGCTCGCCGGCGGCTTCGCCCTGCTCCACCAGCTCATGTTCGGCGGCGACATGTGGCGGGTGGTCCTGCTCATCGCGCCGGTGAGCCAGCTCGCGATGCTGCTTCCCATTGCGCCGGGCGGCCTGGGCGTGGTGGAGAGCGCGTGGTTCGGCGCGTTGACCATGGCGGGCGCCGACCGCGGCACCGCGCTGGCCTTCGCCCTCGCCATCCGGGTGCACATCGTGGTGGGAACCCTGCTCGCCGGCACGCTCGCCCTGACCACGCACGGCGCCGCGCTGTGGCGCAACGCCCGCCGCGACGCGCGCGCCGGCCTGCCCGACGATGCGAGGCCGCAATGACACGTGTCCCCGCCCCACGGCCGTTGCTCTGGCTCGCCGCACTGGTTCTCGCGCTGACCGCATGCGCGCCGCGCGTCGCGCCCGGCGGCGACGCCGTCAGCGACACGCCCGCGCGCCGCGACGGCCGAGCGCTGGTGATGCCCGACGGCGCGCGCCTGCCGCTGCGGGTTTGGGACGCCCGCGGCAATCCGGGGCCGCAGGCTGTCGTCCTGGGCGTCCACGGCTTCAACGACTACAGCATGGGCTTCGACCTGCCCGCGCAGTGGTTCGCCGCGCAGGAAATCGCCGTCTACGCCTACGACCAGCGCGGCTTCGGCGGCACGCCCAACCGCGGCGTTTGGCCCGGCGAAGCCGTCCTGGCGCGCGACCTGGGCCGCGCCGTGCGCTGGGTGAAGACCCGGCATCCCGACACCCCCGTCTACGTGCTGGGCGTGTCCATGGGCGGCGGGGTGACGCTGGCGGCGGCGGACATGGGCGTCCTGCCCGAGGTTGCCGGAATCGTGCTCGCGGCGCCGGCCGTGTGGGCGCGCGAGACCATGCCGTTCTACCAGCGCTGGGCGCTCTGGCTGGGCGCGCACACAGTGCCCTGGCTGACGCTCTCGGGCGCCGGCCTGGACCGCGAACCCACGGACAACGCGGTTGCGCTCCGGACCTTGGCGATGGACCCCAAGGTGATCGGGAAAACGCGGGTCGACGCCATCCACGGGCTGGTCAATCTCATGGACGCCGCGCTCCGGGGCGCCGACGCGCTGCCCGTTCCGGCGCTGGTGCTCTACGGCGCCAACGACGAGATCGTCCCGCCCGAACCGACCGAACGGTTCTGGCAGCGGCTGGACGGGCGCAGCGGCGTCACGCGCGCATTCTACCCAGAGGGCTACCACATGCTGCTGCGCGACACCCAGGCGTACACCGTCTGGCGCGACATTCGGAGCTGGATGGCCGATCCCGCGGCGCCGCTTCCCTCCGGGGCGGACGCGCGCCCCCTCGAGCGGCTTACCGAAATGACGTCCGGTGACTCCGGATCATGACGGCCCGAACAATGCGAGTATATCGATCGTAACCAAGGGTTGGGCGCATGCAAGGAGAGCCCACGCAAGCCATGGCGGAATCCCCGGGCGCCGTCCGGGACCGGATCGCGCGGCGTGCGCAGACCCGGCGGGAAAAGTGGGTCGACTTGGTAATCCACGCCATCGGCGTCCCGGCAGGCATCGCCGGGGCGGTCGTCCTGATCGCGATCACTGCGCTGGGCGGCAGCGCACTGGCCGTGGTCAGCGTTGTGCTCTACGGCATCGGGCTGATCGCGATGCTCACCGGCTCGGCCGTCTACAACATCGTCGAGCACCCGATGCGCAAGGACATCATGCGCCGCGTGGATCACGCTGGCATTTTCGTGATGATCGCCGGCACCTATACCCCCTTCACGCTGATCGGCGTGGGCGGCTGGCTGGGCGGATTGTACTGCGCCGCCATGTGGCTGGCCGCGGCTGCGGGGATGGTGCTCAAGCTGGGCTGGCCGCGCCGGTTCGAGCGCCTGGGAATCGGGTTGTACCTGGTGATGGGCTGGAGCGTGCTGGCCGTGGTGCCGGTGCTCGCCGAGCGGCTGGGCGCGACCGTGCTGTGGCTGCTGCTCACCGGCGGGATTCTCTATACCGCGGGCGTGGGCTTCCACCTTGCCCGCCGGCTGCCATTCCACAACCCCATCTGGCACGCATTCGTGCTGCTGGCCGCGAGCACGCACTACGTTGCCGTCCTGGAAAGCGTGGCGGGAAGCGGCTGAACGGGGGGCTCGCCCACGCCGCAAAACCCCCATTGCCGTGCCGGCCGTTGTATCCTATGTTCGCCGCCACATTGGCGCGGACCCGTAGCTCAGCCGGATAGAGCGTCGGTCTCCGGAACCGAAGGTCGCAGGTTCGAATCCTGCCGGGTCCACCATTTCCCCCTGCGCACCGCACCGATCCCGTCATCGTTCCTGGGCGTGGTCACGGCGTAGATCCGGTAAGGACCGGCATCCGCGGAACTGACGCGCGCCAGCCAGGACGGAACCGCGCCCCGAGTCAGGGCTTCGGCAAACGCGCCGGCGAGCGGGTTCCCCTTCATGCAGACGGCAATGTAATCGACGCCGTGGCGCTCCACGGCGCGCCGCGCCGCCGGCGCATCGGGTGCGGCCAGAACGGCGTGCGCCGCCCGATTCCCGGCCACGTTGCGGTGATACTGCGCGCCCAGGACACTGTGCCGCGAGGCGGTCAGGATATACGGCCCCGTGAAAATGGGCGCGACCATCAGACCCGGCGCATGCGTGTCGGGCACGCTCGCCAGAGCCGCCCGGATGCGCGCGTCCTCGCAGGTGCCACTGGCCGACTGTCCGCCGGTCCGGGCCGCCAGGCCCAACGCCAGAACCAGCGGCCCGGCCGCGATGATCAGCGTCGCCGCGACCGCACCCAACGCCCGCCAAGCCCCGTGCAGCCGGCGCTCGCACGCCTGCAGCACCGCCACGAGAAACCAGGCCAGCGGGGCAACCGAAAGCACCGCCGCGAGGTTCGCCGCGCGCGCCGACTGCAGCGTCGCGAGAATCCCCGCCGCGACCATGAGCAGAAGCGCCGGCCGGAGCCCACCCCCTGGCGCGCGCCACACACCCCAAACGCCGACAAGAAAGGCGACGGCCGGCGCACCGGCCAGCGCCACCACGTTGGCGGGATCTTTCCGCCAGAGCGGTTCCATCCCCGCGGCATGCCCCAGCCAAGTCTCCCATTGATCCGCGGGCACGCCGCTCATCGCACCGCCGCGGCAGTGCGGAAACAGCGCCGCCAGCGTGGCCGCCACGACCACCGACACCGCCGCGCCGGCACACAGGCGCACCCCCCAATGCGCCCGAAACCGATTGGCCAGCGCCGGCGCCGCCCACCAGATGGCGGCCACACCCGCGAGCGCGCCGAGATAGACCACGCCGAAGCGGTCGCACGGCGCCGCCAGCCAGGCCCCCGGCGGGTGCGCCACAGGCAGAAGCGCAAGGCCCGTCAGCCCAAGGACGCTGGCGAAGACGCGCAGAGGCGCCACCACCGCACGACCGCGCCACAGCCAGAGCACACCGGTCGCGGCGCAGACCGCCGCCAGCGCAATCAGGGTCTCGCCGGTCACCACGACGCCGACGCCCAGGCCGAGGCCGCCCACCGCCGCCGCACGCCGCGGGGCGCTGTCGCACGCCACATGGACGACCATACCCACACCCAGCGCGGCCGCGAGCATCATCCAGGCATGGTGGTCCAGGCTTCCGGGAAGGACCTCCCGCACGGGCGGCATGCCCGCCATCACCAGTGCCGCCGCGGCCCCGCCCTGTCCGGGCAGGATCGGGCGCAGCGCCCACACCAGCGCCGCCAGCAGCGCGCCCAGCATGATCAGCGGCGTGGCGATCGCGGCAGCGAGGGCCGCGCCGCCCGCGCCGGCGACCGGCGTCAGCACCGCAATCATGCCGGCGGGGAGCAGATCGGGCAGGCGCGACCAGTGCAGAACCGCCCCGTCCGGCGGATCGATCCGGTACAGGCGGTCGTCGAACCAGCCGGCGCCGTCCAGGAATGCCCGGATGCGGGCGAGGCGGGTGTGGTCGTCCGGCCCCTGAAGCAGCTCGTACACCGGCTGGCCGAGCGCCGGCGGCACGGTCAAAAGCACCGCCGCCAGCCAGATCAGCGCCGTCAGCGCCACCGGCGAAAGCGACGGGCGGGACGTCTCCATCGGCGGTCGAACTTCAGGCATGCGTTTTCCGCAAGAGCGCGCGCTGGCGCCTGTCTACGCCCCCGGCACCTCGGCGGCAAGCCGTCGCGCACCCCTTCCCCGGCATGCCCGCCCGGGTCAGGATGGCGGCCAACCAGCACCACGATACCGGAAAACCCCGCCATGACCGACGGCGCCTTGTCGCATATCCGTGTGCTCGACCTCTCGCGCGTCCTGGCGGGTCCCTTGGCGGGTCAGATCCTGGGCGACCTCGGGGCCGAGGTGATCAAGGTCGAGCGCCCGGGACGCGGCGATGACACCCGTGCCTGGGGTCCGCCCTGGTTTGACAATGCCGATGCCGAGAACAGGCAGGCCGCGTATTACCTCGCGGCAAACCGCAACAAGCGCTCGGTGGCCATCGACATCGCCCGGCCCGAGGGGCAAGCGCTGGTGCGCGAGCTGGCCGCGCAGAGCGATGTCGTGCTGGAGAACTTCAAGGCCGGTGGGTTGGCCCGCTACGGCCTGGATTACGCAAGCCTTTCGGCCGTGAGCCCACGGCTGATCCACTGTGCCATCACCGGCTTCGGCCAGGACGGCCCCTACGCGCACAAGCCCGGCTACGACGTGCTGATCCAGGCCATGGGCGGGCTGATGAGCGTTACCGGCGAACCCGACGGCCCGCCGCAGAAGGCGGGGGTGGCCCTGGCGGACGTGATGACGGCGCTGTATGCCGTGATCGGGATCCAGGCCGCCCTGGCCCACCGCGAACGCACTGGGGCGGGCCAGTTCATCGACCTGGCGCTCATGGACGTGCAGGCGGCGGCCCTGGTGAACCAGGCAATGAACTACCTGGTTTCCGGCACGCCGCCGACACGCATGGGCAACGCCCATCCGAACATCGTGCCCTACCAGGCGTTCCGGGCCGCGGACGGTCACTTCATCCTCACCGTGGGCAACGACGACCAGTTCGCCCGCCTGTGCGACGCGATCGGCCGCGCCGATCTGGCCGCGGACGCGCGTTTTGCCACGAACGCCGCGCGCGTGGACAACCGCGAGGTGCTGATCCCCATCCTGGCCGGGATCTTCGCTGAAGGGACGACGGCGCACTGGCTGGACGCCATCGGCGCCGCGGGCGTGCCTTGCGGGCCCATCAACGACCTCGCCGGCGTGTTCGCCGATCCGCAGGTGCGCCACCGGGAAATGGCGACGGCCGTGCCCGATTCCGCCGGGCGCGCCGTCCCCACGCTCGGCAGCCCGCTCAAGCTGTCGGGCACCCCGGGCACGCCGCGCACGGCGCCGCCGGCCCTGGGCGAGCATACCGACGCCGTGCTGCGCGACCGCCTCGGGCGCTCACCGCAAGCCATCGCCGAGCTGCGCGCCACAGGGGTGGTGGGATAGCGCGTGCCGTCGCGGCGGGGCCGGTTCAGGCCAACGCGTCGAGGCCTCTCGGATATATTGCACCCACCTTGCCCGCGCGGTCCTCGGCGGCTACACCGTGGCCATGGCGGGAACGCTGGTGGCACGCGAAACCCTGCGCCTGGCGGGCGCGGACCGGGCCGTGGAAGTGCGCCGGAACCGGCAGGCGCGCCGCCTCACCCTGCGGCTGGCGCCCGACGGCGAGAGCCTGCGCCTGACCCTGCCGCCGGGCATGCCCCTGCGCGACGGTCTGGCCTTCGCCGCGCGCCAGGAGGCCTGGCTGCGCCGCCGCCTGGACGCCCTGCCCGCGCGCGTGCCCTTCGCGCCGGGTACCGAGATCCCCATCCGCGATCAAGCCCACACCATTTGCCACGAACCGGGCGCGCGCCGGGGCGTCTGGCGGGCGGACGGCGCGCTGCACGTCTCCGGCGCGGCCGAGCACGTCCCGCGGCGCGTGCGCGACTTCCTGATCGCCGAGGCGCGCCGCGAGA
>CAJXKW010000101.1 GCA_913055855.1 uncultured Limimonas sp. | reverse complement strand
CCTCACCCGGCGGCAGCAGGCCGTAGGCGCTCAACTGGGGCTCGTCCGCGAGGTCGCCGTTGGCGTCCACGACCAGGGTGAGCACGGCCGCGCCCTCGAAACCCAGCTTGCGCCGCTCGCGCACCGGCCCGCGGTCGAGCGGGAGCAGCGCGCCGCCGTCCACGGCCAGCCGGCCGAAGGGCACGTGATCGATGACGCGGGCGCCCTCGGTGCGATGGATGCGCAGGCACTGCCCGTCCTGGGAGACTCGAACCTGGGGCACCTGGCAGCTCCGCGCGATCTGGGCGTGGGCCAGCAGGTGCCGCTGCTCGCCGTGCATGGGGATGGCGATGCGGGGGCGCACCCACTGGTACATCTGCTCCAGCTCCTCCCGGCACGGGTGCCCGGAGACGTGGACGAAGTGGTCCTCTTCCGTGAGCACCTCCACGCCCAGGTGGAGCAGGTTGTTCTGCACCTCGTGGATGGCCTTCTCGTTGCCCGGGATGATGCGCGAGGAAAAAATCACCGCGTCGCCCTCGGCGAATTCGATCTCGTTGTGCTCCTCGCGCGCGATCCGGGCCAACGCGGCGCGCGCTTCGCCCTGGCTGCCCGTGACCAGGAGCATGACCGCCTCGCGGGGCAGCTCGGCGACCTCGCGTTCGTCCACCAGCGGCGGCATGTCCTGGAGATACCCGCAGGCCTGCGCCGCGGCGACCATGGTCTTCATTGCCCGACCCACGATGCACAGCCGGCGCCCGTTCGCCTCGGCCACGCGCGCGGCCGTCTCCACGCGCGCGACGTTGGTGGCGAAGCAGGTCATGGCGACGCGATTCCTGAGCGTGCTCACCAGATCCTTCAGCCGCCCGCGCACGTCCGCTTCCGAGCCGCTGTGGCCGGGCACCAGGGCGTTCGTGGAATCGCCCACCAGGGCGAGGATGTCCTCCTCCGCCAGGTGCGCCAGGCGGCGGCGGTCGTAGTCGGGGCCCACCAGCGGATCCGGGTCGAGCTTCCAGTCGCCCGTGTGCACCAGGGTGCCCGCGGGCGTTTCCAGGCGAAGCAGGTTCGCCTCCGGAATGGAGTGCGTGATGGTGATGAACTCGACCGAAAACGGGCCGATCCCGACGGTCCCGCCCAGCGGCACCTCGATGAGCGGCACCTCGTCGGTGAGGCCGAACTCCGAGAACTTGCCCTTGAGAACCTGAACGGCGAAGGGCGTGGCGTAGACGGGACAGCGCAGCTCGCGCCAGAGGTAGGGAATCGCGCCCAGGTGATCCTCGTGCGCGTGCGTGACCACGATGCCCGCCAGGGTCTCGCGCTGCCGGGCGATGAAGCGCACGTCGGGCACCAGAAGGTCCACGCCGGGCTGGCGCTCATCGGCGAAGCCGATTCCCAGGTCGACCATGAGCCAGGCGCCGTCGTGGCCGTAGAGGTAACAGTTCATGCCCACTTCGCTCGTACCCCCAAGGGGTACGAGGCGGATCTCGTCGCTTTCCGGGGTATCTTCCATGCGGGACGCTTTCCGTTGCTCGTTCGGGTGCAGGGGGTGCGGTTCGGTGTCGATGCGGTTCAGATCCGGGTCAGCCGGGCGCGGCGCGCTCGGCGGCGCGCTGGCGCTCGGCCAGGCGGCGCAGCCCGCGCAGCGTCAGATCGGGGTCGACGTGATCGATGGCGCGCGTCTCCGGCTCGAACATCGCCGCCAGGCCGCCCGTGGCAACGACCGTGGGCGCGCCGCCGTGCTCGCTGCGGATGCGCGCGAGCAGCCCCTCCACGAGGCCCATGTAGCCCCAGAACACGCCGGATTGGATGGCGGGCACCGTGCGCTTGCCGATCACCCGATCCGGACGCTTGATGGCCACGCCGGGCAGTTTCGCCGCGGCCGCATAGAGCGCGTCCATGGAGGCGTGGATGCCGGGCGCGATCACACCGCCCTCATAGCCACCGTCCGCGGCGACGATGTCGAAGGTCGTTGCGGTCCCGAAATCGACCACCACGCAGGGGCCGCCGTACCGTTCGTGGGCCGCAACGGCATTGACCAGCCGGTCCGCGCCGATCTCCTCCGGCCGGTCGAGCCGCACCGGAATGTCGAAGCCGACACCGTCCTCCCCCGCGACCAGGGGCGGACCGGCGAAATAAGCCGTGCACAGGCGCTTCAGGCTCTCCGTCACGCCCGGCACCACGCTGGCGATCACCGCATCGCCGATGACGTGCCGGTCGAGGCCCTGGAGCTGCAGGAGCTGGGTCAGCCAGACGGCGTACTCGTCGGCCGTGCGCCGCGCGTCCGTGGCGATGCGCCAGCGGCCCAGGCGCTCGGTTCCGGCGTAGACGGCGAACGCAACATTCGTGTTGCCGGCGTCGATGACCAGGACCGTCGCCGGCTCAGCCAGGGCCGAAGAAGACGTCGCCGACATGAATGCGCTGCTCCATCCCGCTGCTCTGGCGCAGAATCAATGCACCGTCCGGGTCGAGGTCCTGAAATGTGCCGTGCAGGGTCCGGTCGGGCAAGCGCACGGTCACCGGCCCGCCCACGCCCAGGGCCCGGCGCAGCCACGCCGCACGCACCGGCGCGAAGCCGTCGCGCTGCCACGCGTCCAGATACGCGCCCAGCCGCGGCATGGTTTCCGCCAGCACGGCGTCCGCCGTCACGCGCGTCGGGGCGCCCTCGGCGTGCAGGCTGGTCGCCGGGTACGCCGCGTCCGTGGGCGCCACGGCGACGTTCAGGCCCATGCCCAGGATCACCGCGGGCGGCCCGCCGGCGCCGTCGGGGACCGATTCCAGCAGGATGCCGGCGACCTTCCGGTGGCGCACCAGGATGTCGTTGGGCCACTTCAGCGCCACCGCCGCGTCCCCGGGCATGCCCGCCGCCACGGCCTCCGCAAGGGCCAGCGCCGCGGCGAAGCCCAGCTGGCCGGCCGTGCGCAGCGCCGCATCCGGCCGCAGGAGAACGGAGGCGTACAGATTGCCGCGCGGGCTCGCCCAGGCGCGTCCGCGCCGCCCGCGCCCGCCCGTCTGCTCGCGCGCCCGGACGACGGTCCCGTGCGCCGCGCCCGCTTCGGCCATGCGCCGCAGCGCGGCGTTGGTGCTGTCGATACGGTCGTGCGCCACCAGCCGGAACGGCGGCGGCAGCGCGGGCGGGTCGCTCGCGGCCCCCGCGCGGCTCATCCGCCGCCCGTCAGGGCCGTCGCGGCCACCTGCGCGCCGTCCAGCACGGGCGTGGGAAAGGCGAAGAAAAACAGGATCACCGCGCCGGTGACGCCCATCACGAGACTGAGCTCACGGCCGAAGGGCCGGTCGAAGCCCTCCGTGGGTTCATCAAAGTACATCACCTTGACGATGCGCAGGTAGTAGAACGCCGCAACGACGCTGGTCAGCACGCCGATCACGGCAAGAATGTAGAGCCCGGCCTCGACCGCCGCCATGAACACGTAGAACTTGGCGAAGAACCCGGCCAGCGGCGGCAGCCCCGTCATGGAGAACATGAAGATCGCCATGGCCAGGGCCATCGCCGGGTGCGTGCGGCTGAGCCCGCGCAGGTCGTCGATGGACTCCACCATGCGGTCGTTCTGGCGCATGCACAGGATCACCGCGAAGGTGCCCAGGTTCATGATCAGGTAGATCGCCATGTACGCGGCGACGCCGCGCACGCCGGCCTCGCTCCCGGCGGCCAGCCCGACCAGGGCGTAACCGAGGTGCCCGATGGACGAGTACGCCATCAGCCGCTTGATGTTCTCCTGGTTGATGGCGGCGAACGCGCCCAGGGCCATGGAAAGGATGGCGATGACGATGACGATCTGCTGCCACTGCGCGACCAGGTCGCCGAAGGGCCCCATGAGCACGCGCGTGAACAGGCCCGCCGCGGCGGCCTTGGGCGCCGTGGCGAAGAACGCGGTCACCGGCGTGGGCGCGCCCTCGTAGACGTCGGGCGTCCACATGTGGAACGGCACCGCCGAGATCTTGAACGCCAAGCCGGCGGTGATGAAGACGATGCCCACGATCGTGCCCAGCTTGGGCGTCTCCCCGGCCGCGCTGAGCTCGCGGAACACGGCCGCAAGATCGGCGAAGTTCGTGGTTCCGGCGAAGCCGTAGACCAGCGATGCACCGTAGAGCAGCATGCCCGAGGACAACGCGCCCAGCACGAAGTACTTCAGCCCGGCCTCGGTGGAGCGCTCGGAATCACGCCGGAAGGCGGCGATGACGTAGAGCGACAGGCTCTGCAGCTCCAGCCCCAGGTACAGCCCCATCAGGTCGTGGGCCGAGACCATCATCATCATGCCCACGGTGGCGAAGAGCATGAGCACCGGGAACTCGAAGCGCGCCATGTTCTCGCGCTCGATGAAGCGCCAGGCGAGCACCAGCGAGACGGCCGTGCCCACCAGGATCAGGCCCTTCATGAACGCGGCGAAGCCGTCGCGCACGAACAGCCCCTCGAACGCCACGGCCTTGTGCGACGGCCCCAGCCAGACCAGCGCGAAGGTGGCCACGCTGGCCACCACGGCCAGGGTCAGGACCTCGCCCGTGGCCCGCTGCCCGCGGAAGACGCCCAGCATGAGCAGCGCCACGGCGGAGAGGAGAAGGAAGAGTTCCGGCGCGATCGCCGCCAGGTCGTAGGTCATGGCTGCCTTCGTTGCCCTATCGCGACGGCCACAGCGCGGCCAGGCCCGGCGCGTCCTGCGCCGCCATGGCGGTCTGGTAATTCGTGATCAGGTTCTCCACCGAGGCGGACATGACGTCCAGGAAGCTCACCGGATAGATTCCCATCCAGAGCACCAGCGCGATCATGGGCGCGAACATCGCCTTCTCGCGCAGGCTGATGTCCGTAATCGCCATGAGGTGCTGCTTGGTCAGCTTGCCGAAGATCACCCGGCGGTAGAGGTAGAGCATGTACGCCGCGCCCAGAACCATGCCGGTGGCGATGAGCAGCGCCACCGTGGTGTTCACCTGGAACGTCCCCACGATGACCAGGAACTCGCCGACGAAGCCGCTCGTTCCCGGCAGGCCCACGTTGGCGAGCATGAACACCATGAAGATGATGGCATAATTGGGCATGCGCTCGGCGAGGCCGCCGTACTTGTCGATCAGGCGGGTGTGAATGCGGTCATAGACCACGCCCACCACCAGGAACAGCGCGGCCGAGACGATCCCGTGGCTGAGCATCTGGAAGATCGCGCCCTCGATCCCCTGCTGATTCAGGGTGAAGATGCCCGCGGTGACGAAGCCCATGTGCGCCACCGAGGCGTACGCGATGAGCTTCTTCATGTCCTCCTGCGCCAGCGCCACAAGCGAGGTGTAGATCACCGCCACGGCCGAGAGCGCGAACACCAGCGGGGCGAAAAACGCCGTCGCCTCGGGCAGCACCGGCACGGAAAAGCGGAGGAAGCCGTACGCGCCCATCTTCAGCAGCACGCCCGCGAGCACCACCGAACCGGCCGTGGGCGCCTCGACGTGCGCGTCGGGCAGCCAGGTGTGCACCGGCCACATCGGGACCTTCACGGCGAACGAGGCGAAAAACGCCAGCCACAGCCAGAGCTGCATGTGCCGCGGAATGTCTGCACCCGCGAGCAGATCGGGGATCTCCGTCGTCCCGGTCTGGAAATAGATACCCAGGATGGCCAGAAGCATCAGCACCGAGCCGGCGAAGGTGTACAGGAAGAACTTGAACGCCGAGTAGACCCGCCGGGTGCCGCCCCATACCCCGATGATGAGAAACATCGGGATGAGCACACCCTCGAAGAAGATGTAGAACGGCACGACGTTCAGGGCGCAGAACATCCCCACCATGAAAGTCTCAAGGACCAGGAAGGCGATCATGTATTCCTTCACGCGAACCGTGATCGCCTCCCAGCTCGCCAGAATGCAAATGGGGGTGAGGAACGTGGCGAGCAGGACGAACATCATGGAGATGCCGTCGACGCCCATGTGATACGCGATCCCGAACGCGGGCAGCCACGTCGCCTTCTCCACGAACTGGAACGACGCCGTGCCGCGCTCGAAGCCAAACCACACGAACAGCGACAGGACGAAGGTGATCAGCGACGTCCACAGCGCCACGTAGCGCGCATTGCGCGCCTCGATCGCCGGCTCGGCGCGGATGGTCAGGATGAACGCCGCCCCGACCAGCGGGAGGAACGTGATCAGCGAAAGCAGGGGCCAGCTTTCCATCGCCTCATCCGCTCTGCGTCAACATGTACCAGGTTACGAAGGCCACCACGCCGATCAGCATGACAAAGGCGTAGTGGTAGACATAACCGCTCTGCAGCCGGCTCGCCTGGCGCGCCAGACCGCGCGCACGCGCGGCAATCCCGTCCGGGCCGTAGGCGTCGATGGTGCCCATGTCACCCGTGCGCCAGAGCGCCGAACCCAGCAGCATCGCCGGCCGGATCAACAGCCCGCGGTAGAGTTCGTCGAAATACCACTTGTTCAGCACGAACAGGTAGACGGGCCGGATGCGCTGGGTCACCTCGGCTGGCAGCTCCGGACGGCGGACGTACATCTGATACGCCAGCGCGATGCCGCCCGCCGCCAGCAGCACCGGAAGCAGCTTCACCCACAGCGGTGCATGGTGCGCCGCCTCGATGGAATCCTGCTGCGCCAGCACGAACAGCGAGTCCGCCCAGAAGGCCGCGCGGCCGTCGCCGACGAACGCGCTGTACCCGGCAATGCCCGCGATCACCGCACCGAAGGCGAGCACCGCCAGCGGCCCCGTCATCACCCGTGGCGACTCGTGCACGTGCTCGAGCACCTCGCGGCTCGCGCGCGACTCACCGTGGAAGGTCATGAACAGAAGGCGCCAGGAGTAGAACGCCGTCATGAACGCCGCGATCACGCCCAGCCAGAAGGCGAACATGCCGTGCCCGGTGTGCGACGCATAGGCCGCCTCGATGATGACGTCCTTGGAGAAGAACCCGGCGAACGGCGGAACCCCGGCCAGCGCCAGACTGCCGATCCACATCATCGCATAGGTGAACGGGATCATGCGCCAGATGCCGCCCATCTTCCGCATGTCCTGCTCGTCGTCCATGGCGTGGATGACCGAGCCCGCGCCCAGGAAAAGCAGCGCCTTGAAGAACGCGTGCGTCATCAGATGGAAGATCGCCGCGCCGTACGCCGAGACGCCCACGGCAAACACCATGTAGCCGAGCTGGCTGCACGTGGAGTACGCGATCACCCGCTTGATGTCGTTCTGCGCCATGCCGATCGTCGCGGCGAAGAACGCCGTGAGCGCGCCCACGATGGTGATCACCTCGAGCGCCAGCGGGGCGTATTCCAGAATGGGCGAGACGCGGCAGAGCATGAACACGCCGGCCGTGACCATGGTTGCCGCGTGAATCAGTGCAGAGACCGGGGTCGGCCCCTCCATCGCGTCGGGCAACCAGGTGTGCAGCCCGATCTGCGCCGATTTCCCCATGGCGCCGATGAACAGCAGGATCCCGACGATGTCCAGCGCCTGCCCCTGGATGCCCAGGAAGGTGAACGTGGTCTCCGCGAATTCCGGGGCTTCGGCGAAGACCGTGTCGAAGTCGGTCGAACCGAACAGGAAAAACACCGCCGCGATGCCCAGGGCGAAGCCGATGTCGCCCACGCGGTTGACCAGGAACGCCTTGATCGCCGCCGCGTTCGCGCTGGGCCGCTCGAACCAGAAGCCGATGAGCAGATACGACATCAGCCCGACACCTTCCCAGCCGAAGAAAAGCTGCAGGAAGTTGTCGGCTGTCGCGAGCATCAGCATGAAGAACGTGAACAGCGACAGGTAGGCGAAGAAGCGCGGCTTCGACGGGTCGTGTTCCATGTAGCCCATGGAATAGACGTGCACGGCCGCCGAGATGATGGTGACCGTGGCGAGCATCACCGCGCTCAGCGTGTCCATCCGGATCGCCCAGCTCAGCTCGAGGCTGCCGCTGTCGAACCAGGTGAACAGCTCCGTGGTGTAGGCGTTCCCGTCCACGGCGACGTTGATGAACACCAGCGCGGACAACAGCGCCGAAAGGATCAGGAAGCCGCTGGTGATGACCTGCGCCCCACGGTCACCCACGCGCTCGCCGAAAAGACCGGCGATCACGGCGCCCGCGAGCGGGAGAAAGACGGCGACGACCTCCATCGCGGCCTCAGCCCTTCATCATGTTGACGTCTTCCACCGCGATCGTGCCGCGGTTGCGGAAGAAGACCACCAGGATGGCCAGCCCGATCGCCGCCTCCGCGGCCGCGACCGTCAGCACGAACATGGCGAACACCTGCCCGACGAGATCGCCCAGGTGCGTGGAAAACGCCACGAGGTTGATGTTCACCGCGAGCAGCATGAGTTCGATGGACATCAGGATGACGATGACGTTCTTGCGGTTCAGGAAGATCCCGAAGATCCCCAGCGTGAACAGGATCGCCGCGACGGTGAGGTAGTGCGACAGCCCGATCTCCAGCATCACACGCCGCTCCCGGTTTCGACCTTCTTGATCTCGACCGACTCCTCGCGCGAGCGGAAGTTCTGCTCGGCGATGGACTGCCGGCGCACCCCCGGCCGGCTGCGCAGGGTCAGCACGATCGCGCCGATCATCGCGACCAGCAGCACCACCCCGGCGGCCTGGAAGAGATAGAGATACTTGGTATACAGCACGCGCCCGAGCGCAGCCGTGTTGGACACCTCGTCCGGCGGCGGCGCGGGCACCTGGGCCACCTGCGCGGCCTGCGGCGCCGTCGCCCAGCCGCCCAGAACCATGATCAGCTCGGCCAGAAGAACAAGCCCGATCAGCGCACCCACGGGCAGGTACTGCAGGAAGCCCTGGCGCAGCTCCGCGACATTGATGTCCAGCATCATCACAACGAAGAGGAACAATACCGTAACCGCGCCCAGGTAGACCACCACCAGGATCATCCCCAGGAACTCGGCGCCCATAAGGATGAACAGCGCAGCCCCGTTGAAGAACGCCAGAATCAGGAACAGCACCGAGTGGACCGGGTTGCGCGCCGAGATGACCATCACGCCCGCCGCGATCGTAATCGCGGCGAACAGGTAAAAGCACAGCGCTTCGACGATCATGCGCTCCTCACGACGGCGGCGGTGTGTCTGCAGCGCGGCCGACCGGCGTCCCCCCTTATCGACGCGCCGGCCGGGCGAAAAGGCCGCCGGCGGACGCCGGCGGCGGCGAGGTTACCGGTACGGCGCATCCAGCGCCAGTTTTTCGGCGATCTCCTGCTCCCAGCGATCGCCGTTCTGAAGCAGTTTTTCCTTGTTGTAAAACAGCTCTTCACGCGTCTCCGCGGCGAACTCGAAGTTGGGACCCTCGACGATCGCATCCACCGGGCACGCCTCCTCGCACAGCCCGCAGTAGATGCATTTCGTCATGTCGATGTCATAGCGCGTGGTCCGGCGGCTTCCGTCCTCGCGCGGCTCGGATTCGATGGTGATCGCCAGCGCCGGACAGATCGCCTCGCAGAGCTTGCACGCGATGCAGCGCTCCTCCCCGTTCGGATAGCGGCGCAACGCGTGCTCGCCGCGGAAGCGCGGCGAAAGCGAGCCCTTCTCATAGGGATAGTTCAGCGTCACCTTCGGCTTGAACATGTACCGGAAGGTAAGCGCGAGCCCGCTGAGGATCTCGCTCAGCACGAAGGATCGGGCGTAGCGGTCGAGCACTGTCATCGCGCACATCCAGCCTTTCGCTTACGGGGCGGGACGCCGGCCGCGCACGCCGCATCCCAGCCTAGCCACCGGCCCGCCGGGTTCAAGGCCCGCGGGCAGCGGCTTCTCGTCACTCCGGCAGCCAGCCGAAGCTCACCATCACGCCGGCGGTGAGCACGACCCAGCCCAGCGAGAACGGCAGAAAGACCTTCCAGCCGAGGCGCATGAGCTGGTCGTAGCGGTAACGCGGCAGCGTGGCGCGCACCCAGATGAAGACGAACATCACCAGCGCGATCTTCAGCGCCAGCCAGATCGGCCCGGGGATCCAGGTCAACGGCGGGATCCCGAGCGGCGCCAACCAGCCCCCCAGGAAGAGAACCGCCGTCATCCCGGAGAGCAGCAGCATGTTGGCATACTCGCCCAGGAAAAACAGGGCAAAGGTCATCGCGGAGTATTCGCTGAAGTAGCCCGCGACCAGCTCCCCCTCAGCCTCGGGCAGATCGAAAGGCGTGCGGTTCGTCTCGGCGAGAATGGAGACGAAGAAGATCACGAACATGGGCAGCAGCGGCAGGGCGAACCACACCGTGCGCTGCGCCTCCACGATTTCGGTGAGGTTCAGTGAGCCCGCACACAGCGCGACCGTGATCACCACGAAGCCCATGGAGACCTCGTAGGAGACCATCTGCGCGGCGGAACGCATGGCGCCCATGAAGGGATACTTCGAGTTCGACGCCCAGCCCGCCATGATGATGCCGTAGACGCCCAGTGAGGACACGGCGAAGAGATACAGCAGCCCGACGTTGATGTCCGCGATCACCATACCCTTGTCGAAGGGAATCACGGCCCATGCGACCAGGGCCAGGATCATGGTGATCATGGGCGCGATCACGAAGACCACCCGATTCGCACCGGATGGCAGGATGGTCTCCTTGAACAGCAGTTTCAGGCCGTCCGCGATGGGCTGTAGCAGCCCGAAGGGGCCGACCGTGTTGGGCCCCTTGCGCATCTGCATCGCGCCGATAACCTTGCGCTCGGCATAGGTCGTGTAGGCCACCGCCAGGAGCAGCGGGGCCAGCACGGCGACGATCTGCAGAAGGATAAAGACGGCCGGCCAAAGGTATCCTTGCCAGAACTCAAGCATGCGTGCCCGTCGCTGTGTTGTGCTTGCGCAGGAAGGCCTCGGTGCAGCGGGCCATGGTTTCCGAGTTCCGCGAAATCGGATCGGTCATATAGAAGTTGCTGATGGCCGAGGCGAAGGGCGCGCTGTCCATCGTCCCCGGCGTGCCGAACGCGCCCCATTGCGCCGGCGCGACATGATCCACCGCGGCGAAGATGGGGTTCGCGGCGATCAGCTTCTGCCGCACCTGCCCGAGATTGTCGTAGGGCAGCGCCTGCGGCCCGGCGTACGCCGAGAGCGCGCGCAGGATCGCCCAGTCCTCGCGCGCGTCGCCCGGCGGATTCACCGCCAACCGGCCAAGCTGCACGCGCCCCTCGGTGTTGACGTAGGTGGCGTTCTTCTCCGTGTAAGCCGCACCCGGCAGCACCACGTCCGCGGCATGCGCGCCCTCGTCGCCGTGGTGACCCTGGTAGATGACGAAGGGCTTGCGCAGCCGCTCCGCGTCCAGCTCGTCCGCGCCCAGGAGATAGAGGACATCGAGCTCGCCGGATTCGGCCGCCGTCAGCATGGCCGTGGCGTCGCGCCCGCCCGGGCCCGGCACGAACCCCATATCCAGGCCGGCCACGCGCGCCGCAGCCGTGTGCAGGACGTTGAAGCCATTCCAGGATTCGCCAACCATGCCGAAGGTCTCGGCGATTTCGCGGCACGTCGCCAGCACGGCCGACCCGTCGGGGCGCACCAACGCGCCCTGCCCGACGATGATCATGGGCCGCTCGGCCTCGCGCAGGACGTCCGCGAAGCTGTTCCGGCCCGCAGCAACCTCGGCGAGCGTGTCCGGTCCGGCGCCCAGATATTCGGTTTGGAAGGTCAGATCCGCTTGCTCGCCGATCACGCCCACGCGGAAGCCGCCCTGGAGGAAGCGCTTGCGCAGCCGGGCGTTGATCATGGCCGCCTCGCGCCGCGGGTTGGACCCGACGATGAGGCAGGCGTCGGCGTCCTCGATCCCGGCGATGGTGGTGTTGAACAGATAGCCGGCGCGTACGCCCGGATCGAGCTTCGCCCCGTCCTGCCGGCAATCCAGGTTGGGCGAGCCGAGCCCGGTCATCAGGTCCTTCAGCGCCAGCATGGATTCAGCATCGCACAGATCGCCCGCGATGGCGCCCATGCGCTCGGGCCGGGTCGCGGCCGTGCGCGCGGCGATCGCCTTGAACGCCTCGTCCCAGCTCGCCGCCTCGAGCCGACCCTTGGCGTTGCGCACGAACGGCCGGTCGAGCCGCTGCCGGCGCAGGCCGTCGCAGGCATGGCGCGTCTTGTCGTGTATCCACTCCTCGTTGATGTCCTCGTGCAGCCGGGGCAGCACGCGCATCACCTCACGCCCGCGCGAATCCACGCGGATGTTCGCGCCCGTGGCGTCCATGACATCGATCGACGGGGTTTTGCGCAATTCCCAGGGGCGCGCGGAGAACGTATAGGGCCGCGAGGTCAACGCCCCAACGGGACAGATGTCCACGAGGTTGCCGGAGAGTTCGCTTTCCACCGCGCGCTCCAGCGTGGTGATCTCCATCTCCTCGCCGCGGCCGAGCGCCCCGATCTCCTCCACACCGGCAACCTCGGCGGCAAAGCGGATGCAGCGCGTGCAATGGATGCAACGCGTCATCACCGTCTTGATGAGCGGACCCATCTCCTTCTCCGGCACCGCGCGCTTGTTCTCCTCGTAGCGCGAGCGGTCGAAGCCGTAGGCCATCGCCTGGTCCTGGAGGTCGCACTCGCCGCCCTGGTCGCAGATCGGGCAGTCCAACGGGTGGTTGATGAGCAGGAACTCCATCACCCCACGGCGCGCTTTCCGGACCAGCTCGCTGTCGGTGTAGACCTTCACGCCGTCCTGCGCCGGCATATGGCAGGACGCGATGGGCTTCGGCGCGGGCCGGCCCCGCGCGTCGATCATCTCCACCAGGCACATCCGGCAGTTGCCCGCCACGGAGAGACGGTCGTGGTAGCAGAAGCGCGGGATTTCCTCGCCCGCCAGCTCACAGGCCTGGAGCAGGTTGACGCCGTCGGGGACGGTCACCTCACGGTCGTTGATGTAGAGCGTGGGCATGGCTGACACCTATTCCGCCGCGACGGCCGCCGCGCCGCGACCCTTGCGCTTGTTGGCCACGATCCGGCGCTCCAGCTCGTCGCGGAAATGCCGGATCAGCCCCTGAACCGGCCAGGCCGCCGCGTCGCCGAGCGCGCAGATGGTGTGCCCCTCGACCTCCTTGGTCACCTGCCAGAGCTTGTCGATCTCTTCGATTTCCGCGCGGCCCTCGACCATCCGCGAGAGCACCCGGTACATCCAGCCGGTACCCTCGCGGCAGGGCGTGCACTGCCCACAGCTCTCGTGCATGTAGAACAGCGACAGCCGCGCGATCGCGGCGACGACGTCGGTGGACTTGTCCATCACCATCACCGCGGCCGTCCCCAGGCCGGTTTTGGCCTCGGCGAGGGCGTCGAAGTCCATGAGCACGTCGTCGCACACCGACTTCGGCATCAGGGGCACACTCGCGCCGCCGGGAATCACGGCCTGCAGGTTGTCCCAGCCGCCGCGCACACCGCCGGCATGCCGGTCGATGAGTTCGCGCAGCGAGATGCTCATCGACTCCTCGACGTTACACGGCTTGTTCACATTGCCCGAGATGCAGAACAGCTTGGTACCGTGGTTGTTGGGTCGGCCGTGGCCGGTCCACCAGTCCACGCCGCGGCGGAAGATCTCCGGCACCACGGCGATGGTCTCGACGTTGTTCACCGTGCTGGGACAGCCCCAGATCCCCATCTGCGCGGGAAAGGGCGGCTTGAGCCGGGGCATGCCCTTCTTGCCCTCAAGGCTCTCCAGCAGCCCGGTCTCCTCGCCGCAAATGTAGGCGCCCGCGCCACGATGCAGATAGATATCGAAGGGCTCGCCCGTGCCGCAGGCGTCGGGGCCGATGATGCCCGCCTCGTAGGCTTCGTCGATGGCGTGCTGGAGGTGCTGGGCCTCCAGCCAGAACTCGCCGCGGATGTAGATGTAGGCCGCACGCGCCCCCATCCCGAAGCCGGCCACCACGCAGCCCTCCAGAAGGCGGTGCGGGTCGTAGCGCATGATCTCCCGGTCCTTGCAGGTCCCGGGCTCGGATTCGTCGGCGTTGACCACGAGATACGACGGACGCGGGTCGTCCTTGGGCATGAAGCTCCACTTCACGCCCGCGGGAAA
>CAJXKW010000100.1 GCA_913055855.1 uncultured Limimonas sp. | reverse complement strand
AAGCGCCGCGGCGACCGGTTCACGTTCAAGTTCGAGTCCGGGCTGATCTACGAGCACATCGAGTTCAACCTGGACAACCCGATCCTGGCCGACCGGCGGGTACGCCGCGCCCTCGCCTACGGCGCCAACCGGCGCGCGATCACCCAGGTCTTGTTCGACGGCGAGCAACCGGTGGCGCACACCAACGTCAGCCCGCAGGACCGCGTGTTCACCGGCGACATCCGCACCTACGGGCACGACCCGGAAAAGGCGCGCGAGCTCCTGCGCACGGCCGGCTGGACCCGGCCCGAGGGCGGCGGCGAGATCCGCACCAACGCCGAGGGCGAGAAGCTGCGCTTGTCCCTGATGACCACCGCCGGCGACCGCACGCGCCAGCTCGTCCAGCAGGTGCTGCAGAGCCAGTGGCGCGAGATCGGCGTGGATATCGCCATCGAGAACGAACCCGCGCGGGTGTTCTTCGGGCGCACCGTCACGCGCCGGCAGTTCCCGGGGATGGCGATGTTCGCCTGGATCTCCTCGCCGGAAAGCGTGCCCCGCTCGACCCTGCACTCGGCGATGATTCCGAGCGAGGACAACGCGTGGTCGGGACAGAACGTTAAGGGCTACGCCAACCCGAAGGTGGACGACCTGATCGACCGGATGGAGCGCGAGCTCAACGAAGGGCCGCGCACGCGCATGTGGCACGAGCTGCAGCGCATCTACGCCCGCGACCTCCCCGCGCTGCCGCTGTACTGGCGCGCCCAGGCCTACGTCCTGCCGCCCTGGCTGGCCGGCGTCGAGCCCACGGGCCATCAGTTCCCGTCGAGCATGTGGGTGGAGGACTGGCACCGGGCGCAGCCGTAGATTGAGGCGCGCGGCACAGACCATCCACATGGTCATGGCAAAGCGGCATATTCGAGATGCAAATCAGCGGCCCGAGGCATAGCGGTCTCGTACCGCCGAGCCTTCGATTTGATTCGCAGGCCTCATCTTAGGCGGCCTTCGGCCGCCGAGTTCCTATCCGACAAGCCCACCCTTCGACAGGCTCAGGGTGAGGTCCTCATGCTGAGCGTGTCGGACACGCAGTCGGTGGCCGAAGGCCACGTAGCATGAGGACCGAACGCAACAAGTCATTTCATTTGCTGGGGCGGGGGTATTATCCCAAAAGCCAGCGCTTGAGCGGATTCTTCGACTGACGATGGCGCGAGGCTTTGCGGCGATTGTTGCCGACGGACCGGTTCGCCCGTGTGCTCAAGGCCTGAAGGTTCCATAGCGCGTCGGTCCCACCTTTCGATTTCGGCTTGATATGATCGATTTCCCAGCCCTTGGGGGAACTGTAGCCGTAACACCTGTAACAGATCTCGTTTCCATAGGGATCTTTTCGAAACTGCGCCGGGTCCTTGCGCCCGGACTTCGCCGCCTTTTGCCAAACGCGATCCTTGACAGACTTCGAGACCATCGCCGTCCTCCACTGTTGACGGCAGGTCAACATATTGTGCCTTCCGGCCTTCGGCAAGGCGCCACACAAGCGCCCTGTCACGCCCCGGCCCCGCCGAAACACCCTGACGAATCAGCGCCATCCGGGCCCAAGGGGCGCGGCCGACTGGGCTGCGCCAAGGCGGCCGTTTTCTACATTTTGTACGATGCGCGACCAATCGACTCGGATCGATACGGCCGGGCGGCCCCGGCAGCCCCAAAGCCGTTCTCGACCAGGGGGTTCAACCGAGCAGCGCCGGCCTCAAGGACGACCGGACGCCGGAACCGAGGCGAAACCGGTCTACGCGTGCCAAGGGCGGGGTTGGCCGTGTCGGACCTCGAACTGGCCCTTGGAGCAAGGGGCGTTGCCGGAGGTGAACGCGCGTTGCAAACAAACACTGGCCGGGATTCAGAGACCCCGGCCAGCATCCGATCCGAAATTCCGCGCCCCGGAACCGCCGACGACCCGCGAGGGGCCGCCGCGACGCCGGGATCACCGTCTTCACATGTTGGGATAGTTCGGGCCGCCGCCGCCCTCGGGGGTGACCCAGGTGATGTTCTGCGTCGGGTCCTTGATGTCGCAGGTCTTGCAGTGGACGCAGTTGGTGAAGTTGATCTGCAGGCGCGGGTTCGAGCCGTCATCGTCCCGGACGATCTCGTAGACACCCGCCGGGCAGTAACGCTGCTCGGGCGCGTCATAGTGCGCCAGATTGTGCGCGACCGGAATGCTGGTATCGGACAGCCGGAGGTGCGCCGGCTGGTCCTCGTCGTGCCAGACGTTGGCGAGATAGACGCTGGAGTTGCGGTCGAAGCTGACCACGTTGTCCGGCTTGGGATAGTCGATTTTGGGCATCTTGTCCTTGGGTTTCAGCGTCTCGTGGTCCGCGTGCTTGTGGTGCAGCGTCCACGGCGCCTTGCCGCCCAGGAGCTTGAGGTCGAAGCCGGCGTAGAGCGTGCCCAGCGCCATGCCGTAGCGCGCCGCCGCCGGGCGCAGGTTGCGCGCCCGGTGCAACTCGTCGTGGACCCAGGAGGCCTCCACCTTCTCGGTGAACGACGTCAGCTCCGCCTGCCCCGCGTCGCCCTCGGCGACGGCTTCCGCGATGGCCTCGGCGGCCAGCATGCCCGTCTTCATCGCGTTGTGGCTGCCCTTGATCTTGGGCACGTTGAGGAAGCCCGCAGAACAGCCGGCGAGCATCCCGCCCGGGAAGGTCAGCTTGGGCAGCGACTGCAGGCCGCCCTCGTTCAGCGCGCGCGCGCCGTAGGACACGCGCCGCCCGTTTTCCAGCATGGGCCGGATCGCCGGGTGCGTCTTGAAGCGCTGGAATTCCTCGAAGGGCGAGAGCCAGGGATTCTCGTAGTCCAGGCCGATGACGTAGCCGACGCAGGCCTGATTGCCCTCCATGTGATAGATGAACGAGCCGCCCCAGGTCTTGTCGTCCACGGGCCAGCCCGTGGTGTGGATCACCGTGCCCAGCTTGTGCTGGTCCTCGGGAATCTCCCAGAGTTCCTTGAAGCCGATGCCGTAGGTCTGCGGGTCGCGGCCCTCGCGCAGCCCAAATTTCGCGATGAGCTGCTGCGACAGGTTCCCCCGGCAGCCTTCGCCGAAGATGGTGTATTTCGCGCGCAGCTCGATTCCCGGTTCATAGCTCGGCTTCTGCGATCCGTCCGCGGCGATGCCCAGGTCGTTCGTCGCCACGCCGACGACGCGGTCCTGCTCGTCGAAGAGCACTTCCGCCGCGGCAAAACCGGGGTAGATCTCCACGCCCAGTTCCTCAGCCCGCTCGGCCAGCCAGCGGCAGACGTTGCCCAGCGAAACGATGTAATTGCCGTGGTTCTGCATCTGCTTGGGGAGCAGCCCCACGGGGAACGTGTAGGCCTTGCTCGCGGTGAGGAACATGAACTTTTCGTCGCTCACCGGCGCGTTCAACGGCGCGCCCCTGTCCTTCCAGTCGGGAATCAGCTCGTCGAGCGCGCGTGGCTCCAACACCGCGCCGGAGAGGATGTGGGCGCCCACTTCGGACCCCTTCTCCAGCACGCATACCGCCAGATCGTTGCCGGTTTCCTCGGCGAGCTGGCGCAGCCGGATCGCCGCCGACAGCCCCGCCGGGCCGGCGCCGACGATCACGACATCGTATTCCATCGCCTCGCGTTCGCTCATGGTTATCTTGTCCTCTCCGGCCGTGCCTGCGCGGTATCTCTTTGATGGCGGAGGATATAGCGCATCCGCGGCGACCTTTCGAACCCCCGGAGTCGCCGATTGGGGAAGCTCCGAAATGCCAGTTCAACGCGCCTTCCGGAATGCGACACGATGTTAGCCGCGAACCGACACCGGATCGCCGCGCGCCGGCGCGGACCGTCGGGACGCGGCGGATCTCGGGCGCTTTTAAACCGTTGAGCGTCGCCAAAACGACAGCGGGGACCGGCCTGCGATCAAAATATGACGCGGCCGCGACGGACCCCCACAATTCCTGTGAACCGGCGCGATCGCCCCTGCGACACGAGGACACAGCGGAGCCGAGCCGATGAGCGTGCGCGACACCGAATCGACGGCGGAAGCCGAGACCACGGCCGACCGCAGTGGCCGGCGCGCGGGCCGGCGCGGGCGCGGCGGCGGCAAGGAGGCCCGGCGCCAGGCGCGCGGCGGCGGCAGTGGACCGGAGCAGCTCCGCTACATCACGCGCGAGGTGCCCTACTTCAACGTCCTGACGGAAGAGGGCCTTTCGATCATCGAGGAGAATGCGGACACCATCCTCGAGGAGATCGGTATCGAGTTCCGCGACGATCCCGAGGCCCTGGAGATCTGGCGCGAGGCGGGCGCCGAGGTGGACGGCGAGCGGGTGCGCATCCCGCGCGGCATGGCGCGCCGGCTGATCCGGGACAACGCGCCCGAACGCTTCGTCCAGCACGCGCGCAACCCGCAGCGCTCGGTAACCATCGGCGATCCGCACACCGTCTTCGCCCCGGTCTACGGCCCGCCCTTCGTGCGCACGCTCGACGAGGGGCGCCGCTATGCGACCATGGCGGACTTCCGCAACATCGTGAAGCTCGTCTACATGTCGCGGGGGCTGCACCACTCGGGCGGAACCGTGTGCGAGCCGGTCGATGTGCCGGTGAACAAGCGCCACCTCGACATGGTGTACGCGCACATCAAGCACTCCGACAAGCCGTTCATGGGCTCCGTCACGGCGCCGGAGCGCGCCGAGGACAGTGTGGAGATGGCGCGCCTCGTCTTCGGCGCGGATTTCGTCGACAGCAACGTGGTGTTGATCAACCTGATCAACGCCAACTCGCCCATGACCTGGGACGGGACCATGCTGGGCGCGCTCAAGACCTACGCGCGCGCCGGGCAGGCCTGTATCTGCACGCCGTTCATCCTGGCCGGCGCGATGGCGCCCGTGACCATTGCAGGCACCCTGGCGCAGACCCTCGCGGAAGCCATGGCCGGCATGGCCTTCGCGCAGCTCGTTCGTCCCGGTGCCCCGGTGGTGTTCGGCTCCTTCGCCAGCTCGATCTCCATGCAGTCTGGCGCGCCCACTTTCGGCACGCCGGAGCCGGCGCTGGTGCTCTACGGCGCGGCCGCCCTCGCCCGTCGGCTGGGCGTCCCGTTCCGCTCGGGGGGCTCGCTCTGCGGGTCCAAGATTCCGGATGCGCAGGCGGCCTACGAAAGCGCCAACACCCTGCTGCCCACCGTGCTGGGCGGGGTGAACTTCACCCTGCATTCCGCCGGCTGGCTGGAGGGCGGCCTGGTGTCCTCGTTCGAAAAGCTGATGATGGACGCCGACCAGCTCGCCATGATGCACCCGATGCTGCGCGGCGTGGATCTCTCCGCGAACGGGCAGGCCATGGACGCCCTGCGCGAGGTCGGCCCGGGCAGTCACTTCCTGGGCGCCACGCACACCCAGAACAACTTCCAGACGGCGTTTTTCCGCTCGGAGGTCGCGGACAACAACTCGTTCGAGCAGTGGGAAACCGAAGGCGGCCTGGATACGGCCCAGCGCGCCAACACCCTCTGGAAAAAGAAGCTCGGCGACTATCAGGCGCCCGAGCTGGATCCGGGCATCGACGAGGCGCTGCAGGACTTCATCCAGCGCAAGAAGGACTCCATGCCCGACAGCTTCGCCACGTGAGCCGAGCGCGCGGCCCTACTCCAGGCCGCGCGCGTTCATCACGGTCCCCGTGCGGGTGGGCCCGTTCCGGTAGTCCATCCGGACCGTCTTGCCGTCGAGGTAGACGGTTACGGGGATCCAGTCGCCGCCCCGGCGCCAGCGCAGCTCGAGGGTATCCGCGTCCGGGTCGATGCGCCAGTCGCCCACCTTTTCCGGCGAGTCGGGCGGATTGAGGCTGGTCTTGCCGTTCTCGGCGAAGTAATGGCGGAAGCGGCCGCCGCCCGACTCGCCGAAAACCGTGTTGCGCTTGAGCAGACGCTCGATCTCGCCCGCGTCCAGCCGCCGATCCTCGGCCAGGGCGGCCGTGGCGGTGAGCATCAGGCCGGCGGAGAGAATGGCCCGCATCGCGCTCGCTCCCGTGCCGTGGTGCGCTCGCCCGCACGGTATCGCATGACGCGGGTCACGGC
This sequence comes from uncultured Limimonas sp., assembly GCA_913055855.1. Lineage (GTDB taxonomy): Bacteria > Pseudomonadota > Alphaproteobacteria > Kiloniellales > Rhodovibrionaceae > CAJXKW01. Next base: position 8,162 of record CAJXKW010000100.1, on the reverse strand, counting down.
GATATCCCGGGCAGCGCGCACGGCGAGCCGCCGGCCGGAATCTCCCGGCCGGCGCCGCCGGTCCGATCACCCGTCGAGCACCGCCACGGTCGTGCATGCGCCGCGGGCGCAGTCTTCCAGGTAGCGCCAGACGTATTCGGGGAAGCTTCGCCGGGTGTAGATATCGAAATCGGGCGTCTCGTCCCGGAGCTGGAGCGTGATGCCGGTGTGCTTGCCGAACAGGGTCTGCTTGACCTGCCCCGGGGCGAAACTGCGCGGGTGCATGTCCAGCGGCACCGCGCGCTCCAGCACCTCGCGCGCCATCGGGCCCGTCAGGCCAATGATCGCCTGGGCGTGGCTGACGTTCACGATCGCGCAGAAGTGATCCGCCATCGCTTCGCGCAGCCGGGCTATCCATTCGCCGCCGGCTTCCTCGCGGGAATCGTGGACCACGATCTGCCACTCGTTCGGGCCGAGCCAGAGCGCCTCGACCTGCTCGCCGGCGGTGAAGGTGTTGGGCGTTTCGGGCAGGTCGATGCCCGTCGCCGCCTTGAAGCTCGCGCGCGCGCCGGGCTCGTGCTCGAGCTGCACGCGCAGGTCCAGGATGGCGCGGAAGCCGCGCTCGCTCAGGCCGATGCCGGCCTCGCCCAGGGTTTCCTGGATGCGCCCGCCCATCCCGAGCTGGGCCAGCGGGCTCTGGCGGTGATCGATCTCAACCACGGAGGCGCTCCCCTTCCGGATCGAAAAACACGGGGCTCGTTACGGTGCACGGAACGACACGGCCGTCCGCCTTGGGCGCGTAGACCTTCTGGCCGTGCTTGCGCTGGCCGCCATTGATGAGCGCCAGGGCGAACGCCCGGCCCACGCTCGGGCTGGTGTAGCTGCTGGTGACGTTGCCCACCATCTCCATGGGCGGCTCGGGCTTGGGCGTCTCCACAAGTTGCTCGCCCTCGTCCAGGACTTCATTGGGGTCGTCGGGCAGGATGCCCACGAACTGCTTGCGCTGCGGGTCCTTCATGTCCGGACGCTCCAGCGAGCGCTTGCCGATGAAGTCCTTCTTGCTGGAGAGAAGCTTGTGCATGCCCAGGTCGATGGGCGTGACCGTCCCGTCGGTCTCCTGACCCACGATGATAAAGCCCTTCTCGGCGCGCAGGACGTGCATCGTCTCCGTGCCGTAGGGCGTGATATTGTACTTCTCCCCGGCGTTCATCAGGGCCTCCCATAGGTAGAGGCCATTATGCGCCGCCACGTTGATTTCGAAGCTCAGGTCGCCGGAGAAGGAGATCCGGAACACGCGCGCCCAGAGCCCCGCGACGTGGCCCTCGGTGAAGGTCATGAAGCGGAAATTCTCGGGGTCCAGGTCGATGTCGTCGGTGAGCTCGGCGAGCAGCCTGCGCGCGTTCGGCCCGGCGATGGCGGCGGTGGCGTACTGCTCCGTGACCGAGGTGAGCCACACCCGCATATCCGGCCACTCGGTCTGGAGATAGTCCTCCAGGTGGGCCATCACGGCCGCCGCGCCGCCCGTTGTGGTGTGCATGAGGTAGTGGTTCTCGTTCAGGCACGCGGTCACGCCGTCGTCCAGGACCATGCCGTCTTCCTTGAGCATCACGCCGTAGCGGCAGTGCCCGGGCTTCAGCGTCTTCCAGCCGTTGGTGTAGACGCGGTTGAGGAATTCCACGGCGTCCGGCCCCTTGATGTCGATCCGGCCCAGCGTGGTCGCGTCCAGGATCCCCACGGACTCCCGCGTGTTCCTGCACTCGCGCCAGACCGCATCGCGCATGCTCTCGCCCGCCTCGGGGTAATACCAGGGGCGCTTCCACATGCCGACGTTCTCGAACTCGGCGCCGGCGCGCACGTGCCAGGAGTGCATGGGCGTCTTGCGCTCGGGATCGAAGAGATCACCGATGTCGCGGCCCGCCCAGGCGCCGAAGGTCACCGGTGTGTAGGGCGGCCGGTAGGTGGTGTAGCCGAGATCCTCGATCGGCTGGTTGCGGTATTGCGCGATGATGCCCAGGGCATTGACGTTGGAGGTCTTGCCCTGGTCGGTGCCCATGCCCGTCGTGGTGTAGCGCTTGGTGTGCTCGACGGAGGCATAGTTCTCGCGCTGCGCCAGGTGGATATCGGCGGCCGTGACGTCGTTCTGGAAGTCGACGAAGCGTTTACCGCCGTAGCCGACGGGCTTGTCCGACGGCGCGATCCAGATCCAGCGCCCGGGCCGGTAGTCGCCGCCGTCGGCCCGCGGCGCGGCACCCCCACCGCGGGTGAAGCCCAGCGCCTCGGCCGCGGCCACACCGGCATCATGCCCCTCGCGCAGACCCGCGCCCAGGGCGAAGGTGCCGTTCGCCGCGCCCACCACGACATTGTTCTGGCGCGCGCCGTCGGGCACGAACGCGCCCAGATCGCGGTCGAAGCGCAGCTTGCCCTTGGCCTGGCTGTGCAGGTGGATCGTCGGGTTCCAGCCGCCCGACATGGCGACGAAGTCGCAATCGAAGCGGTCGCCGCCGCCGCGCACGCTTTCCCCGTCCGCGGACATCGGCGCGGCCGTCACGCCCTTCACACGCTTCGCGCCCCGGGTGCCGGTGATGCTGTAGCCGTTCAGGATGTTCAGGCCGGCCTCGCGCGCTTTCGCCGTCCACGGCCCCTGCGCATCGCTGCGCAAGTCGATGATCGCCGGGATCTCGATGCCCGCCTGGTGCATCTCCAGCGCGACCCGATAGGCACCCTCGTTGTTGGTGACCACCACGCCACGCTGACCCGGCTTGGCCGCCCAGCGGTTGACGTAGCTCTGCGCTGCGCTGGCGAGCATGATGCCGGGCCGGTCGTTGTCCCGGAACACGAGCGGGCGCTCGATCGCGCCGGCCGCCACGATCACCCGCTTGCAGCGCACCTTCCACATGCGCTGGCGCGGCATGTCCGCCGGCTTGTTCGCCAGGTGATCCGTCAGGTTCTCCAGCAGGTTCACGTAATCGTGGTCGTAATAGCCGAACACGATGGTCCGCGGGAGCACCCGCACATGCTCGTTCGCGCGCAGCTCGCGGATCGCCTCGGCGACCCACTCGGTCCCCGGCCGGCCGTCGATGGTCTCCGTGCGGGCGAGCAGACTGCCCCCCATCTCCGCCTGCTCGTCCGCGATGATCACGCGCGCACCCGTGCGGGCCGCCGCCAGCGCCGCGGCGAGACCGCTCGGGCCGCCGCCCGCGACCAGAACGTCGGTGTGGGCGTGGCGTTTGTCGTAGACGTCGGGGTCGGGCTCTTCGGGCGCCATGCCCATGCCCGCCGCATTGCGGATGATGCGCTCGTAGGTCGGCCACAGCGCCGCCGGCTTCATGAAGGTCTTGTAGTAGAAACCGGCAGGAAAGAGCTTGCCGACAAGCTGGTTGGCCGCGCTCACGTCGAACTCGACGCTGGGATAGCAGTTGACGGCGTTCGCGGTCAGGCCCTCGTGCAGCTCCTGCTGGGTGGCGCGCACGTTGGGTACGGTGCGTGCGCCGTCGTAAAGCTGGACCAGCGCGTTGGGCTCCTCCGCCCCGGCGCTCAGGATGCCGCGCGGGCGGTGATACTTGAAGCTGCGCGCCACCAGATGCACCCCGTTGGCGATCAGCGCCGAGGCGAGCGTGTCCCCGGCGTAACCACGATAGCTGCGCGCGTTGAAGGTGAAATCGATGGGCCGGCTGCGGTCGATCCGGCCGCCCGAGGAGAGGCGATAGTCCTGCGCCATGGCCGGTTGCGCCCTTTTAGATGTAGGTTTTGACGTCGACCTTGGGCGGCGTCTCGCCCATTTTGTAGCTGCCGTGGATTTCCATGGTCAGCGTGTCGCGCACGAGGTTGAACCAGCGCCGGCAACCGTAGGTGTGCACCCAGCGTTCGAAGTACGTGCCCTTGGTGTTCGTGTCCATGAACACATAGTCCGCCCACGCCTCGTCGGAGACCTGATCCGGCCGGTCCGGGCGCGCCTTGTGCGCTTCGCCGCCGTAGGAAAACTCACTTTCCGTGCGCTCGCCGCAGTAGGGGCAAGGAATGAGCAGCATCGCCGCCTCTCGGTTGTCGGGGTGTTGTGTCCGTTAGTGCGCCACACCGGCCGCGCCGTGTTCGTCGATCAGGTGGCCGGTCTTGAAACGGTCCAGGCTGAACGGCGCATTGATGGGATGCGGCCGGTCGTTCGCCATGGTGTCCGCAAAGGTGTGGCCCGAGCCCGGCGTCGCCTTGAACCCGCCGGTGCCCCAGCCGACGTTGAGGTAGATCCCCTTCACCGGCGACAGGCCCATGATCGGGCTGGCATCCGGGCAGGTGTCCACGACGCCGCCCCACTGGCGCAGCATGCGCATGCGCTTGAAGATCGGGTACAGCTCGCAGATCGCCGCGACCGTCTCTTCGGTGATGGGGTTGCTGCCCCACTGGTTGTAGCCGTTGTAGGGATCCGCGCCCGCGCCGATGACCAGCTCGCCCTTGTCGGACTGGCTGATGTAGGCATGAACCCCGCCGCCCATCACGACGGTGTGGATGCACGGCTTGACCGGCTCGCTCACCAGCGCCTGCAGCGGCCGCGAATGGATGGGCAGCTTGAACCCGGCCATGTTCGCCAGGACGCCGGCGTGGCCGGCGACCACGATGCCCGCCTTCTTCGTCTTGATGTAGCCCTTTTCGGTGTAAACACCCTGCAGCGCGCCGTCCTTGATGTCGAATCCGGTCACCGGGCACTGCTGGATAATGTCCACGCCGCGCGCATCGGCCGCCCGCGCGAAGCCCCAGGCGACGGCGTCATGCCGCGCCACGCCCGCGCGTCGCTGCAGCGACGCGCCCAGCAGCGGGTAGCGCCCGTTCTGCCGGGTGTCGATGATGGGCACCCATTCCTTCACCTGCTCTGGCGTGAGGAACTCGCTGTCGATGCCGTTGAGCCGGTTCGAGTTAACCCGGCGCAGGGTCATGCGAAGCTCGTTCTGCGTGTGCGCGGTGTTGAGCACGCCGCGCTGGCTGAACATGACGTTGAAGTTAACTTCCTCGCTCATCTCCTCCCAGAGCTTAAGCGAGTGCTCGTACAGTGCCGCCGATTCGTTCCACAAATAGTTGGAGCGCACGATGGTCGTGTTGCGGCCGGTGTTGCCGCCGCCCAGCCAGCCCTTCTCCAGCACGGCAATGTTGGTATAGCCGTGCTCCTTGGCGAGAAAGTAGGCGGTCACGAGACCATGGCCGCCGCCGCCGATGACGACGGCGTCGTATTCCGTCTTGGGCTCGGGACTGCGCCACGCCTGGGGCCAGCTCTTGTGGTGGTTCAGCGCGTTCCGCGCGAGCGAGAGAATCGAGTATTTCGTGGCCATTACCCCTCGGCGCTCCTTTCGAGTCGTGCCCGCATTCGAGAGGTCACCGATACCGTCTTTCCAGCCCGGTATCGCGCGACCCCGGCGCCCGTCCCGTTGTGACAGGACTGGAAGCGGCACGGACCGGCTAACGCACAACCGCCAGCAAGATTTCAGATCGCGACATCACTTGAACTGTGCCACAGTCCATCCTACCAACCGAGGATCGGGGTTAGACAGGACGAAGCTGGGTCCATGCTGGGAAGCGTTCCGCGCGAGCTGCCACAGCGCATCGGGTTCGTCGTCGTGCCGCGCTTTTCCATGATCGCGCTCACGTCGGCCGTCGAGCCGCTGCGTATCGCCAATCGCCTTTCCGGGCGCGAACTCTACCGCTGGCCCTTGTTCTCCATGGACGGCGAACCCGTTGCCGCTTCCAACGGTTTCACCCTGACGCCCGACGGCGACCTGGAGCGCGCCAGCGATCTTTCGACGGTGGCGATCTGCGGCGGCCTGGATGTGCACCGTATCGACGATCGCCCCCTGGCGACCTGGCTGCGGCGCATGGACCGGAAGGGTATCGACATCGGCGCGCTGGAGACGGGCAGCTACCTGCTCGCCCGCGCGGGCATGCTCTCGGGCTATACCTGCACCATTCACTGGGAGCATCTCGCCGCGTTTGCCGAGGACTTCCCGGACATCGAGGTGACGACGGAGCTGTTCGAGATCGACCGCCAGCGATTCACCTGCGCCGGCGGCACGGCGGGTATCGACATGATGCTCAACGTGATCGCCGTTCAGCACGGCCAGGAGCTGGCGGCCCAGGTCGCCGACCAGTTCATGCACGAGCGCATCCGCGACCAGCACGACCACCAACGCGTCTCGCTGCCGGCCCGGCTGGGTGTGCGCCATCCCAAGCTGCTCTCCGTCATCGAGCTGATGGAACAGCATCTGGAGGAGCCGCTGTCGCGCGCCGACCTGGCGCACAAGGCGGGCCTGTCCACGCGCCAGCTCGAACGGCTGTTCCGCAAGTACCTGTTCCGCTCGCCGGCGCGCTATTACCTGGAGCTGCGCCTGAACAAGGCGCGCCTGCTGCTGCTGCAGACCAACATGTCCGTGATCGACGTCGCGCTCGCTTGCGGCTTCGTCTCCGCGTCGCACTTTTCCAAGTGCTACCGCGATTTTTTCGGTCGCACGCCACGCAAAGAGCGTGGTGTGCCCGGCCACCCCGAGTTGCGCGACGTGCCGGGCGAACAGGACGACATGGATGCCGAGCTGGACGACGAGACCGGCGACGAGGGCGAGATGGGCGAGCTTTCCCCGGCCGCGACGGCGCGCAAGAGCGCCTGAGCCCCCGCGATGCCGTGTCCTCAGCCGGCTGTATCGCGCGCCCGGGCAACCGCATCGATCTGATCCGCGATGCGGACATCCACATAGGACGTCACTTCCAGCCGGCGGTCTTCCAAGGCCTGGCACGCCGGGTGCTCGCGCTGCCACGCGGCGACGATCTCGTCGCGCTTATGGATCAGGTTCACGATTTGCGGCCGGAACAGGCACAGCATGTTGGTGAGCCAGCGGTTTACCCGCCAGCTTGGCCCGGTTTCCCCGACGTCGAAGCGGTCCAGCAGCGCCACGACCTCGTCGGCCGCGTGCCACACCTCCCCCGTCACCCATCGGTTGACCGTTAACAGACGGAACGGAAGGCCATCCGTGTCCATGGCGACGGCCATCAGGTGGGTCGGCGCGTTGTCGGAGCGTGACCGGTGTCGGAAGTCGGGAGGCCCGGCCGGCGCCGACAAGCTGCGGCAACGGCGAAACGTGTGAAAGTGCCCGTGCTCGTCGCCCGGCAACCGCTGGTCGCCGGGGTGCGCATGGTAATAAAACTGCGAACGGGTCCGGGCATCGAAGACGTCCCCTTTGGGATAGTGGTCCCACGCGTAGAACCGGCCCTGGCCCTTGAGAAGCTCGCTGACCACGTTGTCACCGCGCTCGGCGAGACCGCGCTGGATCGCGAGCACCGTATCCCCCGCCTCGGCCATGGTGGCAAGGCGCTTAGGGGGCAGATGGCGCAGATCGATCTCCGGCTTCACCGCCGCTTCCGGCAACAGCGCGCACATCCCCGACCTCCGCGACGCCGGTGTGACCTTGCGGTGTGCATCGGGACCGGCGCCGCACCCGACCCCTGCACCCATGCGTCACAATGCCGCGATCCATGCCGCAAGAGAAGAGGCGATCGCGCTACCACCGACGGTTAGTGGGTATGACAGCGCGCGCGCGGCGGCGCGATGCCGCACGCTGTTGCGCAACGGCGCAAAAGATTGTTTCAACAACGTGGCACCGTTAGGGTGCCGTGCTGCGCGCCGCGGGCGCCGCCACGACAGGGGGATGCCGCCATGGACCTACGCGAGCACATCCGGCACGTGCCGGACTTCCCGAAGCCGGGGATCCTGTTCTACGACATCTCCACCCTCCTCGCGCATCCGGATGCGTGGCAAGAGACCGTGCGCCAGCTTGAAGTCAATGTGGGCCAGTACCAGCCGGACGTGCTCGCCGGCATCGAGAGCCGCGGTTTTCTCGTCGCCGCGCCGCTGGCGCTGCAGCTCAAGCTGGGCTTCGTCATGCTGCGCAAGCCGGGGAAGCTGCCCGGCCCCAACGTGAGCTATACGTACGAGCTGGAGTACGGCAGCGACACCATCGAGATTCAGGAGGGTTCGGTACAGCCCGGCCAGCGAGTCGTCGTGCTGGATGACCTGCTCGCCACGGGCGGCACGATGCAGGCCTCGGTCGAGCTGCTGCGCAAGATCGGCGCGGACGTCCGCGCGGCCGCGTGCATTATCGAGCTGAGCTTCCTCAAAGGCCGCGAACGCCTCGACGTCCCGGCGCACTCGCTCA
>CAJXKW010000099.1 GCA_913055855.1 uncultured Limimonas sp. | reverse complement strand
AGCGGCGATCGCGCGAAGCCTGACCGTGCGCGACCTCCTGCGCGAGGTGACCCAGGCGCCACGACACACGGCAGGGGAACGAGCGCACGCGGGCGAGTCCCTGCCACGCTGGCTACGCGACGGCCAAACCGCCGCCGAGCGCGCCGGCGCCGCGGGGTTGCACGGGCTTGTGCGGGTGCTCGCGCGCACGCTGTTCCGGCTGCGCGTGGACGGGGTCGCGTATCTACCCGCACATGGCCCGGCCGTCATCGCGGCCAACCACCTCAGCGACCTGGACGTGATCGTCCTCGCCGCCGCCCTTCCTGCGCGCTACCGGCCGCTGGTCGCCTGGGGAGCAGACCGCGAGCGCCTGTTCACCACGCGCAGCGGGCGGCTGCTGGCGCGGCTGGCGAACCTGTTTCCCGTGGACGACCGGGCGCCGCGGTCGAGCATCGACACCGCGATCCGTGTGCTCGGCACGGGGCGCATCCTGATCTGGTTTCCCGAGGAGTTCCGCTCGCCCGACGGCAGCCTGCAGGCGTTCAAGGCGGGCATCGGACACGTCGTCGCGGCGACCGGTGCACCCGTCGTGCCCTGCGCCATCACCGGCACGGACGCCGCCATGCCGCGGCGCGCACGCTGGCCCCGGCCGGCCGCGACGCGGGTGCGCTTCGGCGCCCCTGTCGCGGCCGCGGACCTGGGGCGTGAGCCGGAGCGCATCGCGGCGGCCCTGCGCACGCGGGTTGCCGGGCTGCTCGACCGTGGGTAGGCCGCGCCCGTGACCGGCGTACGCAGCCGTCCCCACCGTGCCTATACGAAGGCTACGCCCGCGTCTTCCAGATCGGCCTCCGTCTTGCGCCGGCCCTCTTCGCTGATGGCGCGGGTACCGTCCCGGATCACGACGACGTCGAAGCCGTGCGCCCGAGCGTCCTTGGCCGTGGCGTGAACACAGACGTCCTCGGCGAGCCCGCCGACGACGATGCGCGTGACGCCCTTGCGCCGGAGTTCCTCGGCGAAGCCAGTGTCGTCGAACGCGCTGTACTGGTCCTTGTCGAAGCGCGTGCCCTTGCTCACCACGATGGCGCCCTCGCCCAGCGCGAGCTCTGGATGGAACGCGGCGCCGGCCGTGTCCTGGACGCAGTGGACGGGCCACGGCCCACCTTCGGTATCAAAGCTGAGATGGTCCCGCGGGTGCCAGTCGCGCGAGGCGTAGACGGGCACGTCCCGTTCGGCCGCGGCAGCGATCCAGCGGTTCATCACCGCCACCACCTCATCGCCTGTCGGCACGGGCAGGGTGCCGTCCGGGCAAAAGTCGTTCTGGACATCCACAACGACGAGCGCATCGCCCGTCTTGAGCACGTCTTCCGGCGTCATCGCGCACCTCCCTCGAACCCGGTATGGACCCGGGATATGGGGTTGTCCCCGGCCGCGTACCAAAGGACGCGCGCCGGCGGCGGCGATCCATCGTCCCGTGGCCCGCGTAGGGCAACGGGGAAAGTCGTGCGGTACGGGAGGGTAACGATGAGTCCATTCGATGCGGCGGAGCCGGATTCCGGCGAGGCGCGGCCGCATGCGTCCGCCCCTTCGCGCGCGGAGGCCGTGCGCGCGGTGCGTACGCTGCTCGCCTACATCGGCGAGGATCCGGCGCGCGAGGGCCTGCGCGAGACGCCGGACCGAGTGGTGCGCAGCTACGACGAGCATTTCGCCGGCTACGGCGAGGACCCGGACGCGCTGCTGGCGCGCACCTTCGCCGAAACCGACGGCTACGACGAAATGGTCGTGCTCTCCGGCGTGCACTTCACCAGCCACTGCGAACACCACGTCGTGCCCATCCGGGGAACGGCGCACGTGGGCTACATCCCCGACCGGCGCGTGGTCGGCATCAGTAAGCTGGCGCGCGTGGTCGAGGCCTATGCCCGGCGGCTGCAAATCCAGGAGCGCCTGACGGCCCAGATCGCCGCCAGCATCGAAACCGTGCTGCAGCCGCGCGGCGTCGCCGTCGTGCTCGAGGGCCAGCACCAGTGCATGGCGACGCGTGGTGTGGGCAAGGCGGATGCGCGCATGGTTACCAGCCGTATGCTGGGGGCGTTCCGCGACGATCCCATGGCGCGCCGCGAGTTCACGGCAATGACGGGACTGTCCGGAGGCTGACCAGACGTTGAACCCCTCGCCCGGCGCTTACGCGCGCCGGGGGCGTCACGCCGCCCCGTCGGCCGTGTGCCGGGCCAGGGCGGCGACCACTTCGCTGTCGTCGACCTGCCGGAAGTCGCGGTAGTACATGCCGATCGCACCCAGGTCCCAGGGCTGCTGCAGGCACACCACCTCGTCCGCCTCCGCGGAAAGCGCGCGCACCGCGTCGGGCGGGGCCACCGGCACGGCTAGCACCACGTGAGCCGGATTGGCCCGGCGTACCGCGCGCAGTGCCGCACGCATGGTGGCGCCGGTAGCGATGCCATCGTCCACGACGATGGCCGTGCGCCCACGCAGCGCGGGCCGCGTTCGGCCGCCGTGATAGCGCCGCTCGCGTTCGGCGATGACGCCCAGTTCATGCGCCTTGGTCGCTTCGATGTCGTCCTGGCGCACGCGCAGCAGCGAGACCACGTCATCATTGAGAACCGTCTCCGTGCTCTCGCCCGTCTTGGCCACCGCGCCCATGGCCAGCTCGGGCCGGCCGGGCGCGCCCAGCTTGCGCACCATGAGCACGTCCAGCGGCGCGCCCAGGGCCTCGGCGATCTCCGCGCCCACGGGCACACCGCCGCGAGGCAGCGCCAGCACGACCGGGGCGGTCAAGCCGCGCCGGCGCATGGCCGCGGCGAGCTGCCGCCCGGCGGATCCGCGATCGTCGAACATCGGTTTCGCGCCTTTCTTGCCTTTCCGTTGCCGGTCACCCTACGCTTATTTGGGTTGCCGTCGCCGCGCGCGCATCCGGCCGCGATGCGACATCGGCCGCGCGGTGACCCGCTGCACGGTGCCGGGGTGTGTCATGGCTGCCAGCGCGTCCGCCGACGCCGCCGATCGCACGGCCGCAATCGTCGAACACCTGCGCGAACCGGAGGCGTACCCGGAGAAGCCCGCGCAGGTGACGGTTCGCGAGACCCACATGGCCTGGGTCTTCCTCACCGAGCGCTACGCCTACAAGCTCAAGAAGGCGGTGCGTCTGAGCTTTCTCGACTACAGCACGCCCGCCCGGCGGCGCGCCGCGGTGGAGGCGGAGCTGCGCCTGAACGCCCGACTGGCGCCCTGGGTGTATCTGGGCATGGTGCCCGTGCTGGACGACGGCGGCCGGTTGCGCCTGGAGGGCGCGGAGGGCACGCCGGCAGCGTGGCTGGTGAAGATGCGCCGCTTGCCCGAGGCGGGCTTCCTGGACGCGGCCATCGAACGGGGCACGGTCACCGCCGACTGGCTGACCGGAGCGGCCGAACTGCTCGGCGGGTTCTTCGCCGCCCAACCGGCGGCGCCGCTGGAGGGCGGCGCCTACGTCAGCGCGCTGCGCCGGCGCGTGGCCGGGGACTCGGCCGCGATCCGCGAGGCCGCGCGGACGGGAACGGGGCAGCGCGCGCACGAACTGGCGGTGCGGCTGGACCGCGTGATCCAGGGCCAGGCCGACTGGCTGGGCGAGCGCGGGGCGCACCGGATCGACGGGCACGGCGACCTGCGCCCCGAGCACGTCGCCCTGGGCCCGCCCCCGGCGGTGATCGACTGCGTCGAGTTCGAGCGCGATTTCCGCCTGAACGATCCGGTCGAAGAGCTGGCCTTCCTTCACCTGGAGGCGACGCGCCTGGGCGCGCCCTGGGTCGCCGAGCCCTTCCGCTGCGCCTACGCCGAAGCCGCGGGTGACCACCCGCCGCCCGTGCTGACGGCCATCTACGCCGCTCGGCGCAGCCTCCTGCGCGCCAAGCTCGCCATCTGGCACATCCGCCCCGACGGGACGGACTGGGCACACCATCATGCGCGCGCGGAAGGCTACCTGGCGCTGGGCGAACAGTTCGTCACGGGCTTGAATTGAGGCCACCCGGCGCCCGAGCGCAATCGTCCTTCGACACGGACGGCGGTTCCGGCGTATAGAACGCCCCGTTCAACGGCCATTCTGCGAGCGCGTTTCGGTCATGCTCACCTCGCTGCCCAATCTGCTCACCCTGGCGCGCGTGGCGATCATCCCCTTGATCGTGGGCCTGCTCTACGTCCCGGCTGCCTGGGCCTATTGGACGGCGCTGGGGATCTATGTCGGCGCGGCTGCAACCGACTGGCTGGACGGCTACGTGGCCCGGGCGCGCAACGAGGTCTCGCCGCTCGGGCGCTTCCTCGACCCCATCGCGGACAAGCTCCTCGTGACGGCCGTGATCGTGGCGCTCATCGCCAACGGCACCATTGGCGAGGTCACGGCCCTGCCCGCGCTGGTGATCCTGTGCCGGGAGATCCTGGTATCGGGCCTGCGCGAGTACCTGGCCGAGATCCAGGTTGCCATGCCCGTCTCCAACCTGGCGAAGTGGAAGACGGCCGCGCAGATGCTCGCCCTGGCGCTGCTCATCGTCGGGCCGGCGGCGCCCTTCGGCCTGCCCGTGCTGCTGCCGGGCAAGGTGCTGCTCTGGATCGCCGGTGGCCTGACGGCCGTCACGGGCTACGATTACCTGGTGAAGGGCCTGAAGCACATGCGGGCCAACCACCCGGCGTGAGGCGCGCCCGCCATGACCACCGAAACGCGTCTCCTCGGCATCGCCGGCTGGCGCGGCAGCGGCAAGACCCGGCTCGTGCGCGCACTCATCCCGGCGCTGCGCGAACGCGGCCTGCGCGTGGCCACGATCAAGCACGCCCATCACGCCTTCGACGTCGACCAGCCGGGCAAGGACTCCTATGCGCACCGGCGCGCCGGCGCGCGCGAAGTCCTGGTTTCCTCGGCGCGGCGCTGGGCGCTGATGCACGAGCATGCCGGCGACGAGCCGGAGCCGACGCTCTGGGAGCTGCTGCCCAAGCTGTCGCCGGTCGACCTGGTGCTGGTCGAGGGTTTCAAGCACGAGAGCCATCCCAAGCTGGAGGTCCATCGGCCGAGTCTGGGCAAGCCCCTGCTCGCGGCCGAGGACACCAGCGTCCTCGCGATCGCCAGCGACGCCGAGATCCCGGACGCGCGCGTACCCGTGGTGGACCTGAACGATGTGGATCGGGTGGCGGCAACCGTGGTGGCGCGCGCCGCTTTCAGCAGCATGTGACTCGCACGCGACGGCGGCCCAAGATCTGGACCCTCGCCTTTTATCCATCTACCTTTAGATGTAGGCATGCCGAATGATTCGCGTTAGATGGATTTTGAAAGTTGCCATATCCGGCAATTCCGCCTATGTTTCAGCAAGAGGTTGCGGCGCAGCGGCTCCACCTGTGGCGCCCGCACGCGCCGGAGCCGGACTTCGTGGCCCGGCGAACGGTTCTGATGACGCAAGAGGCCTGGCAACAATGCCCACCGGACGCGGAACGGACCGCCGAACTGGGCACGGACATGCTGATGAACACGCGGGCGGCACTGGAGCGCTTTGTCGGCGGCGGCCTCCTGGAAGAGAATGTGCATCTGAAATGCCTGTCGCCGAAAGACGACCGTATATGGGCGTTGCGCGTCATCGAATATCCGCAGGTGCGAGTGCTCGGTTGGTTCGGCCAACGGGACATCTTTATCGCCTCGCACATCGCACCGCGCGCAGAGCTCGACAAGTTGGAGCGAGGGCGGGATGCATATGACCGAGCGCGTGACAAAGCAATCCGCCAACGCGATCGGAACTTTGCTCACTTGCCCTACGTCAATGCCTCCGACATCCATGCGCAGATCTCGCACGGAGCACGCGATGACCTCGACGACTGACACCGTCACGGAGAGCCGGACGCCTCGCCTGGACCGCCTCCGCGAGGGCGATAAGGCTATGTTCCGCGCGCGCTTGCGGAACGCGCTTTTCGACGAATTGCGCTCGCTGTTCCGTCGGCGCAAAAAGGAAGAAGGTATCAAGCAAAAGGACATCGCTGCGCGCTTGGACGTCGACCCGGGCACCATCTCGCGCCGTCTCAAGGGCGAAGAAAACGTCAGCCTCGACTGGGTGAGCGACATCGCCCGGGCCATGGATGCGCGTGTCGAGGTGCACATCCGGCCGCTCGCGGAAATCGGTCAGGCGGACCACGCCCTGTATACGTGGGAAACACCGGGCAAGCAACGCGCGAGGCGCGAACACGAGAAGCCCGCGCAACGGCCCGGCCCATCAGCGTGGATCGTGAGGGCCGCCGACGAACATGTGAAGCACGCGCACTGATGACGATTTCGGCAATCGCGCTTTTTTGCGACGATGTTCGCCATGAAATGGGCGGCCAGCGAAGTTTGATCGGCCTTTACGAGAGTCGGCTTCTGGGAGAGCGCTACCCGTTCGACATCCCAGAACTCTTCGCGGTTACGATCCTGCGCTTTCCGGCGCGGGACACGCCTGACCAGCTCGCCGTCACAATCCAGGTTCCTGGCGTGGAAGATGAAACCCTCCCGGTTCCGGCATCGACGCTCGCAGAATTGCGGCAACCCGATCAGACGGACGAAACGGCAGAACAGCTTCGAACCCTCGAGCTCCACCGGCGTTTCACGCATTTGACCGTGTCCGAGCCCGTCACCATCTCCGTGAGCGTTCAGACCGAGAAACAGGAAATCCCGGCGGGCGCGCTGACGCTGCAGGCGAGTGACGACCACGCGCAGACCGGGTAACACGGCATTGCGCCAGGGCGCGGAACGGGTCGGATCGCCATGCCCCAGCTCACCGACGATTGCTTCGCCCACGGCGGCGAGCTCATGCGCACCGACGCGGCGCTGGCGGAGATCGCCGCGCGCACCACACGCGTGACCGAGGCGGAAACGGTGCCGCTTCGGGACGCGCTGGGGCGGATCCTGCTCGCGGACGTGGTTGCAGCCGGCAACGTGCCGCCGCATGACAATTCGGCCGTGGACGGCTACGCGATCCATTTCGACGATCTCGATCCCGACGGCGACACGCGCCTGCCCGTTGGTGCACGGGTTACGGCGGGGCACCCCCTCGACCGGCCGCAGCCGCGCGGCGAAGCCGTGCGCATCTTCACCGGGGCGCGCATGCCCACCGGCCCGGACACCGTGGTCATGCAGGAAGATGCGCGCGAAGAGGGCGGCCACGTCGTCGTCCCTCCCGGTGTCCGGCGCGGCGACAACCGGCGCAAGGCGGGCGAGGACATCCGCGCCGGGGATACCGTGCTTCACGCGGGGCGGCGCCTGCGCCCACAGGACCTGGGCCAGGCCGCCGCCGCCGGCCGGGCCGAGCTCGCCGTGTCGCGCCGGCTGCGGGTGGCAGTGTTCTCCACCGGCGACGAGCTGTGCGAGCCGGGCACGGCGCTCGCGCCGGGGTGCATCTACGATTCCAACCGGCACACCATCGCCGGCCTGCTGCGCGCGCAGGGCTGCGCCGTGCTGGACATGGGCATCCTGGCGGACACCTACGACACCGTGGTCGCCGCCCTCGCCGAGGCCGCGCAGCGCGCCGATCTTATCGTCACCTCCGGGGGCATTTCCGTGGGCGAGGAGGATCACGTCCGCCATGCGGTCGAGGCGCAGGGCCAGATCCACATGTGGAAGCTCGCCATCAAGCCCGGCCGGCCCATCGCGCTCGGCCAGGTCGGGCGCGTGCCCTTCGCCGGGTTCCCGGGCAACCCGGTGGCCGTCATGGTCACCTTCATCAACGTGGTGCGCCCGCTGATCCTGGCGCTCATGGGCGCCGCGCCCGAACGCCCCGCCACCTACCGCGTCCCCGCCGGCTTTTCCCACAAAAAGAAGCCGGCCCGGCGCGAATGGCTGCGCGCGCGCCTCGTGGCCGATCCACAAACCGGCTGGCGCGCGGAAAAGTTCGAGCGCCAGGGCTCGGGCATCCTGTCCTCGCTGGTGGCGAGCGACGGCTTGGTGGAGCTGCCCGAGGACACCACCTCCATTGCGGAGGGCGACATGATCGCCTTCATGCCCTTCAGCGAGGTGGCGCCATGAAGGTTCTGTATTTCGCCTGGGTGCGCAATGCCGTGGGCACGGGCCAGGAGGATCTCCAACCGCCCGCCGAGGTCGGGACGGTGCAGCAGCTCCTGGACTGGCTGGCCGATCGTTCGGCCGGGCACGGCGAAGCGCTGGCCGACCGCGCACGCATCCGGGTGGCGGTGAACCAGGCCTTTGCCGCCCCCGAGGACCCCGTAGCCGCGGGCGACGAAGTGGCCATCTTCCCGCCCGTGACCGGAGGCTGAGGCGCCATGATCCGCGTGCAGGAAACGCCCTTCGACCCGGGTGAGGAACTCGCGGCGATCTGCGACGGCGGCACCGCCATCGGCGGCGTGTGCAGCTTCGTCGGCCTGGTGCGCGACATGCCGCCCGGCAGCCTGTCCGCCATGACCCTGGAGCACTATCCGGGCATGACCGAGCGCATGCTCGCCGAGATCGACCGGCAGGCGCACGACCGCTGGCCCCTGGAAGCGAGCCGGGTGATCCACCGCTACGGCCGGATGGAACCGGGCGAGGCCATCGTCTTCGTCGCCACCGCGAGCGCACACCGGCAGGCCGCGTTCGAATCCGGCCAGTTCCTGATTGACTGGCTGAAGACGCGCGCACCCTTCTGGAAGTTCGAGGAAACGGCCGACGGCGGCCGCTGGGTGGACGCGCGCACCGAGGACGACGACGCGGCAGCGCGCTGGGTGCGGGATCGCGACCAAACGATCGCGTGACACCGTCACCGCCATAAGCGGGCGTGCAGATCCGCGGCCGTGTCCACGTCCGCCAGCTCGTCCAGTAGGGCGACGCTTTGCCGCTGCCGGCGCAGGTTGGCACGGGTGTCGGCCAGCGCGTGCGCTGTGCCCCAGCGCACCCCGGCGAAGGGCGGCCGGAAGGCCGGGCGGCGGCGCATCCCGATGAGCCAGTAACCGCCGTCGGCCGCCGGCCCGAGAACAGCATCGTGGTCGCCCAGCGCCCGGAAGGCGCGCGCGACATGGTGCGCCCGCACGTCCGGGATGTCGCTGCCCACGACGACCACCGGGCCCGGCGGGCGATTCGCCATGGCGGCGGCCATGCGGGTGCCCAGGTCGCCCCGGCCCTGCGGGATGATCCCGGCGCGCGTGCGCCAGAGGCCGCGCCGGTCCGTGGCGGCCGTGTCCGGCGTCACCGCGAGCCAGGTGCGCCAGCGCGGGTCGCCCGCCAGCCGGTGCAGGAGGCGCGCGGTGTTCAGGCGGTGGAAGCGCAGCGCGGCGAGATCGCCGGCCTCGCGCGCCAGCCGGCGCTTGCCCTGCCCCAGGCGCGGGGCGCGGGCGAAGATCACCACGTGGTTCGTCAGGGTCATCGGTACAGCCTGGCCAGCCGTTCCGGCGGCACGCCAAGGAAATACAGGGACAACAGGGTAAGGTTCCTGGCCGAGCGGCGCCACCAGCCGTCGCGGCGGTACTTGTCGGCGCTGGTGACGGCCGTGCCGTTCAGCATGCGGATGCGCCGCCGGCCCAGCCGGCGCGCCATGGCGACGTCCTCCATCAGCGGGATCTCGGGGTAGCCGCCCACGGCGTCGTAGAGGTCCCGCGAGATGAGCAGCCCCTGATCGCCGTAGGGCAGCCCCAGGCGGCGCGTGCGCCAATTCGCCAGCGCCGCCGTGCGCCGCGCGGCCGGGGAATCGGCGTCGAAGGCGAGCCGGAACACGCCCGCCACGTGCCGGTTCGCCGGATCGGCCATGTGCGCCGCCACCGCCGATTCCCAACCCGGCTGTAGCCGTGTGTCCGCATGAAGGAAGAGCAGCCAGGGGCTATCGGCGGCACGCGCCCCGGCGGCGAGCTGCGGCCCGCGGCCGCGCGGCGAGGCGAGGACACGAGCGCCCTGCTCCCGGGCGATCCGGCACGTGGCGTCCGTCGAGCCGCCGTCCGTGACAACGATCTCGGCGACACCGGCGGCGCGGGCGCCCGCCACGAGATGCCCCGGCCACGCGGAATCGCCCCGAACGGCGTTCAGGGTCGGCACGACGAGCGTAACCGACGCCGTGCCCGCTATGCGGTCACCCGGACTCATCCGGACCGGGCCGGCTGGGCCCGTTCGCCGGGCGACCGGCACGCGGCGGCGACCGCGGGCGTGTGCGGCGCGCGCACCACGCCCTTCGACGCCCGCATGTTGCCTCCAGCGGGCGCATCCGCGCGTTCACATCCGTCAACATCCGCCAACACCAGGCCGCGCAGTGCCGCGGCCGTCGCGCCATTGGTGACGCGCATCGCATGCGATGCCGGCTCGGCCGCCCGCGGGACGCGCGCCCCGTCGTTCCCCACACGCAAACCGGAGCGATCGGTTTCGTTCAACGCCGGCTCGCCCGTCGATGTTTCCATCCCGCCTGAAGCCGCGCGTGCACATCCGTCAACATGCGTCGCCACGCAGCGGCGCAGCGCGGCGGCGACCCAGGCCGGGATGAAGGTCGCGCCTTGTGCCTCGGTCGTGGCCACGACCTCAGGGGGTGCGGCGCTCGCGCTGTCCGGGCCGGGTTCGCCCACGGCGATGTCCCCGCACAGCTCGCTCGGTTCGGCGTCCAGACCGGCCACGGTGCGTTCGGCCGTATCTTCGGGCATGGCGGGCAGACCGAACTGCTTGACCAGCTGCATCTGCATGGCGACGCCGCGCATGGCGAGGCTCAGCTTGCCTTCCGCTTCGGCGCGCTCCGCAAGACGTCGGGTCTCCGCCATGAGCCGGGCGCACAAGGTGGCGCGCGCCTGTTCGGCGTCGGCGCGCAACGCGTCGATGCGCGCGCTCACCGCCGGGGTGTGGAGCAGCCGGCTCGCCTGGGCGCGCGCGGTGTGCGCGGCATAGCCGGCCTGGCACGCGGCCTCGGCGGCCGACCCCGCCCCGGCAACGAAGAGCCGGCAGAACGCTTCCTGACGCGCGGTGAGCATCTGGGTCGTCATCCCGATCTTCCGCTGACCTGTGGAACATATCACGAACATTCCAACACACGAAACGATCGAGCGTCAAACACGAATGCCGACATATAGCGCGACGAGTCCGGACAACCGGATCCACTACCGGCGCAAAGGTTTCGAAAACCACTGCGCTCCGCTCCGGGGGGTGGTCACAGGGCATCGCAGTTCCCCGCGGCGATCGCTCGCGGCGTCGTTTTGGCGGAACGCTTGAAAACCGCAACGTGCCCGTTCTACAGGGTCAAACCTCATGATACGTTGTGGTGTGGTGGCGTAGGACCATTCAGGCACCTTCCGTATTGTTCAATCGGCTACGCGTGTGCGCCAGCGATTCGGAGATGGGCAGATGCTGGTTCTGACCGGGGGAACACCAAGATCCGGAACGACTTGGCTAACCCATTTGGCTCAAGGCGTTCTGGGGCACACGGATGAAACCTACCGCACCGTCAACGCAAATTCCCCTCAAGAAGTCCGCGAGGCCATCCTCAGTCATTGTCTCGGCGAAAACACGGTGGTTCATTTTCATGCCGTCATTCCGCTTGTCCAGGAAGTTGCCAAAAATGGTCAGGCCATTGTTTGGTACGCATTTCGAGATCCCGGGGATATTCTGGTATCACAAATGCGGTGGCGTGATATCGATTTTGAAAAAGCGCTGCGAATGGCCACGGCATCTATGAATCAATTTCAAAAAGCCGTCAACGATTCGAACATACGTATCGTCCCATATGCACTCTTACAGAAAGCCCCGGAAGCATTCATCTTTCAGCTCGGCAGGGAAATGGGTAAAATACTAAACTTTGGCGACATTCACTCAATCATCGAGGCGTGCGATATTTCTCGGAACCAAAAAATTATTCAGGAAATTTCTGAAGGCCAAGAACATCAGGATAGTCTGCTTGCGCCGGGACACATCCAGTCGGGCAAGCTTGGCCGATGGAAAGAGGAATTGTCCCCGCAACAGCAGGAACGTGTCCAGAATACGTTTCAAAACTTCTACAGCCTGTTCCCGGACTATTGATCACGTTCGGGTTCGGTTGTCGTTTGCGAACGCGCGAGCAACCGGTAACATCCTCACCGACGACAAGACCGACTCTGTCGCCAATGGGACCCGCCGACTTGCTCTATATTCTAAGAACCGTGCGATTCAGCGCCCCATCCGCATCGCAGGCTATACGACGCGGTTGTCCAGGTTCATCCACCAGGCATTCTGGTAAGCCCAATCGCGAAATCGTCGGATGCCGGTCTCGACGTCCGTGCGCGCCGTCCAGCCCGTGTCGCGCTGGATCTTGCTCACGTCCGGGACGCGGCGTTCGATATCCTCATACCGCGTCCCATAGGCATAACCGGTGTCGAACCTCTCGGCCGCATGGGTGTTCCCGGTCACCCGCTGAATAACCGCGATGATATCGGCGATCGTCCACTCAAACCGACTACCGATGTGATAGGTTCCACCGATCGTCGCCCGGGTCGCCGCTATCGCCAGACACGCCTCGACCGCATCGCCGATGTACGTGAAGCAGCGCGTTTGCTTGCCGCTGTCGTAGACCAGGGGGGCCTCCCCCCGCATCGCATGCTGCAGCGACTTGCTCACCACAAAATACGGCTGTTGGTAGGGGCCGTAGACGTTGAAGAAACGAACGATGGAGGCGCGAAGCCCATCCGGGACCATGGCGTTGAGCATGTGCTCTGCGAGCCCTTTCGATGTGCCATAGGCCCAGCGGTCCACCGTGGGGGCACCGTAAACACGGTCGGCATCTTCGGCCCAGGGCGCATCCGGATTGCGGCCAAGAACCTCGCTCGTGCTGGTAAAAACCAGACGCAAGTCGCGCGCCGCGCAGATCTGCGCAACGTTGCGCGTCCCCGTAATGTTGACCTCGATCAAGCGCATCGGATCCCGAAGGTAGTTCCGCACCCCGACCACGCTGGCCAGATGGAAAACGGCGTCGAATTCGCCGTCGAGGAAATCGCGAACGCAGGTCGCGTCACACACATCGCCACCCACGAACCGAAACCCCGGATATGCCTGCATTGCCGTCACATTGGGGCTTTCCGCGGCACCCGGATGATCGAGGCAGGATACCGCGTCGCCGCGGGCCAACAGCGCCAGGGCCAGATTCGTCCCGACGAAACCGGCACCGCCGATGATCGCGTAGGTTCCCCGCACAGGTCCTCCTCAATCCGTCAACCAATGGGCGCCGTTACACATCCGTGTAGCTGAACCCGGCCGCCTCGACTCGTGCCGGCTCGAAACACCGCCGGCCGTCGACGAAGAGACAGGGCGCCCGCACGTTCGCCGCAAGCCTGTCCAGATCCAACGCTTTTAGCGGCGCGTGCCCACAGGCGAAGCACAGCACATCCGCACCTTCAGCGGCCGCATAGGCGTCTGCCACCACTGGGTGGTCGCCGAAGACGCGGTGGGCCGCCTCGGGGCCGACCAGGGGATCGTGCAAACGCACCTCGGCCGCGAAGCCCTCGGGGTCGGCATCTTTCTGGCTCTGACGGTCTTGACCGGGTTGAGCGCCCGCAAACAGGCCAATCCGATTCTGGCCGCTCTGGCAGTGGCCGCCGGTCTGCTGACCTTGTTGTTTACCGGGATGACCTATGCACCGCCGAGCTATCCGGCCATCAACAATGTCCTGCCTTTTGTCTTTTTCCTATTCACGGTCTGCATCCTCGGTTCCGGGTTTGGCGTCTACTTCACTCCGGAATCCAAGCGTCCCATGTTGACACGGATTCTGACCGTGAGCCTGATAACCGCGCTGGTGGTCTACCTTATCGTGCCCTGCGTCTGGCTCTCCGGGGGCACGGTTATGGCCCTGACCGGCAAGGCCTGGATCGGTTCCTGGATTTATTGGTTGCGCATCGTGGTCGGTTTGGCGCTGCCGCTGGCCGTCCTGGCCAAGACCCGGTCGATCCCCTTGTGGTTGCCGTTCGTGCTCCTTGCTGGAGAACTTTTGGGGCGTATCGTCTTTTTCAGTCAAACCTTGCACTCAGCCGCAAACATGGGCGGCCTCTACTGATGCAGTCCCAGGGCCTGCTGGCGGGCTGGTGAGCGCAATGCGTTGCCACCTCGGCAGCGGGCCCTGGGGCGTGGCAAACGAGCTCGATGTCGCGTTGCCCCCTTTGTACCTCTAATCACTGCGAGCACTGATCGTGCGCTACAAACTCTATTTTTGCCTCCTCGTTTGGACCTGCTGCCTGTTCTGGACCACCGGAACCGTGGCCCAAAGTGGCCCGGCGGATGACTCTGCGCCCTGTCCGATTGTCGCTCCGGGTGACTACGCCGCAAGCGTGTCC
>CAJXKW010000098.1 GCA_913055855.1 uncultured Limimonas sp. | reverse complement strand
AAGATCACCGAGGCTGTCGACACCCAGCAGCGTCGCCTTCAGGAATTCGTCAAGGAACTCGACCAGAGCTTCACCCAGGCCACGAACAACCTCAACGGCACGATTTCCAGCATATCGGAGACCACCGACGACCTGAACGAGACCCTGGAGCGCTGGGCCAAGGCGGCCCAGCCCAATGGCGGCGGTGACGGAGCGCACGCGCGATGATCACCGACCAATGGGGCGCACCGCAGAACCAGCGCGAGGAGGCGGAGGAGAGCTACTTCGTCTCCATGACCGACGTGATGGTCGGGCTCTTGTTCATCTTCATCATCATGCTGATGGCCTTCGCCCTGATGCTGAAGGACGAGCAGGCCGAAACCGAGGCAACGCGGGCGGACGTGTTGGAAAGCGTCAAGGCCGTGCAGGAAGAGGTGAGCCGGCTGCGCGGGCTGGAGAACGAACGCACCGAAATGCTGCGGGACATCGAATCCCGGCTGGCCAAACGCGGCATCGAGGTCATCCTGCGCGAGGGTAGCGGGGTGCTCCAGCTTCCGGACGAGCTTCTTTTCGCCAGCAACGAACGCACCCTCGACGAGGAAGGCCGTGACGCCGTCGGCCACCTCGCCGAGGTCCTGGACGTCGTTCTGCCCTGCTACACGCGCGTGCCGGATGCGCTTCAGGCCAAAGCCACTTGCCCCGGCGAGCGCACCTCGCGCTTGCGGCTGGAGGCCGTCTTTCTGGAAGGGCACACGGACAAGCAGGGTAACCAGGACTACAACTGGGACCTGTCGGCGGACCGCGCCATCAACACCTTCCGCGCCCTCAACGCCGAAGCGGACGTGGCGACGAAGTTGCGCAACGATGAAGGCAAATACCTGTTCAGCGTCGCCGGCTACGGCGAAAACCGGCCCGTCGTCCAGGGCAATACGGCCGTGGAGCTGCGCCGCAACCGGCGCATCGACCTGCGTTTCGTCATGAACCTCAACTACGAAAGCGCGCTCAAGCGCATCGAGCAGCGCCTGCAAAGCATTCACGAGGGGCGATGAGCTTACGCAACCGGCTCCAATCGGTCGGGCGGGAGTTCGACACGGCCGCCCCTGCCCCGGCATTGCCGACGGAGCCGCGGTGCAACCGGGCCGCCAGTGAGGTCGCACAACGCCATGCGCTGGCCGGCGTTGCCCGGGAACCGCCGGATTTGGACGCGATTGCCACACGCATCCGGGAGACCGTCCATCGTGAAGGCGCCCGAGCGCTTCGGCGACGCGAGCTGAAATATGCGCCGCACTGCCTCTGGGCCGGCCGCGAGCCCATTGCCGAGTACGACACCGCGGCCGCCCGGCGCATCGTCGAGACCATCGCCGAACGCGGCCGCCGGAGCCTGATCAACACGCTCGCCGTCGCCTACTTGCGCCACTACAAGCCGGATCGACCGGGTGTCGGCTTGGTGGGCCGATCGCTGCAGCATCTTGCAGCGAGGGCGAGCCCGGGCATTGCGGACCTTTCCCACGAAATCGACGTGTTCGAGCCCAAGCATGGCCCGGATCATCTGGCGCAGCGGGCCCTGATTCGAGAGGCCACGCCGGGCGAGATCCTGGAAAGCTATGGCCTCACGGGCGACACTCTGACCGCAGGCTTTGCCGCCGAAGCAGCCCGCCGGGGGATGGCGCAGATCGGCGACGACCTCACCCGGTCGAAGGACCAGGAAGCCGTCGCCCGCGCGGACCACTGGGCCTACAAACGCGACGAAGCGCGCTTTGCCGGGGCTCCCATCGCCTTGGCCCGGACGCTCGTCGGGCCGTTCCTGGAACGCCATCCCGAACCGGAGCTGCGTCAGGCCATCCTCAACACGCTGCTGGACCGCCTCCACGACCCGCGGCTCTACGCGCAGAACTGGCTTCAGGTCCCCGAAGAGCGCGACCGGGTGCGGCAGTGGCTGACCGGCGAGTCTTTGCGCCAGTTCCTCGACATCGTCGACCACAACGCCCAGCCGAGCCATTGGATCTACCGGCGCGCCTTCTGGAAGGCGTTTTACGACGCCGGGCTCATGGAAGAAGCCTGGGTCGCCTTCGGCCCGGCCGGCGAACGCGAAGCGCGCCGGGTTTTCGGCCGGAAGGCGAGTTTCGGAACCCTCGAACAGCGCGGTAAACTGGTCGAACAGGGTCACGCCGTTCTTTTGATGCGCATCGGCAACCTCACCATTTGCGACTGGAGCCACAACGGACGCTGCATTATTTGGCCGCAAGGCGACCAAACTGCACCCAGGCTTTATCAGGCAAGTTATCGCTCCGGCGATTTGGCGCCGGGGAACGCCCCAACAGGCGGCATCTCCGTTCGCCACGACGGATCCGACACCTATAAGTGGCAACGGCGGATCGCAAACTTCATCCGCGACAAGATCGGCGTCTCGGTTTCGGAACGGGATTTTCAGGTGACGAAACGATGAGTTTGCAGTGGCAGAAACAGCCGACGGAGAACGGCGTCGTCTTCACCCTTCACCGCCGCGGCCTGCTGCGGCAGAACAAGGCCGTATCCGTCGCGGACTGGCCGGGGGATCGCGAGATGCCCGGCGTGGGTCTGCTCCGGCACTGGCTCGACCGCGAGCGCGCCACATCCGACGGTCAGGCGGTGACCGTGCCGCACGCCGAAGTCGCCGCGCTCAGCGAGGCACAAGCCCGCGAGTTGGATCTGCCGCCGGTCCTGCCCCACGCCCTCTCGCTGAACAGTCACGGCACTCTGGATCAGGCGGACTTCGACATCTCGCTGCGCTGGTTGCGCCACGGCACGGTCAAGGAACGCTTGGTGCGCCGGGGCGCGCTGGGCCACGTGGGTGAGACTTGGTACCGCCTTCCCAAGACCCTGTTCGACGTCGCGAAGGCCGTAGACACCTTCCGCTCAGCCGACACGCGCGAGCGCGCGGACCGGCTGGCGGCCTGGGCGCCCATTCAGGACGCGCTGGAGCGCGCCACGGGCGAGCGCGTCCGCCCCGACGGCTACCTCGCCGATCTCCAGATCCTGCACGCCGGCGCATTTTCGCTTTCCGTGGACATGCGCGCCGACGACATCGGCTTCGAGCCGGTGCTCTTCGGCCGCCATCGGCATGCGGACGGCCGGCGTGAGCCGGATAACGAGGAGGTCGACGACGAAGAGGCCGGCGGTCACGGAGTCGACGACCTCGCGGACGAGGGCGAAGCCCTGCTGCCCCGGGACGCCCACGAGACCTTCGTAAACAAGCGCTTCGGGCCGGACACGGAAACCCGCTGGGCCTATCCGCTGCAGCGCAACCAGTACGTGGTCCTGGACGAACCGCTTCGCCAGGCCCTCGACGTGGTCAAGGAAAAGCAGCGCGCCCCGACGGCCGAGAAACGCGAATTCGTCCGCAATCCGCGCGCCGCGATCGCAGAGCGCCTGGGCCTGCCCGCCGACTCGCCGGACGCCGTCGGGCTCTTCGTCGAGACCGAACAGTACGCCGACCGAGTGAAGGGCATCCAGCTCTGGGAACCCAAGGTCCTGCCCTGGATGCCCAAGGGCGGCAGTAGCTGGATGCCGGAAAAGCTCGGGCTGCAGATCGGCGGCAAGGTCGTCGAACTGGAGCCGGAGCGCGTGGGCGAGCTGCGCCGGCGCTACGACGAAGCAGTGCAGGCGCAAGAAAGCAGCTTCGGCTTCGACGAGGCGGACGCGATTCCGGTCTCCGCCGAGACCGACAGCGCGATCGGCTACCTGGAGTCTGTCGCCGAACAGCTGACGCCGACCAGCCCCGACGAAAGCGGCGGATACGGTGGGGCGGCAAGCGGCGCAAGAGGCGGACAACCACGACGTCATGTCATTCAGATCGACGACAACCTCGAGGAGCTGAGCTATCAGCTCGGGCTGACGCCGCGCCGGCCGCATGCGCCGCTCAGTCCGCCCGGGCGCCTGATCGACCCAAACAAGCTGCTGGCGCACCAGCAGGAAGGCTTCGCCTGGCTGGTCAGGAGCTGGCGGCTGGGCCGGCCGGGCGTGCTGCTCGCCGACGACATGGGCCTGGGCAAGACGCTCCAGGCGCTGGCCTTCGCCGCCTGGCTGGACGAGCATCATCAGCGCGCGCCAAGCCAGCGCGGCCCCATCCTCATCGTCGCGCCCACGGCCCTGCTCAAGACATGGCGCGCCGAGCACGACAAGCATCTCGACGGCGGCGGTCTCGGGCCGCCGCGCGAACTCTACGGCAGCGGCCTCAAGCAGGTCCGCACCGGGCATACCCGCGACATCGACGCGGGCGGCGCCGCGCTGGACCGCGAGGAATTGCGCCGGGCCTCCTGGATCCTGACCACCTACGAGACCCTGGCGAACTATCACTTCAGCTTCGCCGCAATCCCCTATGCTTTCGTCATCTTCGACGAAATCCAGAAGATCAAGACGCCCACGACGATCAACACCCACGCCGCCAAGACGCTCAACGCCGAATTCACGCTCGGCCTCACGGGCACGCCGGTGGAAAACCGCCTGACCGACCTCTGGTCCATCATGGACCGGCTTCATCCGGGCCTGTTGGGCGACCTGCACACGTTCACCCAGACCTACCAGGCCGACGATCTGGCGAGCCTACAGACGCTGCACCGCGTCATGACCGACGACAGCCATGGCACGCCGGTCATGCTCCGCCGCATGAAGGACAACGTGGATCTGGGCAAAGCGCTCCCACCGCGCGAGACCCGCGAGCTGCCCGCCGACATGCCCGAGACCCAGGCGCGCGCCTACGAGGACCTGCTCCGCGAGGCGCGCGAGAGTGGCGCCAACCGGAAGAGCATGCTTTCCGTCTTGCACAAGATGCGCGGCACCTCGCTGCATCCGCGCGATCCCGGGGAGGTGCTGGGCCTGACGGCCTCCTACGACGCCTACGTGCAGGAATCCGCGCGGCTGCAGCAGGCCATCGCCGCCCTCGATGGGGTGTACCGCCAGGGGGAGAAGGCGCTGGTCTACATCGAGACGCGCGACATGCAGGAGCTGGTCACGGACATCCTGCGCGTGCGCTACGGCCTCGCCCAGACCCCGCGCGTCATCAACGGCCAGACCCCGTCGGCCAGGCGCCAGGCGCACGTCGACGCCTTCCAGAACGCCGGCGCGGGCTTCGACGTGATGGTGCTGGCCCCGCGCGCGGCGGGCGTGGGCCTGACCCTGACGGCGGCGAACCACGTCATCCACCTCAGCCGCTGGTGGAACCCGGCCGTGGAGGACCAGTGCAACGACCGCGTCTACCGCATCGGACAGGACAAGCCGGTCACGGTCTACTGCCCCATGGCCCGGCACCCGGCGATCGGCGAGCAGTCCTTCGACCTGAAGCTCCACGCCCTGCTCCAGCGCAAGCGCGAGATGTCCCAGGGCTTGCTGGTGCCGCAGGAAACCGAAAGCGATTACGCCGCGCTCTTTGAGGCTGCGACACGCGAAAGCGCATAACTGTACTGCGGCACAGCCGCGGCGACCGGATCACGTCTTCGGATGATCTATCCAGATATCGTACCTTCGCAGCGCATCAGGGAGATCGGGATGTGTTGCGAGCGGTGCCGCGGTGTCCGCTTCAACCCGCCCCAGGGCGCGGTCGAAAACCGCGTAGACATTGAAGCCGGTCAAGCGCCCGGGAAACAGGATGCCATCGATGTCCGGATGCCTGGCGTGAATACTCCGCGCGAGCGCGCGGCCGGCGGCGTGATGTCGGGCACGAACCGCATCCGTGGGGGCGCCGAGCCTGAGGCACCCGTCATCGCGCAGATCCAGCCATCTCAGAACGGCGCTCCCCGATCTGATCACCGTGAACGAGAGATTTCGGAGTTCCGCCAAGTGAACGGATCGATCGCCGACACGTTTTGCGAAACGGTCCCGGATTACGACCTCAACGAAGGCCGTCGCGAAGTCCGGCGCGGCATACAGCACGCTGTACGGATCTGCGCGCCCAGCAAACCTGGAATCGCTCGGCCCCACGCCTTTCGGGGTGAACCGATGCCGCGTGGGGAAAATCCGCACGGACGGCGGAAGCGGCGCGTCCAGCAAGACATCTTCGACGCGCTCGCGCGGATAGGCGATGGTCACGCCGGCGTTGATCCGTAGGCACGGGCGGCACCGACCACGTCGTCGATCTGTCCGGCCTTCAGCTTGTCGATCGGCCGCGCCACCTCATCCTCGAAGGGCTGCTCCTCGCTGAGGAACACCCAGACCAGCTCCGGGTCCACGAGGATTGCCCATACCTGGTCGATGCCGTCGACGATCCGTTCAGGCCCCAGGATCTGCTCGGCGGGGATCTTCAGGCCGCGTTTGCTGGTCTTCCAGGCCAGCAGTCGGCGCTTTCGAACCCAATCGTACAGCGTGGTCCGCGTGACCGAAAGACGTCGGGATGCTTCGCTCAAGGAGATAATCTCGGGGCCATCCTCGCGTTCGCGCACGAAAGGTCTCAGGGTCTCAGGAATCTCGTTCGTTCCAGCTTCGCGGCGCGCCTCGGCCTCAATAGCCTCGCTCGCGATGCGATGCGCCCTCCCGGGGTGCTTGTCCAGGTACCGCTTGCCGGCTTCCGACAGGCGTAGACCCTGTAGCGCGTTCTCGCCCATGATCACCTCCTCCATGCGCCCTGCCACTATGTGGTCAGAGTGCCTAGAGTGTCCAGTATGTCCGGTGTGTCCAGTGTGGTAGCCGGATTTCACCGGGCCCGCACCGAGGGCAGACGTGGGCCGCGGCGGCGAGTCTGGAACCATTGTATGCGCTACCCGCCCTGCGCGGGGAAGGCTGTTCACACGAACATTATCCACACCTATGTAGAATTGCGCTTATGATTTCGCAGCCGTCGGCCGGTTCGCTCGGAATTTACCTTCTAACGCAAACCGTCTTGCTTGTTACGTTATCCAAATCAAGTGACGAGCGCCGGGGCAGCTCTTTACGGTTCATACAGACATTTCCGGTCGCTGGCGTCACAATATCGACGATTTTCCCATCACTGTTGAGAATCGCGTCAAACCAAAACGCACCGCCTACCTCATTGAAATATGATTTTCGATCTTCAACGCGAAAGCCATCTTCTATCAGCTCAACGTGTCCATTCGTCAAGTACTCGATTTTTTGGATTCTGTATTTAATATAAACATGTTTTCGCGTGTAAGTTCGCCAACTTCAATAAGGGCTTGGCCGCCATTTAGAGGGCGGGCGCGGCTAATGCCAATGTCGCTGCTCGGCGCTGTGACGACCATAAACGTTTCGCCCGCTCGAATGGCAGCCTCCTTGAGCGGTCTCGGTGGTCCATCGCCAAGCAGACTATGGTCGAACTTCGAAGGATAGCTAATTCCGTGATCGCCGATGAGAAAAGGCTGAACATCAACGTTCTCCGGCAAAAGGCAGCGTAGTTCACCGACGCTTACATTCCCGGCGATCTGGATGCTGTAGACCTGCACCTTGTCTCCCCAGGAGGAGATCGTCCCCTCAAAACACGGACTTAGAAGTACGAGGTTTTCGTCAGCTTTTGCAGTCACGCTTGTCGCTGCGACGAGCGCACCGATGACGGCAAACGCCTGTTTCATGGACCCTCCATCAGCTTCATGCCCCAAGCCACCGACACGGCTCCCTGGACTATCAAGCGGCAGTGGGTGATCATGCCGCTCTGAACGCTCAGGCGCTGGAATAAATCGATTTCTGGGTCTCGGCGTACACGCCGATCCGCCCACGTCACGCGCAGGTTTTGTATGCGACCCCCGTTACGATGCCCATGCGCACACAGGCTGGATAACGATTGGTCTTAGGTCAGCTCGATCATCCGATGGCCGAATACCCAAAGCCGGTGCCAGTATGCCTCGCGTCATCAGCTCAACGCCAAACATTTCCCCGTGTGGCCGGACGGCACACCCTCACGCCGACCGTAGCTCCTCTCCATCGCCCGCGACCAGGGACGGCTTGTGGCCGCCGAGCGACTCGAAGAGCTGCTCGCGGCACGTGAGGATCACAATCTGCAGCCGTTTCGATGCTACGCTCAGGATGTCGAACATCCTGTCGATGCGCGCGTCATCCGAGAAAACGAGCGCGTCGTCGAGCACGATCATCGCCGGCCGGCCCTGCTCTGCCAGCATCTCGCCGAAGGCGAGACGCACGAGCACCGCGATCTGCTCCTGCGTGCCCGCGCTCAGGTTCCGGAACGGTTCTTCGCGCCCGTCTTCGCGCACGAGACCCGAGATTTCGAGGTTTTCGTCAAGCTTGATCTCGGCGCGCGGAAAGAGCTGCTGGAGGTAGCGCTGCACGCGCTTGAGGATCGGCGAGAGGTAGCGCTCCTTCGCTTCCGATTCCGCCGCACGCAGCGTATCGCGCAGCCGTGACAGAACCGCAACCTCGTGTTCGTAGCGTGACTTTTCGTTGTTGGCGAGCTCGACTTCCCGGCGCTTGCGTGCAATCGCCTCGTCCAGACCCGCGCCTTCCTGCGTTTCGATCGACGCCTTGAGGCGGCTGATGTCGACTTCGAGCTGCTGCCGCTTGTGCTGACGGTTCGCGATCGCCTGCTCCAGCCGCGTGATGCGCGCGTCGATCTGATCGAGATCTTGCGTCCCGCGCTGCGCCTTCAGCGCTTCCAGCGTCGCGTGTTGTGCATCGCGCTGTTCCTCGGCCGCCTGACGCCGCTTTTCCAGCGCGTCGTCGCTCGCCTGCTGCTCTGCCGCGTCCAGCTCCCGTTGGGCCTCGGCCTGGCGTGCGCGTGCGTTTTCGGCATTCGTCTTCGCAGCGGCCAGGGCATCCTGTTGTTCGCGCAGCGTATGCTCGGGGCCCTCGAGCGAAGCGCGAATCGCGCGATACCGCTGACGGGCCTCTTCCGCCGCCGCTTCAGCGCGTTTGCGCGCATCCGCCGCCGCTTCAGGCGCTGGAAGCGCGTCGACGCCGAGGTCGTCAAGCTCGCGCTGCAGCGCGTCCCGTAGGCCGGCGATATGGTCCGAAAGCGCCTGCGCCCCGGCGTTCCGTTCGGCTGTGGCCGGCGCATAGGCCTCGACCCGGCTGCGCGCCGTCGCCTCGCGCTGCTGAAGATCCTGTTTCCGCGCGAGCTGTCGCTCTGCCTCGTCGACGCTCTGCGCGCCCACCTTCTCCAGCAATGCGTTGAGATGCTGCTGCGCGGCGTCCCGGTTCGCGACGAGGGTATCGCGGTCCCGGACGACGGGCTCGACGGTGACGGCACCCACCCCCGCAACGTCGATCCGCGTCGCCTCGACGATCCGGGTATAGGTGTTCGCCTCGACGACCGGCTCGCCGGCGATGCAGACGCGTTCTTGCGCGCCGTCCTGCAGCTCGACGCGGAGCCCGGTCGACACGGCGTGTAACGCCGCCCGCGCGTTCTCGAGCTTGTTCGACGCCTCGCGCAGCGCCGCCATGCTTTTCTTGTCGATGCGGATCGCCGCGATCGCGCGCTCGAGTTCGCGCCGATCCGTTTCGGCCTGCTGCGCGTTTTCGAGCGTGTTTTCGAGTTGCCCGATCTCGCGCTGCCGAGCCGCGGCGTAGCTGAGCTTGCGCTGGCGCGAGACTTCCTTGTCGAGACGCTCGATCTCGCGCTCGGTGTCGTCGCGCTGCTGTCTGAGATTCTCGACGTGTGCGCGCGTCTCGGCCTCCGCCGCCGCAGCCTGGCGGTGGTCTTCGTCCGCCCCCTCGATCGCCGCCGACGCCTTGCGCACACGCGCCTTGAGGGTTTCGCGTTGCTCTCGCGCGTTCTCGGCTGCGTCGCATTCGGCCTTGCGCAGCTTCAGCTGCTGCTCCGCTTCTGAGATCTTCCGCTCGAGTTCCTCGACCGCCTTGCGCTGTTCGCGCGCCTGCACGAGCTTGGTATCGTCTTCGGCATTCGCTTCCTGCTCCTTCACGCGGGCAAGGATGGCTTGGGCGCGCTCCAGTTCGTCGAGTTCCGTGTCAAGCGCGTGCCGGCGCTGTTGAAGCTCGGCCAGCTCGCCCTCGAGCTTGTCGACGTGTTCGATCGCGTCTTTGTAAGGCCCCCGCGGCTTCTGGGCTTTGTCCGAGACGAGCGCAGAAAGCTGACGCTCGACCTCGGCCGGCAACGCCCGCCCCCGCCGGCCGCCCAGCACCATTCCGACCTCCGCCTCCAGCGCGCTGTGCAGATCGGACTGAGCGGCGTGGGGGATTTCCGGCGCGCCGAAGGACTGGCCCTGCTGCACCCAGAGCACACTCCAGGTGCCGAGCGACTCCGGCTGCGCGCCCCGGTTGTTCGGCTCGCTGAAGCCGAGCTTCGCGCGCAGCGCTTCCTCGGCCGTCTCGCCCTGCAGCGTCCGGCCGTCGGGACATGAAAGCTCCGCGTAGGGCTTTTTGACGAAGCGCTTCGTGATGCGATAGCGCGCGCCGTCCAGCTCGAACGTGAGCGCGATGACCGGCGCGCTCTGGTTCGCTTCGTTCTGCAGCTCGCGAATGGGCTGGGCTTTGGAGCTGTGCTTTTCGAACAGAACCGCCCGCAGGCCGTCGAGAATGGTCGACTTGCCCATCTCGTTCGGCCCGATGACGACGTTGAGACCGCCATCCAGGTTCTCGAGGCGGGTCGGCGCATCGAACTTCTTGAGCTGATTGATGCCGAGCGAGATGAGCTTCATTGCTTCTTTGCTTCGAGCTTCTTGTGTTCGAGATAGAGGCGGCGCAGTGCATCCTGCGCGAGCTTGCTGTCCTCGCCGTCACCCGTTTCGGCCTGTTCCAGAAGACGCTCGGCCGCCGCCCGGACAAAGCCGCCCCGGTCGATGCTGTCCAGGTCCGCCCGTGTCGGCTCGGCCAGGAGGTTCGCGTCGTGGACGCGCAGGTGGCACAAGGCAGCGGCGACGGACGTTTCGATCGTCTCCTCGAAGCTCCGCCTGTCCGCAAGCGACAGCGTTCCCTCGACCGTGAGATCGACGAGCAGCCGGTCCGGGGTGGTCGCGGCGTTGCGCAATGTGTCTGCGAGCTGCGCGATGTCGTCGTGCGATGCGATGTGGACGCGCCGCGGCTGCCACGTGTAGATCCCGGTCTCAAGCTGCGTCACGGCTGGCGCGTCATCCGGCCCGCCGAGCGCGACGAGCAGTGCGCCGCCGCCCCCGTCCACGTCGAACGCATCTGTCTCCGGCGTGCCCGCATACCAGCAGCGCGCGTTGATCTGCTTCTGTCCGTGCCAGTCGCCCAGGGCGAGGTAGGCAAGGTTCGCGCGCGCCGGCCGGTCGGGTGCGATCAGATTGGGCGTCGATGTGCCGGCCGTATCGAACGCCGTGATCGAGCCGTGTGCGAGGCCGATCCGCGGGAGCTCCGCCCGCGTCTCGGCGTCGTCCATGAATGCGGTGGGGTCCTCGAGCGCCTGCTTCCGGTGGAGGGGCGCGGGCAGCAATACCGCTGCGCCGTCGCCAATCTCGGCGGGCTCGGGCGCCGTATGGACGTGCACATTGGGCGGCAGACGGGGTGTAAGCTGATCCCACAGGCCATTGGGGCGGTGCGGGTCGTGGTTGCCCGGGATCAGGTGCCACGCGACGTCCTCGAACGCGCGCATGCGCTCGAGCGGTTGCATCAGCGACTGGGGCGCGAGGGCCTCCATGTCGTAAACGTCGCCCGCGACGAGCACACAGCGCGCATCCTGGGCCTGCGCGTGCTGACCGATCCGCGTGATCGCGTCGAGCCGCGCGCGTTGGAGAAGGCCCATCGTCTTTTCGTCGACGAAGCGGAAGACCTTCCCAATCTGCCAGTCGGATGTGTGGATGAACCTAAACATCGCTTAAAAGCATAAACCCTGACGCGAATCAGGACAAGAGTGGCTTACTGGTGAACCGGTGAGATCTGCATCGGCTGAGGTGACCGATGCCGATCCGCCTTGTTACATCTTGGTGCGTCGTCATTTGAGTCGAACATCCCCCTGCGAGCGCAGCCTACGCGGCGCGACACCAAGAAACAGCGTCGGGCGCATCGACCCCCGAGCGACGGCAGACGGCCACCGGGGCGTCCGAACCGGCCGAACAAGCAAACTACACACCCGGCGCATGGCCGGCGTCGGGCGCCGACAACGCCACGGCAACGCCACGCAGGCGATCTTCCTGCACAAGCGTGCGGCGCCAGCGGGTGGGCAGCGCGCCCGCGCCGTACAGGGCGCCCGCGAGCTGGCCCGCGAGTGCGCCCGTGGCGTCGGCGAAGTTCCCCAGGTTGACGGCCGTCAGCACCGCCTGCGGAAAGCTCTCGGCGTGGTAAACGGCCCACAGCGCCGCTTCCAGAAGATCAAGGGCGTTGCCGGCGGTTTCGATGTGTTCGCGCCGCTTGGGCTTCCACGTCCCCTGCGCGAGCCCGCGCACGGGTGCGCACCACGACGGGTCCGGGCCGGGCACGAGGCTTGATGTCCGGTCCTCGCCGCGCAGCGCGGCCGTCAGGCAGCGGGCCAGCAGGGCGCAGGCATCCAGCGCTTCCGGCGCCGCGTGCGTCACCCGGCTCTGTCGCCGGGCAACCCTCTCCGCCGTCGCCGGCGCCGCACCCCACCGGATCGCCGCCGGCGCGACACGGATGAGGGATTCCGCATCCACCGGCCGCGGGCGAGGCTCGGTTTCCGCCGTCCGGCCCGTCCAGCGATACCGTTCGATGGCCGAGGACGTCGTGTACCCGACCTCAACAGGGCCGCTGCGCAGGCCCGGAATCCCCCGGTCCACCCACGCAACGAGCCGGTCCATGAAGTCCGGCGGCGCGAAATCCGGCGCCGCACGCAGAGACTCGGCGAGGCAGAGCGTCATGGCGGTATGCTCGCCCCACTCGCCCGCCGCGCGCGCGAACAGGCCGCCGCCGACCAGGTCCGTGACCGGGGCGTGGGTATCCCGCGGGGTGAACGCCACGGACGCCCCCAGGGCCTCCCCGACAGCGAGCCCCATTATCGCGCCCACGGCCCGATCCGCGATCGTTGCCTCACCGCCATACGCCGCACATTCGATCACCGACATCGCACCCAACTCCCCCTTTGATGTTTCGCGACACGCCGGCGATGCGGCGCGCCGTTCCGCCGGCACGGCGTTTCGCGCATCCACCGCAATGGAAAGGGTGCCGCGATTATGCGTCAGATTCTGGCGGAGTGGGTGGTGAACCCCGGCGCGGTCAGGCGCCCGCCCTCGCCGTCCCGGACGCCGCAAAAAGCGCCTCGGCGGGCCTTGTCCGCGCGGCCGCCGTCGGCCATGGCACAGCGTCAAATTTTGACGCAGCAACGGGGCATGTTCGACGTCCTAGCTTGCCGCACCCCGGCGCGCCGCCATAGGATCGCGCGAAGGTAAAATCGTTTCATCCAAGGGTTCCTTTCGACCCATGAGCAAGGCGGAGCAGGTCCTCCGACTCGCGAGCTGGATGCGCGCCTCGCGCTATGGCGTCAGTATCCCGGAGATCCAGAACCGCTTCGGCATCTCCCGGCGCACGGCGGAGCGGCTGCGCAACGAGGTGGCCTATCTTTTCCCCGACATCGAGGCGGTGGACACCGACGACAGCACGAAGCGCTGGCGCCTGCCCGCCGGCACATCCATCGACCCCGAAGGCTACAGCGTCGACGAGGTCGCGGCGCTGGCGAAGGCGGCCGACCTGCTCGATCACCACAACCTAGCGAGCGAAGCCCAGCGCCTGCGCGACGTTCAGAACAAGATCGCCGCGGCCATCCCGGACAGCGCGTTCACGCGCATGGCGCCGGACGTCGAGGCGCTGCTCGACGCGGAAGGCTTCATCTCGCGCCCCGGCCCGCGCCCGCGGATCGACCCGGAGATGCTGGCAACCCTCCGGCATGCGCTCAAGGCCGGACAGCGCATCCGGATCGATTATTACCTGCGCAGCAAGGCCAAGCGCACCTGGATCGAGCTCTCGCCCTACGGCCTGCTCCATGGCCATCGCCACTATATTGTGGGCCGGCCCGAGGGCCTCAATGATCCGGGCGTGCGTCTGTACAGCCTGCCCAACATTCACGATGTCCACACGATTGATGCGCCCGTCGTGGCCGAACCCGGCTTTTCCTTCGAGGGCTTCGTCAACCGCGCCTTCGGCGTGTATCAGGACGAACCGAAGCGCGTGGTCTGGAAGTTCGCGCCCGACGTGGCCGACATCGTCCGCAATTATCAGTTCCACCCCACCCAAACGCTCACCGAACAGCCGGACGGCGCGGTCGTCGTAACCTTCACCGCCTGCGGCGAGCTGGAAATGTGTTGGCACCTTTTCACCTGGGGGGACGCCGTGGAGATCCTGGAACCGCAATCCCTGCGCGAGATGTACGTGCAAGAGCTGCGGCGAGCACGAACCGCCGCTGAATCG
>CAJXKW010000097.1 GCA_913055855.1 uncultured Limimonas sp. | reverse complement strand
CGGCCGTCCCGTAACCGCACACGAAACAGCCGGTCGCTCTGGCTGCCCTGGAGCGCGGCATCGACGAAATGGCCCTCGACCGGCTCGGGCGGCGTGTCCGCCAGCTCGGCGACGAGCTCGGCGGGCAGATGCTCGCGCAGCAGCGCACGCGCCCGCGCCGGGTCGTCCAGCAGGGCGCGGAACAGCTTATCGTGCGGGTCCGAGGGTTGGGTCATCAATGGACGTCGTACGCACGCGACGCCCCGACGCGCAAGCCACAACCCAAAGGCCCGGGCATGGCGTTTTCGCGGTTCGGCCGTGTCGGCGGATATGCGCGCCCCGCCGACACCTTGCCGAAGCGGTTAGGCCGCGCTACGCCGTTCCCGACGCGGACCGCCGCGCCCCTTGCCCCGGCCCGGCTTGGCGGGCGGGCCATTGCCGCGTCGCGAGGCGGGATGCGCCGGCAACTCGGCGGGATCGACCAGGCGCCGCCCCAGCAGGCGCTCGATGTCGTGCAGCAGGCCGCGCTCGCGCGGCTCGCAAAGCGAGATGGCGTTGCCCGTGTTGCCCGCGCGCCCCGTCCGGCCGATGCGGTGGACGTAGGATTCCGCCTCGCTCGGCATGTCGTAGTTCACCACGTGCGACACGCCGGGGACGTCGATTCCGCGCGCGGCCACGTCCGTGGCCACCAGTACGCGAACCTTGTCCCGCCGGAAGCCACGCAGCGTGCGCTCGCGCTGGCCCTGGCTCTTGTCGCCGTGGATCGCCTCCGCGGCGATGCCGCTGTCCGCCAGATGCTCGGTCAAGGCATCCGCGCCGCGCTTGGTGCGCGTGAACACGATCGAGCGCGCCACATCGTCACCGCCGAGAATATCCATCAGGGCGGCGCGCTTTCCGGCAGCCGGCACGATGCGCACTTCCTGCGTGACCTGTGCGGCGGGATCGCCCGTCCCGGCGGCCGTAATCGTCTGCGGCTCGCTCAGGAACTGCGCGGAAAGCTGGCGGATGGCACTGGGCATGGTCGCGGAGAGCAGAACGGTCTGCCGGGCGGCGGGCAGTTGCGCCAGCATGCGCCGGATCGCGGGCAGGAAGCCCAAGTCGAGCATGCGGTCGGCCTCGTCGAGCACCACCATCCCGGTGCGGTCGAGCGCGAGGTGGCCGGATTCGATGTGGTCCTCCAGGCGGCCCGGGGTGGCGACCAGGATGTCCACGCCGCGGCGCAACGCCTGGATCTGCGGGCCGTACTTGGCGCCGCCCACGACGACGGCATGGCTCAGGCGCTGGTTGGCGCCGTAGGTCTGGATTGCCGTCCCGATCTGCTGCGCCAGTTCGCGCGTTGGCGCGAGGACCAGGGCCTTGCAGGTGCCCGGGGCGGGCTTGCCCGGTCGTGCAGCCAGACGGTCGAGCATGGGCAGCACCACCGCGGCCGTCTTGCCCGTCCCCGTCTGGGCGCAGCCGATGACGTCGGCGCCCGAGAGGATTGCGGGAATGGCGCGGGCCTGGATGTCGGTGGCCGTGCTGTAGCCGGCCGCGGCGACGGCGCGGCAGGTGGACTCGGCGAGGCCGAGATCGGCGAAATGGGTCAAGCGGAAACCTTTCGTGCATGGCGCGAGCGCACCGCAAGGTTGCAGTGCGAATCGGCGGGAATCTTCCGGAAAGCCTGCGTCGTGAAGCCACCCGACAGCGTGCGCTCGATGTGAACCAAAAAGCGCACCCACGATGGCTTGCGGCCTTCTTCCCGGCACGCGCCATCGCACATGCACGCCAGCGTGCGGCCATATTTTCCGGCCGCGCCGACGCCCGGCGTGCAATTGACCGGGATCATGCCCGCCCTCGCCCACTTTGCGCAAGCGGTTTCTCAGCCAAAGCCACGCGGCCCGATGCCGCGGGGCCGCCGGCTATTCGATCTCGCCCTGCTGGCCGCCGTAGACCTTCACCAGCGCCTTCAGCCGCCGCTCCATCACGTCGCCCGGCGTCGCCGAACCGTCGTCGGGCAGATGCACGTTCACCGCCCCGTCGCGCACCGACAGCGCGGACCGGCGCAGGATCGCCGGGGTGCCGCCGCAGACCGTAATGCCCAGCCGGAACGCCCGGCCGATGATCTCCGCCCGGCGGCGCTGACGCTCGGACATGAGTTGCTGCGCCGAGGCGGCGGCATCGGCGCTGCGCTTGCCGCCGTAGCGCATGAACGCCGTGTGGGCGAGAAAGGCGCGCTCGCTGTGGTCGATGGCGAGCAGCGGCAGACGCAGTGTGCGGTAGAGCGCCTGTACGGCACGATAATCGGGGTGCTCGCGCCAGGCGATGTCGGCGAGATGCCCCGCAGCCTGGCGCAACCGCCGTTCGCCCGCCGTCTCGTCGTCGAACAGGGGATCGGTAAAGGCGAGCAGCTCTTCACCCAGGTCGCCGAAGCGCCCTTCGCTGTGCGCAATGTCCGCCGCGGCGCTGAGGAGCGGGTCCTGCGCCTGCGTCTTCGGATCGAGCAGATCGTGAATGTGCCCTTCGCGCAGGCCGAACGCGGAGAACACCACCTGCCCCGGCTGCTGGCGCCGGAGCACCCGCGACATCAGCAGGGCCGCGTAGGGCAGCGTCTCCACCCGGCGCTTGGGCACCGCGCTGATCTGGCTCAGCGAGCGCGGCCCCAGCCGGGCGACGACACTGCACATCTCGCGCGCTTCGCGCCGCGAGAGCGTGTAGCCGTGGATAATGTGAAGGGGGTGTTCGTGCTGCGCCATGTTAAGCTTGGCAAGGGCGCGCCAGGCGCCGCCCACGGGGTGGAACGTGCCGCCCGCGGCCGCGCGCAGCCAGGGCACCTCGTCCAGGGCGGCATCGATAACCGCGATCGCCTCGTCGTCCGGCCGGTTCGCCAGACGCAGCGGCCCCAGCGGGAGCGTGACGGCGTCCCGGATATGTCCCTGGTCCAGGCGCACCAGCTCCAGGCTGCCGCCGCCCAGATCCCCCATCACGCCGGTGGCCTCGGGCCAGCCCGCGACCACGCCCAACGCGGACAGGCGCGCCTCGGCCATGCCGGAGAGCACCGTCACCCGTGTCCCCGCGATGCGCTCGATCTCGGCGACGAAGTCCGGGCCATTGCTGGCCTCGCGCACGGCCGCCGTGGCGAGGATATCGAAGCGCTGCACGCCCATCGCCTCCACCAGGCGGGCGAAGCGCAGCATGTTCGTGCGCGCCAGGCCGATGCCGTCGGGGTGGAGCTTGCCCGTCTCGGCCAGGTCGCGGCCCAGGCCGCAGAACACGCGTTCATTGAACACAGGGAACGGCGCCCGGTGGAGCTTGTCGAAGACCACCAGACGGATCGAGTTCGAACCGATGTCGACGACCGCCACATTGCCCACGCTGGCGCCGCGCTGGCGCGGTGACGGGGCGGGGGCGGCCGCTGCCGCGGCGTCGGTCGGCATCATGCTATCGCGTCGCGTTGCCTCATCCAGCGGCTCACGTGGAATCGCTCAGGACCAGGTGCGGCCGGCGCCGCCGCCCGCGAAGCGCACTGCCCCGGCCGGACAGGCTGGGATTGGTCATGAAGTAGGTGTGCGCGCTGAACGCGTCCTCATCCGACTTGACCCGCGGCCACGTGCCGTCCGGCTGCATGATCCAGGACTGTGCCTCGTCCTTGAGGTTCGCGATCATGATTTGGTCCAGAATCTGCCGGTGTACGGTCGGATTCTCGATGGGGACCAGCGTCTCCACGCGCCGGTTCAGGTTGCGGGGCATCAGATCCGCGGAGGAGATGAAGACTTCGGCTTCTTCCGAGGGCAGGCCGTGGCCGTTGCCGAAGCAGTAGATGCGGCTGTGTTCGAGGAAGCGGCCCACGATGCTCTTCACCTGGATGTTTTCCGAAAGGCCCGGTACGCCGGGGCGCAAGCAGCAAATGCCCCGGACCACCAGGTCCACCTTCACCCCCGCCTGCGAGGCGCGGTAGAACGCGTCCGCCATGCCCGTATCCACCAGCGCGTTCATCTTCATCCAGATCGCCGCCGGCCGGCCGGCCTTGGCGTGTTCGATCTCGGTGTCCACCCGGTCGATCAGGGTCTCGCGCAGGTCCAGGGGCGCCACGCCAACCTTCTGCAACGCGGCGGGTCTGGCATAACCCGTCATGTAGTTGAACAGCTTGGCCGCATCGAGACACAGGGCCGGATCCGTGGTGAAGAAGGACAGGTCCGTGTAGATCTTCGCCGTGATGGGGTGGTAGTTGCCCGTCCCGTAGTGGCAGTAGCTGCGCAGCCCGCGCCCTTCGCGCCGCACCACCAGCGAGACCTTCGCGTGGGTCTTCAGGCTGATGAAGCCGTAGACCACCTGCACGCCCGCCCGCTCCAGGTTGCGCGCCCAGCGGATGTTGCGTTCCTCGTCGAAGCGCGCCTTGAGCTCGACCAGCGCGGTGACCGACTTGCCCGCCTCCGCGGCCTCGATCAGCGCGGCGATGACGGGCGAGTCCTCGCTCGTGCGGTACAGGGTCTGCTTGATCGCCACCACATCCGGATCGCTCGCCGCCTGGCGCAGGAACTGCACCACGACGTCGAAGGATTCATACGGGTGGTGGACCACGATGTCCTTCTGCCGGATGGCGGCGAAGCAGTCCCCGCCGAAATCGCGGATCCGATCGGGAAAGCGCGGGTTGTACGGGCGGAACTGCAGGTCCGGACGTTCCTCGACGATGAGCTGCTTGGTGTCCGCCAGGCCGATGAGGCCGTTGAGCTCGAAGACGTCCTCGTCGTGGACCTGAAGCTGGCGCTGTAGGAAGGTCCGCATGTCCTGGGGCATGCCGGCGTTGACGCTGAGCCGGATGGCCGATCCGCGCCGGCGCCGGCGGAGCGCGCTCTCGAAAACCTGGACCAGGTCCTCGGCTTCCTCTTCGATCTCGATGTCGCTGTCGCGCAGGACACGCACATAGCCCAGGCTGGTGACCTCGAAACCGGGGAAAAGCTCGTCCAGGTGGTTCTCGATCACGCGCTCGATCGCGAGGAACCGGATGTCCGTATCTCCGCGGGAATCGGGCAACCGGACGAAGCGGTCGAGCTGCGGCGGCATCAGCATGAGCCCATCCAGCTCCTCCGCCGCGTCGTGACGCCGGAGCTGAAGCACCATGGCGAAACCGGCGTTGGGGATGAACGGGAACGGGTGCGCCGGGTCCACGGCGATGGGGGTGAGCACGGGAAAGATGTGCTCCTTGAAGTGCTGGCGCAGCCAGGCCGTCTCGTCCGGCGTCAGCTCCGAGGGCTCGACCACGCTCACCCCATCCTGGCGCAGGAGGTGACGCAACTGGTTCCAGGTCGCCTGCTGGCGCGCCACGAGGTCGCCCGCCTTGGCGTTGATGGCGCGAAGCTGTTGCTGCGGCGTCAGCCCGTCCGGACTGGGCGTGCGCACGCCCGCCTGCACTTGCCCCTTCAGGCCCGCCACACGGACCATGTAGAACTCGTCGAGATTGGACGCGGAGATGGATAGGAAACGCAAGCGCTCGAGCAGCGGGTGGTTCCGGTTCTGCGCCTCCTCCAGAACGCGGATGTTGAAATCGAGCCAGGACAGCTCGCGATTGAGAAAGCGGTCGGAAGAATTCACGTCGATCTCGACGGTCGTTCGTTGCCGCCCGGTCGACTGTTGATCGATGGAAACGTGCTCGTCCTCGGCCGCCTCTTCCGCGAGCGGGACGGGCTGCTGCGACTCGGTCACGGTTGCGGGCTCCGCGGGTTTTCTCAATGTCAGGACTGTGTCTTTCACACTTAAGATAACGCGTCCAGGTCACAATTCGATGAAAGCCGAGCGCCCGCCCCACCCCTTCGCTGGCTTCGACACGGGCGCCCGAACGCGCTATCACCCGGCCGGGGCGCGAAAGACCGTGCCGGGGAGGTTCACGTGAAGACGATCTATCTGCTCCGCCACGCCAAATCCAGTTGGGACCGGCCCGATCTCGACGACCACGAACGGCCGCTCGCGCCGCGCGGCCAAAAGGCTGCCCCCATGATGGGCCAGCATCTGGGCGATGCGGGCCTGATACCCGAACAGGTGCTGTGTTCCACCGCCGAGCGTGCGCGCCAGACCTGGGCGGCCGTCGCGCCCTATCTGGTTCCGCAACCCACGGTGGCCTACCGGCGAGCGATCTACGACGCAGAAGCTGACGACCTGCTGGTCATGCTGCAACACCTGCCGGACAGCCTGGGCTCGGTCATGGTGGTGGGTCATAACCCGGCCATGGAGGAGCTGGCCGAGATGCTGATCGGCGGCGGCGATGCGACCGCGCGCGAGCGCCTGGCGGCGAAATATCCCACGGCGGCGCTGGCCGAAATCGCCACGGACGCCGAGCACTGGGCCGATCTCGCCCCCGGCACGGCCCGGCTCCAGCGCTTCGACCGGCCCAAGGACCTGACCTAGAACAAGATGGGATCGGATTGCGCCGCCGAATCGCGCAATCCTGTCCGAACGGCAAACGACGGCATGCCGGGATTTCGCGCCGCGCCAGGGGAGAAGTTGCTCTGCCGCTGCGGAGCGGTCGCGTTAGCGACCGAGGGAAGCGGGAGCACCCGGCAGCCTGACCTTCCCCGAACCTGACCCTCCCCCGAGGAAAACGGCACGCGAAAACGTCGGCACGCCCCATTGGATCCGTCCCATGGCCGAAACCGCCCCGCTCCGGCCGAGCTTCACGGTCCACGGCGCCGGAGACATCGCGGCGGTGGTGGACACCGCCGCGGCGCTGGGCGCAGCCGTGCGCATCCTCAGCGCACCCGGCGCGTCCGCGTCGCTCGGCCCGGCCTGGTTCGCCCGCGCCGTGCAGGCACCACTTGCGCGGGCGCGTGCGGCCGGTATCCCGGTGGAAGCGTTCCTCGACTGCGCCGACCATGCCGGTGAGGCCATGGCCGCCCTGCGCGAACCCGTGCCGGGGGTCATCTTCACCGGGGCGCCCGAAGCGGCGGACAAGCTCGCGGCGATCGCTTCGGCGCAGGGCGTGGCCTTTCGCATCGACCGACCCGTCAGCCACGATCTGGCCGGCTGCTCGGACCCGGCCGCTGCTGTCCGGGCGCGCCTCGCCGCCGCTTGAACCGGCCGCGGCGCTCCGCTACCACCCCGGCCATGACGGAAGAGCCCGCCGCCCGCCTGTATCTCGTCGTCCACGCGGGAATCGACGCCGCGAGCCTGGCCGCCGCGCTCGACGGCGGTGACGTCGCCTGCGTCCTGCTGGCCGAGGCCGATGCCTCGGCCGGGGACCTGGTGCGCACGGCGCAGGACCGGGAGGTGGCTGCGCTCGTTCCCGACGACGCCGATCTGGCAAAGCGCCTGGACGCGGACGGCGTGCACCTGCGCCCCGGTGCATCTGTGGCGGCGGCGCGCAAGACCCTGCCCGAGGACCGTATCGTTGGCGCCGCCTGCGGGAACTCGCGCCACGACGCCATGCTCGCCGGCGAAGCCGGCGCCGATTATGTTGCGTTCCAGGGGCGCGAACGCGATCCGGGTGCCGCGGCCGATCCGGGGATTCTGCGCTGGTGGCAGGTGATGATGACCGTGCCCTGCGTGGCGATGGGGCCGATCGCGCTGGGCGACACCGGGGACATGGCGCGCGCCGGGGCCGATTTCGTCGCGCTGGCCGGTGCCGTCTGGGACCATCCCGAGGGGCCGGGCGCTGCCGTCGCCGAAGCCAATCGGCAGCTCGCCGGGGCGGGTTGAAGCGCCCGGCAACACCCTCGACGAGACGGCGTTGCCAGGCTCACGGGAAGCTGTTAGCGTCCGCGCGGCTTTGGCCGCGGCGCCCCAACCGCTGGCGCGCGGCTACGACGTGTTTTCTGAGAACGCCAACCGCAGATCAAGCGTGACCCCATGCCCAAGATCGCAGGCAACGAAATCCGCCCCGGCAACGTCATCGAGCACAACGGCCGCCCCTGGCGCGTGATGAAGACCGAGCACGTCAAGCCCGGCAAGGGCGGCGCCTACATGCAGTGCGAGATGCGCGACCTGATGACCGGGTCGAAGACCAATGAGCGCTTCCGTGCCGCAGATACCATCGAGCGGGTGCGCCTGGAGCAGCGCAACTACCAATACCTCTACCAGGACGGCGATCAGTACACCTT
Source organism: uncultured Limimonas sp. (assembly GCA_913055855.1). Taxonomy (GTDB): domain Bacteria; phylum Pseudomonadota; class Alphaproteobacteria; order Kiloniellales; family Rhodovibrionaceae; genus CAJXKW01. The sequence continues at coordinate 6,197 of CAJXKW010000097.1, read as the reverse complement.
TATGGATCTGGAGACTTTCGACCAGATCACGGTGACCGAGGACATCATCGGCGAGCCGGCGCGTTTCCTCGCCGAGGGCATGCAGGTGGAGATCGAGTTCTACGAGGAGACGCCACTCAACGTCACCCTGCCCGATCAGGTCACCCTGACGGTCCAGGACGCCGAGCCGGTGGTAAAGGGCCAGACGGCGACGGCGTCGTACAAGCCCGCGACCCTGGAGAACGGCGTGCGCATCATGGTGCCGCCGCACGTCGATCCGGGCACGCGCGTCGTGGTGAAGCCCGCCGACGGCAGCTACGTCGAGAAGCTGAAGAACTAGCGCGCGGCCAGCGCGCGCGGCATCGCCGGTCCGGTTCGCGCGGCGTGTGCCGCGTCGCCGGCCGCTCATGCCGTCCAGTCGGTCGCATTCTGATCCACCACCGCGCGCCGAGCCGCGCGCCAGCCCGGCAACAGGCCAGATGAGCACGCGATCCCCGCTTCTCAACGTCATGGTGCGCGCCGCCGACAAAGCGGCGCGCGGGCTCAAGCGCGACTTCGGCGAGGTCGAGAACCTCCAGGTCTCGCGCAAGGGCCCGGCCGATTTCGTCTCCGCCGCCGACAAGCGCACGGACAAGACGCTACGTCAGGAGCTCTCCAAGGCCCGGCCCGACTGGGGCCTGCTCATGGAGGAGTCCGGCGAGACCGAGGGGACGGCGGCGCAGGGCGCGCGCTTCATCGTCGACCCGCTCGACGGTACGTCCAACTTTCTCCACGGGATCCCGCACTTCGCCATCTCCATCGCAGCCGAACAGGGCGGCGCGATCGTGGCGGGCGTGATCTACGATCCCATCAAGGAAGAATTGTTCCTTGCCGAGAAAGGGAACGGCGCCTTCCTCAACGACCGCCGGATCCGGGCGTCCGCACGGCGCCGTCTGGACAGCGCCCTCATCGCCACCGGCGCGCCGTTCAAGGGCCACGGCGACCGGCCGACGTTCCTGCGCGAGATCGACGCGGTCATGGCGGAGACCGCGGGCATCCGGCGGCAGGGTTCGGCCGCCTTGGACCTCGCCTACGTCGCCGCGGGACGCTACGACGGCTACTGGGAGCGCGACCTGAACTACTGGGACACCGCCGCGGGCGTGGTGCTGGTGCGCGAGGCCGGCGGCTTTGTGGGCGAGGTTGAGGGCCGGCGCTACACCCCGGAGAGCAAAAGCATCCTCGCCGCGACCACCGACCTGGAGGCGCCGCTGCAACGGCTGCTCAAGCGCGCCCACAAATCCGCGGCCCAGGGTTGAAAACGCCGGTGTGAACCGGTTGTCGCACGGCATCTGCGCGCGTAGGTTGGCGCCGCACGTGTCCCGACGGAGGCCGCGGACGTCGAGCCCATGAGCCTGCTGCGCTTTCCCATCCGCCAAGCGCGCGCCCTCACCGGCGCCGCCCTGCTGGCGCCGTTCCTGATCGCCCCGGTCGGCCCCGCCGCCGGCCAGGACACCACGGTGATCGGCAGTGGGCGTTCGGGTTCCGGCGTGACCGTGAACATGGGCGCACTCGACCAGGGCACCGCGCCGTCGCGGTCACCCGACGCCGGCCGCGGCGCATCCGGCCGCATCCAGCTCCAGCGCCCCGGCGGCGGTGACGGGCAAGGCGCGCGTCAGGGCCAGAATGTCGAATCCGGTGAGCCCGGTCCCGGTCCGACCGGCCGGGTGTTGCGCTTTCCCCCGCTGGACGAGCCGAAGAGCCGCCTCACCGTCGACCCCGAGGCGCTGGCGACGCGCGACCAGGACCGAAGCGCAAAACGCGAACAGGTCGCCCGCCCGCAACTGCGCAAACCCGAGCCGGGCGGCCCCTCGGCGACGCCGCGGGCGGAGCGTGGCGCCCGGGACGGCACCGGCACGCCGCGGGAAACCCGGGATTCGCGCCTGACCAGCCAGGGCCGCGAAATGGCCGGGGACGCCGGCCAACCGGCCCCGGACACGGACACCGGGCAGGCACGGGCCGGATCGGCGGGCGCGCCGGACACGCCCGAGCTTCCGACAGCCCCGAGCACCCAGGCGCGCCGGGACACGGGCGCAGCCGGCGCGGACACGTCCGGTGCGGCGACGACCGGCGGGCAAAGCGGCCTCGACTCGCCCGACCCGGTCACGCCGGAGACCAAGCCCAGCCGGGAAGCGCGCGGCACTGGCGACGGCACCCGGACCGCCGGCAACGGCACCGCCGCACCCGACGACAAGGCCGGCACGGCGGCCCCGGCGCGCGACGCGCCGGAGGGCGACGCGCCGGCGCAAACCGCCTCGGCCGAAACCGGGGACGGAACAGGTGAAAGCGCCGCAGCGCCGGCCGACGGCGAGAAGGGCGGGACGAGCGGCGCCGGTGCCGACGACGCCGACGCAGGCAGCGCCGCGGAAACCCAGACGGCCAAACGCACCCCCGGGGATGCCGCGCTGCCCGGCAAGCTCCAGCTCGACTTCGCGCCCGGCTCGGCGGAGCTTTCCGCCAGCGCGCGCGATCAGCTCGCGACCCTGGCCGAACGGCTCGCCGACACCCCCAACCAGCGCATCCAGCTCATGGCCTTCGCCAAGGGCGGCGACGAGGGCGCCAGCCGGGCCCGCCGCCTCTCCCTGTCGCGCGCCCTGGCGGTGCGTTCCTTCCTGATCGACAATGGAATCCGCTCCACGCGCATGGATGTCCGCGCGCTGGGCGACACGGCGAAGGCGGGTCCGCTCGACCGGGTGGACATCGTGCCCGCCAACCGTTGAGCCGGCCCGCCGGCCCCGCGCAGGCGGGTGTCACAGTTTCGCCATAGATCGTCGCGAGCCTGCGCGCGCTTGCATCACCCGGGCAAGGAGAGACGCATCCCGCGATGAGCCGCCCGAACCGCTTTCTGGTCCGGATGATCGTCTTCCTGGCGATCGTCGCCGGCGTGGCCGGCGTGCTGCTGCCCCAGCTCCAGACGGCGTTCATGGCGAACGCCCCGTTCAACGGGTTGATCCTGGGCGTCCTCCTGCTGGGCATTCTCTACACCTTCCGCCAGGTGCTCCTGCTCCGGCCCGAAGTGGCCTGGCTGGAACGAATCCAGGCGGAAAGCGCGAACCAGGGCCCGGTCATCCCGTCGTCCATGGCCAACGAGCGCCCGCCGCGCCTGCTTGCGCCGCTGGCCAACATGGTGGGCGAGCGCAAGGGCCGGCTCACCCTTTCTGCGCTGTCCATGCGCTCGCTGATGGACAGCATTCAGAGCCGCATCGGCGAGTCCCACGAGATCTCGCGCTATATCGTGGGCCTCCTGGTGTTCCTGGGCCTGCTGGGCACGTTCTGGGGCCTGCTCGACACGGTCACCACCGTGGGCGCGGCGATCTCCGACCTGACCGTCTCCGGCGGCGATCCGGCGGCGATGTTCGGCGACCTCAAGCGCAGCCTGCAAAAGCCGCTCTCGGGCATGGGCACGGCGTTCTCCTCCTCGCTGTTCGGCCTGGCGGGCTCGCTCGTGCTGGGCTTCCTGGAACTCCAGGCGGGACAGGCGCACAACCGCTTCGTCAACGAGCTGGAAGAGTGGCTGTCCGGGGTGACCAAGCTGTCCAGCGGCGTGGGTGCAAGCGAGGGCGGCGAATCCGTCTCCGCCTACACCCAGGCGCTCCTGGAGCAGACGGCGGACAGCCTGGACAGCCTGCAGCGCACCATCGCCAGCGGCGAGGAAGAGCGCGACAACATCAACCGGAACCTCATGCAGCTCACCGAGCGCGTTTCCACCCTCACCGACCAGATGCGCACCGAGCAGTCCGTGCTGCTCAAGCTTGCGGAGACGCAGTCGCAGCTCAAGCCGCTGCTCAACCGCATCGCCGAGCAGGGCGACCAGCCGCAGGCCGAGGCGCCGAACGGGGGCATGGACGAAGCCACCAAGGACCACATCCGCAACCTCGACGTCCATCTCTCCCAGATGGTCAGCGACACCGCCAGCGGGCGCGACCAGATCGTGCGCGAGATCCGCAACGAAATCCGCCTGCTCGCACGGACCATCGCCGCCGTAGCGGACGAGGGCGGCGACCAGCAGGAGCGCCGCTGATTCGGTCATGTTCGCGCTGGGCCGCCGGCAAAAGCAGAGCACCGTCAATATCTGGCCGGGCTTCGTCGACGGCCTGGCGAGCCTGTTGCTCGTGGTCGTTTTCGTTCTGATGGTGTTCGTCATCGCGCAGTTCTTCCTCAGCGCCGCGCTGACCGGGCGCGACGAAGCGCTGCAGGACCTGCGCCAGCGCGTCGAGGAGCTTTCCGACCTGCTCAGCCTGGAGCGCAGCGCCAACGCCGACCTGCGCCAGAACATCTCGCAGCTTTCCGAGGAGTTGCAGACCTCGGTGGCCAAGCGGGAGGACCTGCAGGCGCGCCTGGATGCGGTCACCAGCGAGCGCAAGGCGCTCAAGCAGGAACTCGAATCCGTCCGCCAGACCGCGCAGGACAAGGCCCAGGAACTCAAGGACGCCTACGCCACCATCGAAGCGGACAAGGACAAGATCCGCACCCAGCTTGACCGGATCGCCCAGCTTCAGTCCCTGCGCGATCAGCTACGCAAGGAGGTGGCGACTCTTGAGACCCGCCTCGCCGCCGCGGAAGAACTCGCCAGGGAACGCAAGACCGAGCTGGCGTTGCTGGAAAAGGAACTCGCCGCGAAGGAACGCAGCCTCGCCGAGCGCAAGACGACCATCGCCGAACTCCAGGACCAGCTTTACGCCGCAAGCGAGGAAACCGAAAAGCAGCAGGCGACCATCGCGGACCTGAAGGACGTGCTCGCCGATCAGCGGGCGAAGACCGAACAGCTCTCCGCCCAACTCGAGCAGCGCGGCGACAAGCTTGCCCAGCAGCGCAATCTCACCAGGGAGCAGGAAGCGCGCATCGACACGCTGAACGCCCAGGTGAGCGCCCTGCGCCGCCAGGTGGCGCGCCTCAACAGCGCGCTGGAGGCCGCGGAGGCGAAAAACGAGGCGAAGGACGTCAAGATCGCGAACCTCAGCCAGCGCCTGAACGAGGCCCTGGCGACCAAGGTGCAGGAACTCGCGCGCTACCGCTCCGAGTTCTTCGGCCGGCTGCGCGAGGTGCTTTCGGATCGCGAGAACATCCGCGTCGTGGGCGATCGCTTCGTCTTCCAGTCCGAGGTGCTGTTCGACACCGCCTCGGCCGAGCTGGGCGATTCGGGCGAGCGCCAGATCCGCCGGCTGGCCGACACCCTCCAGGACGTGATGGGCGAGATCCCGAAAGACATCGACTGGATCCTGCGCGTGGACGGGCACACCGACGCCCGGCCCATCGACACCGCGCGCTTCCCGTCCAACTGGGAGCTTTCCACCGCGCGCGCTGTCGAGGTCGTGAAGTTCCTGATCGACCGCGGCATCCCGCCCGAACGCCTCGCCGCCACGGGCTTCGGCCCGCACCAGCCCCTCGACGCGGGCGACGGCGCAGAAACCTACCGGCGCAACCGGCGCATCGAGTTCAAGCTGACACAGAAATAGCGGTTCATCGGGGGACGCGCGGCCTGCGACAGACGGCCGTTGACTTCCGGCGCCTGCGTTTGGCCTTGCATGCGGTTTCGTGCCGTGCTTTGTTGCAAATGCTTCGCAATCGCATAGATCACGGAAAGGAGGTCGATATGCACCGTGTACGCACCGCGAGCGCCGCTGCCGCCGCCATGCTCCTCGCCGCCGGACCCGCCTGGGCGGACAGCGGCGCCAACGACCACGGTCACGACCACGAACACGCCGCGGTCGACCACTTCGAGGGCAAGCCGGCGCGTGATCTCGAACAGGCCGTGGCGAACCTGCGGGCTTACAGCAAGAAGTTGGAATCGCGCATCAACGGTGGCGAACTCTCGGCTGCGGACATGCGCGAAATCCACAGCATGAGCTACACCCTGGAGAACGCATTGGCGCGCCTCGACCAGGAACTCGACCACGTCGCCGAGAACCTGGAAGCAGTGCACCTCGCCAGCGAGCGCCAGGATCGCGCGACCGTCACCGAAAAGGGCAGGGTCTACGTACAGGACGTCAATCTGCTGCTGAACGGTGTGGAATGACGTGGCGCGGTCGGCCGGGTCGGAAATGGGGTCGCGGTGGCCCGGCCACGCCCGGCCGTAGCCGGCCTCGACCACCTTCCGGAGCGCCCGGAGGTACTTCTCCAGCGGCCGGTCGACCCGCACGTCCGCGCCCCCCACGTTCGGCGTGTAGACGGGCAGGAGGGCG
>CAJXKW010000096.1 GCA_913055855.1 uncultured Limimonas sp. | reverse complement strand
GCGCGCTCGGGCGGCGACGGCAACGGCGGGCGTCCCCACTACACGGGCCATCGCCAGCGCCTGCGCCAGCGCGTGCTCGATGCCGGCGGGCAGGCGCTGCACGACTACGAAATCCTGGAAATCCTGCTGTTCGCCGCCCATCCGCGCGGCGACGTGAAACCGCTCGCCAAGCGGCTGCTGCAGCGCTTCGGCTCCCTGGCTGCCGTGCTCGCCGCCGAGCCGTCGGACCTCGCGGGCGTGCAGGGCATGGGCGACGCCGCGGCGGCCACGCTGAAGGTGACCCAGGAGGCCGCCGAGCGCGCGGGCCGCGAGCGGGCGCGGAAGCGCACCGTGCTGTCCGACTGGGACAAGGTGCTGCGCTACTGCCGCGTCGCCATGGCCGAGGACAAGGTGGAGCAGTTCCGCGTCCTCTTCCTCGACCGCAAGAACCAGCTCATCGCCGACGAGCAGCAGGCGCGCGGCACCGTGGACCACACCCCCGTCTACCCGCGCGAGATCATCAAGCGCGCGCTGACGCTGGAAGCCACCGCCATCATCCTCGTCCACAACCACCCCTCGGGGGATCCCACGCCCTCCAAGGCGGACGTCGAGATGACCCGCGAAATCGCGGACGCCGGCAAGAAGCTCTCCGTCAACGTCCACGACCACGTCATCATCACCCGCACCGGCCACGCCTCCTTCAAGCGCAAGGGGTTGTTGTAGCACGGGGCACGCCCCCTCGTAGGGCGGGAACGGCGCCGCTGACCGACGTTGTGCACGTCCAAATTGCACCACGTACGTCACAACATCGTGAACAAAGTTTCTGTTGACCGACATCGAGACAAGTTTTGCCGTAACTTTCAACCGGCGCGAGTTATACCTCGGCGTAGCGCGCGGAGGCGTGGTGGAACCAGTCGTGCCGCACTTGCTGGAGCTTCGGCCATACCACGGCGCAGCCATCGCGCTCGCGAAACTGGCCGACACCGCCTGGTCACGCCACCAGCGGAAGTCGTGGCCGTGGCTCGTTCCGGGTGTTCGAAGGGGCCTTCATGGGGGTTCCGAAACCGGTCCGCACATTTCGCCGCCACGGTCGTCCTGGCTGCGCGGACGCATCGAATCCGGACGTTCGCCCGTACATGCTGCGAACGGTCGTACGGCTCGGCCGGAGTCCTTATCGCATCACGGAGATACGGAGTTTGAGCGATGAAAACCATTCGCCAGCGCATCGATTTTGAAGCCAACGATATTGACGTGGAAAGTTTCGTTCCGTCGATACCGGACGAAACAAATGGGTCTGACGAATCAGATCTCGATTTGAGCGACGGTCTCACAACGAACACAGATTTTTCAAACTTTGCCGTTTCGGGGCAGTTTGTGTCTGATATTGAAACTGGTATAGCTGTTGATATACAAAATCCATCTTTGGGCAGTTTTGATTTTTCATACCCCCTCTCGACCACAGTAACTACTGCGAATGAACCCCGCCCCGGCGAAACATTCACAGTAAATGTCGGAAATTCTTTCAGTGTTGGCGGCGCAACCTTCACCGCCGAAACTTTTAATTTCAACCGCGCAGTTTTTGATCTTTTCATCGACTCACCAAATCAAGGTTCTGCCGCAAGTTTTACGAACCTGGATATTCTTGGGTTAAGTGATGAAAAAAGCTCCACAATTGGTGACGCCCTTACAGTCGGGAATTTTGATCGTGTCTCGACCGAAATCTTAACCATCGATCCTGACATCGCCGCGGGGGTAGAACCGGTTGAAGGGCTTAACTTCAGCACGAATTTCCGTCCGGACGGCAACGCTGCAACCTTTACGCAAGACGGGGTTGCGGAAAATAAATTCCCCGAAATCGGCGGGGATGCCGGCGCCACGCTCGCGAGTATCAATGTGAATCCGATTCAGTTTGCGGCCAGTGTCCCAGTCGCCCGCCGAACACCGATTGCCAGCGTGGCCGACTCGCTCTCTGGAGACGTTGGGCCGATTAACTTGCCTGGCGGTCTGGAGGTTAGTGCAGGACTGAATCTATTCCAAGCTTCTCTTGGCGCGGGTATTGATCTTGTCCAAGATTTCACATTCGATCCAAAGAATGTAAACGTAACCGTCGAAATAGGCGACGAGCAGAAACGGGGTTCTTTGGGCGACCAATTCAATTTCACTCTCCCAGAAAATGGAGATATTCCCGATACCGGGAGCATTTCATATGAACTAGAAGGAGCTGCCGACCTTACGCTTGGACTGGAACCAAGTGGTTCTTTCGGTCTTGAGGCAGGAGGCGCGTCATTAAAAATTGGGGATGATTTATCCGGTGACCGTGGTGGAAGTGGTGCTTTCTTGGATCTGAGCCTCGGTCCAATTGTAAGTCATAACCAAGGTGGATCCTTGGACAGTGGAAGGGTGGACCTTGTCACACCACTCGAAAATGCGGAGGTGGACAGTTCGCAAATTCCAACCGTGACGAAGCAGTTTGAATTGGATGATACGGGTGCTGAGTCCGGGTCAGAAGGAGAGGATGACAACGCGAACGGGAGCGGGGCGCCCACGGATCTGGTTTTTGTGCTCGATGTGACAGGCAGCATGTCCGATGATATCGCCCAGGTCCGAGAACAATCCCGGCGGATCCTGGATTCCTTGTTCACAGGGGACGAAAATAATCCAGTGAATCGTGCAGCGGTCGTGAGCTTCCGGGATTCGAGCGTCGTACCGCAAGTTGGTTTTACCGAGCAGGATACGGTTACTGCTCGCCGAGAGGCTATTGAAAATGCGCTGGATAGCTTTGGCACTGGAGGTGAGATAGAGCCAGTTAACGAGGCGCTATTAACCGCTCTCGACGGAGGTGTGGGACAATGGCGAGAAGATGCTGCGCGTCGTGTGGTACTGTTCGGTGACGAGCCGCCCGACGACCCGGAACTGGCGGACGAGGTTCGAGAACTCGCATCACAAGTTGACGCTAGAGTGGAGAGTGAGCCTCAAACCCAGCAATTGAGCGACCGCTTGGCTAGAACCGATTTGACATTTCGCGCTCAATCGGAAGGTGAAGGGGACTCTGTTGAAGTTCCAGTACAAATATTTACGGTAAGGGTTGGCGACGATCTGGATGCGAGGGCGGCATTCGATTCCATCGCGGAGAACACGGGCGGCGAGGCGTTCAACGCGGCGAGTGCGGATGAGGTGGTCAACACACTCTTGGACGCAATTAACGAGCCCGGACAGGCAACGGTGGGCGATGGCGTGTTGGGCGTGCCCGAAGGAATTGGTACGCGGAGCCTGCTCGGGACAGATGGGAACGATACCGTTACGATTACATCGCATGCGGATGCGGGGGCCGCTTTTGCACACGGGCGTGCCGGCGATGATTCGCTTCACGGGTTGGGGCGCGCGGAAACAATCTTTGGTGGAGCGGGCGACGATACAATCGAGGGTGGAGATGCTGCTGACACCCTGTTTGGCAACGCTGGCAAGGATGAGATTGCCGGAGGGGCAGGGAATGATATCCTGATAGGAAATACGGGCAGTGATATCTTACAGGGGAATGAAGGATCGGATGAAATTCACGGAAGTGAAGGAAGAGATATATTGACCGGCGGGTCGGGGAGTGATCGCTTCGTTTTTGGAAGAGACGCAGGAAATGACGTGGTGACGGATTTCGAAAATAGAAACGGAGATACCTTGGTTTTCAAGAACATTAGTAATGTAGAAACGTTGAATACTCAAGAGCAAGATGGAGGCGTTGTTATTGATCACGAAGGGGGAACTGTAGCCGTCGTTGGTGCGGATGCAGAAGGCGTCGCCAACGGGATCGTGGCCGGCACAAGCAGTTTGCGTGCAAACATCGGTGAGACGAGCGGTGCCGATAGTGGGCGAATGGGAGCCTCTGAAGATGGTTCCCTAGGCGACGACGTACAGAACAATCCGGTGGCTACGTCCGATGTTGCGGGGAGAGTGGTAGAAACGGACGATGATGTCGCTTTGAACGGCGGGCGTCTTCCGGCGTCGGATGTTTTCATCGGCGGCTCTGACACAGATCTCAAAGGGGGTCGCGGACCCGATGTTGTGATCGGTGGCGGTAATAGCGCCGGTGGCTCCGGGGGCGATTTGGTCGTCGGTTCAGACAACGGTGACCAGCTTTCCGGAGGGAATGGCGCCGATGAGATCCACGGTCTGGCTGGACCCGACGAGATTAATGGCGATATGGGTTCTGATGTTTTGACCGGCGGCGATGGTGGCGATGTTCTCGCGGGCGGACGGGACAGTGACGTCCTTGTCGGCGGTGTTGGGAACGATACGCTATCGGGTGGTCCAGGCGCTGACGTTTTCAGGTTCGATCAAACTTCCGGCACCGAATTGGGTACAGACATTATCACCGATTTCGATTCTGCAGATGGTGATGTGGTGGAACTCAACGTAAGCGATGAGCGAACCGATCTTCAAACCCTGTTGGACACTGGTCGTCTCGTCGTGAACAGTACCACCAGTGGCGCGACCGTCGAGACGAACCAAGTGTCGATAGAGTTGCCGGGCGTGACGGACAGCGCGGATGCTGATGACTTGATTGGGCTTGTGTGAACGACTCGACGTTGCCGGGCGTCAATCCAGCCCGGCCACGGCCTTCTGCGGCCCATGTCGGTTACGTTCCGCATCGGTCGATCGACCGGTGCGTGTTCCCAGCCGTTGACAGCGCCCACCCGCCGCGGCCTATCTCCGCCCGTCCCACGGCGAGTCGGAGGATGCCCGCGATGATCCCGCGCTACAGCCGCCCCGAGATGGCGCGCATCTGGGAGCCCGAAAACCGCTTCCGCATCTGGTTCGAAATCGAGGCCCACGCCTGCGACGCCCAGGCCGAACTCGGCGTCATCCCCCACTCGGCCGCCAAGGCCGTCTGGGAGAAAGGCGATTTCGAGGTATCCCGCATCGAGGAGATCGAGCGCGAGACCCGCCACGACGTCATCGCCTTCCTCACCAACCTGGCCGAGCACGTCGGCCCCGAGGCGCGCTTCGTCCACCAGGGCATGACCTCCTCCGACGTGCTGGACACCTGCCTCGCCGTCCAGCTCGTCCAGACCACCGATCTGCTGCTCGCCGGGCTCGACCGCCTGCTGCATGCGCTGGAAACCCGCGCCAAGGAACACCAGGCGACGCTCTGCATCGGCCGCAGCCACGGCATCCACGCCGAGCCCACGACCTTCGGCCTCAAGCTCGCCAGCCATTACGCCGCCTTCGCCCGCGCGCGCAAGCGCCTCGCGGCCGCGCGCGAGGAGGTCGGCACCTGCGCCATCTCCGGCGCCGTGGGCACCTTCGCCACGATCGATCCCTACGTGGAGGAATACGTCGCCCAGCAGATGGGCCTGACGCCCGAGCCCATCTCCACCCAGATCATCCCGCGCGACCGCCACGCCGCCTTCTTCACCACGCTGGGCACGATCGCCAGCAGCATCGAAAACCTCGCCACCGAGATCCGCCACCTCCAGCGCACCGAGGTCCGCGAGGCCGAGGAATACTTCGAGGAAGGCCAGAAGGGCTCCTCGGCCATGCCGCACAAGCGCAACCCCATCCTCTCCGAAAACCTGACGGGCCTGGCGCGCATCGTCCGCTCCGCCGTCACGCCCGCGCTGGAAAACGTGACCCTCTGGCACGAACGCGACATCTCCCACTCCTCCGTCGAGCGCGTCACCGCCCCCGACGCCACGATCGCGCTCGACTTCGCCCTGCACCGTCTCGCCGGCACGGTCGAAAAGCTGCTGGTCTATCCCGAAACCATGAAGGCCAACCTCGACCGCCTGGGCGGGCTGGTCTACTCCCAGCGCGTGCTGCTCGCGCTCACCCAGGCCGGCGTCGCGCGCGAGGACGCCTACCGCCTCGTCCAGCGCAACGCCATGCAGGTCTGGAACGAAGGCGCCGACTTCCTCACCCTCCTCCAGCAGGACGACGAGGTCACCGCCGCCCTCGACCCCGACACCCTCGCCGCTTGCTTCGATCCCACCTTCCACACCCAGAACGTCGGCACCATCCTCGCCCGCGTCTTTCAATAAACACGAGCGTGTTTAATCGCGTTCGTCAGTCCGGTGGACGCCGTCAAAACGAGGTTCCGGGGCGGTCTTGGGAAAGGTGCCAGCCGCGATAAACACGAGCGTGTTTAATCGCGTTCGTCAGTCCGGTGGACGCCGTCACGACGAGGTTTCGGGGCGGTCTTGGGAAAGGTGCCAGCCGCGATAAACACGAGCGTGTTTCATCGCGTTCGTCAGTCCGGTGGACGCCGTCAAAACGAGGTTCCGGGGCTGTCTTGGGAAAGGTGCCAGCCGCGATAAACACGGGCGTGTTTAATCGCGTTCGTCAGGCAGGCGCACGTCGGTCAAACGCGGTGTTTGCGGCTGTCTTGGGAAATGTGCCATTTCGAGACCCACGGATGGTCGGGGTCCGGCCGCACAAGGGGATCAGCGGCCGCGCCGGGCTTTGGGCTGGCGTGTCGGTTGTGGTAAAGCGCGCGCCGAACGAGGCGGGTGGCCGACACGCGCGTGCATCGGGCCCATACCACGGCGGAGCATTTCGATGGCGAAGGTGTTTCTCTCGCACAAGAGCGAAGACGGGCGGCTCGCGAACTCGCTTGCCGAGCGGCTCAAGCTCAACGGGCTGGAGGTCCACAGGGACGAGATCGATCCCTGGCTCGAAGCCGATGGGCCGGAACTCGCGCGGTATGTGCACGACGCGCTTGGCGAGAGCACGCAGGTGCTGATGATGCTCACCGACCGCACCATGGCGTCCTGGTGGGTTCCCCTGGAAATCGGCGCCGCGTGCGAGCGCCACAAATTCATCACCACCTTCGTGGCGACCAAGGCCAGTCTGCCGATGTACGCCAAGCAATGGCCCCACCTCCGCGGCGAGCTGGACGTCGACGCCTATTGCACCGAGTCGCTGGGGATCGACCAGCGCTACCGGGAAAAGCTGGACGCCGGGCACGCTGAGGGGACGGCGCGCGCCGAGGTCTTCCGTGAGTTCCACGAAAACCTGAGAAACCGGCTGGAGCAGTGATCCGCGTTCACGCGGTGTGCGGACCCTGACGCGGGATTGGCCGGCCGGACCGTCGGCCCGCGCCCCGGCTCGGGCCGGGGCACGGGCGCAAAGCGGTCGCCCGACGGCGCGAGCTACCACGCGATGCTGTAGGTCAGGGAAACGCGCCGCCCCGGGGCCTGTGTGAAGAGCGACGGCCGGTTGCTGGGTGCCTTGCCGCCCGCCTGACTGGACACCGGGAAGAAATCGTTGTTGAGCAGATTGTCGACCGCGATGTCGATTTCGCCGTACCCGATGTCGAACGATGTCGTCAGATCGACCACCACGAAATCGTCCGCCGGGCCGAAGCCAAAGCCGGTGCCGTCCGGCGTGCGATCGCCCGAATACAGGGTCTGCAAACGGGCGTCCCACCACCGGAAGGGGGAGTACTCGGCGTACCCGGTGAGCTTCACCGGCGGCACGCGGGTGTTGGGAAGATCCTCTTCGAAATTGTCGTCGTCGTCCCGGTCGACTTCACCTGCCAGCCAAGTGGCGGTGCCGCCCAGGCCCCACGTATCCGCCGAATCGTAGGCGAGCGTGGCTTCCATGCCCCAGACCCGCTCCGGCTGGGTGACGAGGTTGAGATCCTGGTCGAAGGTGCGGCCGTTGTCCGACGACGAATAGAAACCCGCGATCGAGGCCTCCATCCGGCGCGTGCGCCCGCGCACGCCGAGTTCGAAGTTGTCCACCTTTTCCGCCTCATCGTCGAGCTGGCCGGCGCTGTCGACGGTCTGATTGTTCTGAACCAACCGGCCGATGTCGTTGACGGCGAAGCCCTGACTGAATCCGCCGAAGACCTCGACGTTCCGGCTGACGAACGCGACACCGGAGATGTTCACGAGCGTTTCGTTGAATGTCAGCTCGCCGCTGTCGATGGACCGGCCGAGGCGGTTGGTGACGCTTCCCACGTCGACCTGGATGTGTTCCTGGCGAAGCCCCGCGCGGATGCGGCCCCACGACCCAACCGGCACTTCCAGCTCGCCGAAGCCGGCCACGGCGGTCTGCTCCATGGAGGGAACCGTCGTCGGGCCGTCGATGCCGGGCTGGTCCGTTTCGTCGTTGAGGAAATCGACGCCCCAGATCACCTGAGCATCGGAGCCAAACAGCGTCACCGGCGTTTCCACCGTTGAGCGGGCGCCGATCTTCTCGGACTCGACCTTGGTCTGGGTGAAGCCTGGGAACTTCGGGAAGATGAAGGAGGTGTCGTTGTAGAACGCCTTCAGCTTCAGCGAGCTGCCCAGCAGATCGTCGTGGGTATAGGTCGTGGCGAGCGTCGTCACCTCGTTGCCGGGATCGACGGCGTTGATGTCGCCGCGCGTGGCGGTGGTCTTCTCCCCGGCACCCGGATCGCCGGGCTCGAAGGTGAAATCGGGCGACTGCTTCAGCTCGAAGCGGTTGCCCATCAGTTCGATGCGTTGATCGCCCCCGCCGAAGGTGTAACCGAGTTTGCCGAAGACGTCGTGCTCATCGCTTTCGGCGATGCCGCCCTGGTTGGCCAGCGGATCGGGCGGAATCCGGTCCCCGTCGGCGTCGAAGAAGCTTTCCCGGGCGGCGAAGCTTCCCTCGAAGACGTAATCGAGCTGCCCGCTGCGGCCGGAGAAGCCGTGGTTCGTGTTGTACTCAAAGGAATCGTCGGGGTGCTGGGTCGAAAAACTCAGTCCCGCGGAGGAGTGGGCGTTGAACGCGCCCTTCTCGGGCTGGCGCGTGATGAGGTTGACCAGCCCGCCGGTGGCGCCGAAGCCGTACACGGCTGTGCCGCCGCGAATGACCTCGACACGCTCGATGGTTTCGACCGAGGTCGTGTTGAGCCCCCGGCTGGTCGGCCGCAGGGCGGCGTTCTGGGGAATGCCGTCGATCAGGGTCTGAAACTTGCGCCCGCGCAGCGTCTGGGTGAAGTTCGACAAGCCCCTGAAGCCGGTCCCCATCCCCGGAACCTCGGTTCCCAGGATGTCGCCCAGGTTGCGCTCAAGCTTGGATTGCTCGTCCAGTTGCTCGCGCTCCATCCGCGTCACCGAGCGGGTCAGCTCGGAAACCGGCGTGTCCATGCGGCTCGTGGAAACCACGACGGGTTCCAGTTCGGCCGCCTCCTCGCCCGTGGCGCGCTGCGCCTGCACCGGCGCGGGAACCGCGGCGGTGCCGGCGAGCACGAGCGCTACCAGGCGGCCGCACGCGGTCACGTGTCGATGAGACATGGGAATTCCCCGTGTTTGATCCTGGGTGGACGCGGCGGGATGCGCCGGCCTTGCCCGGCGCGGTGGCGCAGCATACCTTGGCGCGGACAAAATGCAAATGCGTCGCAATCGCGTATATCGTCCGGCGCGACCACGCCCGGCGCGTGCGGTTGCGAGGCCCCAGCGGGAGCGGTCCTGATGAAACACCGGTGGAAGGCGTTCTGCTCGGGCGCCGTCCTCCTGCTTTGCGCAAGCCTGCCCACGCGGGCCGGGGACGGCATCGCGATCGACGACCACGCCGTCGGCGCGCTTCGTCTCGACGCGCCGGCGACGCGCGTGGTTTCGCTCGTCCACGCCGTGACCGAAACACTGCTGGCGCTGGACGTCCCGCCCGCCGGCGTCGCCGCGCCCGCGGAATACCGCCGCTACAATGGGATTCGGGCGGATGTGCTGGAGTCCGCGACGCCGGTGGGCCGGCGCCAGGAGCCCAGCCTGGAACGGATCGCCGCCCTGGAGCCCGACCTGATCGTGGGCGCCGGCTTCCGTCACGGCGGAATTCGCGAGCGCCTGGCGGAAATCGCGCCGACGCTGCTCCTGCGTTTCTATCCCGACGACGCGCCGGACCGCCTAACGCACATGCGCGCGATCACGCGCACGCTCGCCCGCTCCGTGGGCCGGGAGCAGGCCGCGGAAAACCTGCTGGACGAGCTGGACGCCACGCTGGCCGAGCAGCGCCGCCGGCTGCGCGAGGCCGGCCTGGCGGACGCGCGTGTTTTCGCGTCGAGCACGCTGCCGGGGGCGCCGCGCTACCGCGTTTTCACGCGCAACGCGATGGCCGCCCGCGTGCTGAACCGCCTGGGGCTGCGCTACGCGTGGCGCGGCGAGCCGGCGCTGTACGGCTTCACGACGGTCGGGCTGAAGGACCTGGCCGGCATGGGCGAGGCGCACGGGCTCGTGGTGGCGCAAATGGAGACGCCGCCCTGGGAAGCGGGGCCGCGCGCCGCGGCGTGGCGGGCGGTGCCCGCCGCGCGGGCGGGGCGGATGCATCTGCTCCCCAGGGACACGGCGTTGTTCGGCGGCATGCGCTCGGCTCAGCGCTTCGCGCGCCGGGCGGCCGGGGCCTTGCTCAAGGGGCAGGACGCGCAGAGGTCCAGGTCCGAGGACAAATAGCGCACGCAGCACACCCGCCGCTGCTGTTTGGCGTGCCCGGCCGCGTCGGTCGTGGCGATGAGGGGGTTGTGCATCGGGTTGCGCCCGCTGAACGCCGGATGATCCAGCGTCTCCAGCCAGCGCGCCGCCAACGCCAGCGCCCCGGCGGCGGTGGCGGGTTGCCGGCGCAACTGCTCCAGATACCACGCGATGACGGTGCCGGCGTTGGCCCAGAAAACGCGCGGCGACAGCCCGGTGTGCGTCGCCAGCGCCGCGATCACCGGCGCCAGGTGCTCGTCGACCAGCCGGGCCATCAGGGTTTCCCCGTCCGCCGGGGCGACCGCGATCGCGGGGGCGTCACGGGCGAGCAGGTAGGGAATCCCCCCGTCCATCTCCGCGCCCAGCACGGGCAGGTCAATCGCGGGCGCGGCCCGGTCGGCGGCGGCGCACACCAGAACCGGCGGGATGGCGGCACGGAACCAGTACTTGCTGAACTGGGTCGCCGCGGCGCGGCGGTCGGGATCGCCCCACCCGGCGGCGTGTCGGGCCAGCGCGGCGTCCAGGCCCGCCGGCGTCAGGATGGTGTTCGGCGATGTCCCCGTGGTCCGGCCCGGCGGCACCAGCCCCATCCCGTACACCGGAATGCCCGCGGCCGGCGGAATCAGGCCGGTGAGCCGCCGTGCCACCGCCGCCGGCCCGGCGTGCGTGAGGGTCCGGGTCACGTCCGCCGCCCTCCCAGGGCGAGCAGCGCCAGGAAGTAGGGTGCTCCCAGCAGGGCCGTGACCACGCCCGCCGGCACTTCGGTCGGCGCCAGGACGCTGCGCCCGAGCGCGTCGGCCGCCGCCAGCAGTCCGCCGCCGAGCAGCGGCGCCACCAGCATCAGGGCGGCGTGCCGCCCGCCCACCAGCAAGCGTGCCGCATGGGGCGCCACGAGCCCCACGAAGGCCACCGGCCCCACGGCCGCCACCGCGGCGCCGGCCGTGAGCGCCGCCATCGTCAGGGCGGTGCGCCGGGTTCCCGCCACGCGCGTGCCCAGCGCGGCGGCGTGGATGTCGCCGAGGCGCAGGACGTCCAGGGGGCGCGCCAGCAGCGCCGCCGGCAGCCAGAGGGCCAGGCCCGGCAGCGCCGTCAGCACCGTCACCCAGCCGCTCGCGTAGGTGCTGCCGGTGAGCCAGGTGAGTACCGCCGCCCCGCGCAGCCCGGCGCCGTGGACCGCGACCGCGGCGAGTGCCGCCGCCACGCCCGAGACGGCCACGCCCACCAGCGCCAGCCGCACGGGCGCGGCGTCGCGGCCGGCGGCCAGCATCACCAGGGCCACCGTCGCCCCGGCGCCGGCGATCGCGGCGAGCTGGATCGGTCCCTCGCCCGTGCCGGGCAGGAGCAGCATCACGGCCACGGCGGCCAGCCCGGCGCCCTGCGTCAGCCCGAGCACCTCGGGGCCGGCGAGCGGATTGCGCACCACGCCCTGCAGCAGCACCCCCGCGAGCGCCAGGAAGGCCCCCGCCAGCAGGGCCACGACGGTTCGCGGAAGCCGCTGTTCCAGCACGAACGCGGGCAGCTCCCCCGGCGTCAGCCCGGCCACTGCCGCGCCCAGCCCGCCGGGCACGCCGCCGGCGCCGACCGCGAGGCTGGCGGCCAGAAGCGCCGGGATCGCGATCGCGCCCGCCGCCACCGCCGTGGCGGGCGTCACGCGGCGCCGCGCCGGAAGGCCCGTGCCGCCCCCGCCGTGCGGGGCCCGCCGGGCGACGAGGGCCACCAGGGTCGGGGCGCCGATCAGCGCCATCATCAAGCCGGCGGAGAGTTCGGCGCCGCGGCCCAGGCCCAGGCTCACGATGTCGGCGGCGATGAGCAGGATGGCGCCCCAGATCGCCGCCGGCGCCGCCAGGGCTCCGGGCCGCGTCGGGCCGAGGGCGCGCAGCGCGTTCGGCACCACCAGTCCCAGGAACGCGATCGGCCCCACCATCGACACCGCGAGCGCGGCCAAGAGCACGGCGAGCGCGCCGGCGCCGAGGCGGACGCGCCCGACGGGCACGCCGAGCGCAGCGGCGTTGGCCGCGCCCAGCCGCATGGCGTCCAAGGTGCGGGCGAGCCCGGCGAGCGCCGCGCACGCCAGCGGGACAATCGCGCCGGCCACCGCGACGGCGTGCCACGACCCCTGGGCGACGTCGCCCGCGCTCCACACGAACACGCCGGCCACGCGTTCGGTGTCGAACAGTGCCAGGGCCGTGCTCAAAGCGGCGCCGGCCAGCGAGACGGACAGTCCCGCCAGGATGAGGTGCGCCGGCCCGCCGCCGGCCGCGCGCGCCACCGCTGCGGTGGTCAGGGCCGCCGCGAGCCCGCCCGCGAACGCCGGCAGGGCCGGAACCAGGGCGGCGCCCGGCCACGCGATCAGCGCCGCCGCCAGCCCCACGTTGGCGCCGGTCGTGACCCCGAGCACGCCGGGCGCCGCGAGCGCATTGCTGGTCAGCGCCTGAAAGACCACCCCCGAGAGCGCGAGCATCGCCCCGCCCAGGACGGCCGCCGCCGTCCTGGGCAGGCGCACGTCCCGGATCAGCGGGCCGAATGGGGTTTCCCCGCCCGTGAGCGCCGCCACGATGTCGCCGGGCGACCACGGTGCGGCAAGGCTCGTGTGCGCCAGGACGGCGAGGGGCAGCAGCACAGCGCCGATCGCCAGCAGCCGGACAGCCGGCCCCGCGCCCGCCCGCGCGACTGGCGGCGCTTCCCCAGCGGTCACGGTTACCGCGCCCCCCGGGAGGTCGGCGCGTCCTGCTGCGCGCTCGGCACGCAGAGCAATTCGCCCGTTTCGGGGTGGGGAAGGTGGAGGACGCGCAGGTTGAAGGCCGCGGCCACGTGATCCGGGTGCAAGGCATGCTCCGGCGGCGCATTCACACGCACGCGTCCGTCGGCGAGCAGCACCACGCGCTCGGAATACCGGGCGGCCTGGTTCAAGTCGTGCAGCACCCACAGCACGGCCAGTCCGTGCTCGCGGTTGAGGTCGCGGACGAGGTGCAGGATGTCGAGCTGATGGCGCGGGTCCAGGTAGGTGGTGGGTTCGTCCAGCAGCAGATAGCGCGCGCCCTGGGCCAGCGCCATCGCCAGGTGCGCGCGCTGGCGCTCGCCCCCGGAGAGCGTGCCGGCGTCGCGCTCGGCGAGCGCGTCCAACCCGGTGACGCACAGCGCCCAGGCCACGGCGTCGCGATCGTCCGGCGTGGGCGGCCGCAACGGCCCGCGCCAGGGATGGCGGCCCAGGGCGACCAGCTCGCGCACGCTGAACCCCTCGGCGGCGGGCACCCCCTGGGTGAGCACGGCGATCCGGCGTGCGATCTCGCGCCGGCGCAGCCCTGTCAGGGCGAGACCGTCCACCGTGACGGCTCCGTCGGCCACCGGCACCAGCCCGGCCAGCGCCGCGAGGAGCGTGCTCTTGCCCGAGCCGTTGGCGCCGCACACGGCCACCACGTCACCGGGCGCCAGGTGGAGGTCGATGCCGGTGAGCAGCGTGCGTCCGCCACGCTCCACGCGCAGGCCCCGCGCATGAAGCCCGGATGTCGTCTCGCCCCCCGTCGTCGTCTCGCCCCCGATCGTCGTCTCGCCCGCTGCCAGGGACATGCCTGCGTCGTCCTCATCGCCGGAAAGGCGTTGTATAGCAGGCCGCCGATGCGAATGGGAAGCAATCGCACCCTCGAATCACGGCGGCGCCGGGCATGCGGCGGTTCACGGGCTGTTCGGCGAGGGTCGGCGCCAGATGGGGCGTCGTGGAGCGGCCATGCCACGTGCGGCCCCGGCAGGCTTGTTCCCGTCTTCATCGGCCTTGAACGCGCAGACCGCCTGTGAGACAACTTGGCGTTGCGAACGAGTTGCAAATGAAAATGGCTCAGGGCTGAACCGCGAGCCATCCCCCACCCGACGCGGGGGTTCACGATGCGCGTCCGCGCTCGAGCGCCGAATCGCGAAGATGGGCGAACCGCGGGTCATCTTCGCGAGCCGCCGCGCATTGGACGCGAGGACGCGTGATCTTCGGGGGCAAGCTTGCCCGACCGTGAACTGGCCGCGTGTGAAGGAAAAAGAGCGACGCCATGCCGAACGCCGACCGCATCCCCGCCATCGTCCTCGGGGCGTTGCTGTTGACGGCGGGCGCGGCGCAGGCCGATTCCGGGACGGTGGATGTCGAGCTGAACAAGCTGGAGGCGGTCGAGAGCGGCTGCCGGGCCTACATGGTGTTCGACAACACGCGCGCGCACGGCTTCGAGGCTTATGCGCTCGATCTGGTGATCTTCGACAGCGATGAGGTGATCGCCAAGCG
>CAJXKW010000095.1 GCA_913055855.1 uncultured Limimonas sp. | reverse complement strand
TCGTCGGCGTTGACCACGAGATACGACGGACGCGGGTCGTCCTTGGGCATGAAGCTCCACTTCACGCCCGCGGGAAACCCGGCACCCCCACGCCCGCGGAGCTGCGAATCCTTCACCGTTTGGGTGATCGTGTCGCGCCCCAGCTCCAGGATCTTCTTGGTGCCGTTCCAGACGCCGCGCCTCTTCGCCCCGGCGAGCCGCCAGTCGTACTGGCCGTAGAGGTTGGTGAAGATGCGGTCCTTGTCCTCGAGCATCACTGGCCGCCTCCTTCGCCGCCGGCCGCGGCGGCTTCGCGCATCTGGCGCACCACTTCCGGCTCGACCTCAGCGCCGCCGCCGAAGGGATAATCCGGATGGCCGGCCTCGCCCACCTCGGTCAGCGTCCTGGCTCCGCCGGCGGGCTCGGACCCGTGCCGGCCGATCTGCGAGCCGATCTGCACTTCCCGGCCGGCGCGCAGGTCATCCAGAAGCTGCGCCAGCGACTCCGGTGTCAGATCCTCGTAGTACCAATCGTTGATCTGGACCATGGGCGCGTTGCAGCAGGCCCCCAGGCATTCCACGTGGCGCCAGGAAAACAAGCCGTCCGCCGTGACCTCGCCCGACGGCACGCCCAGCTTGTCCTGAACCGTCCGCGCGAGGTCGTCCGCGCCCCGGAGCCAGCACGGCGTGGTCCGGCAGACCTGTACGAAGTACTGCCCGACGGGCTTGTGGTTGAACATGGAATAAAAGTGCGCGACCTCATGCACGCGGATGGGCGCCATGCCCAGCACGTTCGCGACGTATTCGATCGCGCCGGTGGTCAGGTAGCCGCCGATTTGACGCTGCGCGATCCAGAGCAGCGGCAACACCGCGCTCGCCTGATGGTCAGCGGGATACTTGGCGAGGTGCTGCTTCGCCTCTTCCCAGTGCGCCTCGGTGAAGGCGAACCCGTCCGGCTGCGGCTCGGGGTGCGTGCTGACCTTGGGATGGGTGGTTACGCTCATCGGTCGACCTCGCCGAAGACTACGTCGAGCGAGCCCAGGATGGACACGCTGTCCGCCAACATGTGGCCGCGGCACATGTCGTCCATGGCCTGCATGTGGGCGAAGCCCGGTGCGCGGATGTGACACTTATAGGGCCGGTTGCTGCCGTCCGCCACGAGATACACCGCGAACTCGCCCTTGGGCGCCTCCACGGCGGCGTAGGTCTCGCCCGGCGGTACGTGGAACCCCTCGGTATAGAGTTTGAAGTGGTGAATCAGCGCCTCCATGGAGCGCTTCATCTCGCTGCGCCTGGGCGGCACGATCTTCTGGTCGTCGGCGCGCACCGGCCCCTCGGGCATTTTTTCCAGGCACTGCCGGATGATGCGCAGGGACTGGCGCATCTCTTCGATCCGGACGAGGTAACGGTCGAAGACGTCGCCGTTCTTCCCCACCGGAATGTCGAAGTCCATCTCGTCGTAGACCTCGTAGGGCTGGGCCTTGCGCAGGTCCCAGGGAACGCCCGCGGCGCGCAGCATGGGCCCGGAAAAGCCCCAGTCCTCCGCCTGCTCCCGGTCGACAACACCGATGTCCACGGTGCGCTGACGGAAAATCCGGTTTTCCGTGAGCAACCCTTCCAGGTCGTCGATGGTCTGCGGGAAGTATTCGGTGAACGCCCAAATATCGTCCACAAGCCCGGCGGGCAGATCACGTGTCACCCCGCCCGGCCGGAAATAGCCCGCGTGCATGCGGCCGCCGGAGACCCGCTCATAGAACTCCATCAGGCGCTCGCGCTGTTCGAAGGCCCAGAGCATCGGGGTCATCGCGCCGACGTCGAGGGCGAAGGTGGTCAGCGCCAGCAGATGATTCATCAGACGCGTCAGCTCGGCGTAGAGCACCCGCACGAATTTGGCGCGCCGCGGCATCTCCAGGCCGAGCAGGTTCTCGGTCGCCAGCGCGAAGGCGTGCTCCTGCGCCATCGGAGCGACGTAGTCCAGCCGGTCGAAATAGTGCACGGCCTGGAGATACGTCTTGTACTCGATGAGCTTTTCCGTACCCCGGTGGAGCAGGCCGATGTGCGGGTCGACCCGCTCGATCACCTCGCCATCCATTTCCATGACCATGCGCAGCACGCCGTGCGCGGCCGGATGCTGCGGCCCGAAATTGAGGGTGAGCGGCTTGATCTGGGTCTCGGCCATGTCAGCGCGCGCCTCCCTCGCCGTCGGCCTCGGCCTTCTCGTCGCCCGGAAGCTGGAGCATCCCCTCCCACGGGCTCATAAAGTCGAAGTGCCGGAACTCCTGGGTGAGCTTCACCGGCTCGTAGACCACGCGCTTCTGGTCCTCGTCGTAGCGCACTTCGACGAAGCCGGTGAGCGGAAAATCCTTGCGCAGCGGATGTCCCTCGAAGCCATAGTCCGTGAGGATCCGCCGCAGATCCGGGTGTTCGGCGAAGAACACGCCGTACATGTCCCAGACCTCGCGCTCGAACCAGCCCGCAGAGCTGAACACGCCGGTAACCGAATCGACCGGCACGTCCTCGCCCACGGCGAGCTTCACCCGCACCCGCTGGTTATGCTTGAGCGAGAGCAGGTGGTAGATCACCTCGAAGCGCGCGTCGCGCTCCGGGTAATCCGCCCCGGTGACGTCCATGAGCTGCCTGAAGTGCGTGTTCTGGTCGTCCCGCAAAAAGGTCAGCACGCGCACGATCGATTCGCGGGCGACGCGCACGGTCAATTCGCCGTGCGCGACATGGTGGCCGAGCACGTCGTCCGGCAGCGCCTGCGCGATGTACTCGCCCAGATCCGCCAGGGCCTGTGTATCCGCCATCGTCGTCCCTTGCCTTTCGCCGCGGCCCGAGCGGGGCTGCGGCGTTCCCGTACATTGGGCGGTCGTCGCAAAAAGCCGTACCGAGGCGGGGCTCAGGTACGCTCGAGGTGCGCCTCGCGCTGCACTTTCTTCTTGAGCTGTAGGACGCCGTAGAGCAGCGCCTCCGCCGTGGGCGGGCAGCCGGGGACATAAATGTCCACCGGAATGATACGGTCGCAACCGCGGACCACGGAATACGAATAGTGGTAATAGCCGCCGCCGTTCGCGCAGGAACCCATGGAGATCACCCAGCGCGGCTCGGCCATCTGGTCATAAACCTTGCGCAGCGCGGGCGCCATCTTGTTGCAGACCGTGCCGGCGACGATCATCACGTCGGCCTGACGCGGGCTGGGCATGAACACCGAGCCGAAGCGGTCGAGGTCATACCGGCTGTTGGCGGTGTGCATCATTTCGATGGCGCAGCACGCCAGGCCGAAGGTCATGGGCCACAGCGAGCCCGAACGCGCCCAGGCGGCGACCTTGTCGAGCTGCGCGACGAGGAAGCCCTTGTCCGTAAGCTCGCCGGTGACGCCCTTGATCGCCTCGTCGCTCTGCGCGCGGCCCAGCGGCTCGCCCGCATCCGCGCGCCGATCCAGCGACATCACTCCCATTCCAGGGCTCCCTTCTTCCACTCGTAGATGAATCCGACGGTGAGGATCCCGAGGAACACCACCATCGACCAGAAGCCGAAGACACCGGTCTCGTTGAGCGAAACCGCCCAGGGGAACAGGAACGCCACTTCGAGATCGAAGATAATGAAGAGGATGGCGACGAGATAGAAGCGAACGTCGAACCGGCTCCGGGCATCGTCGAACGCTTCGAACCCGCATTCATACGGAGAGACCTTCTCCGGATCCGGATTCTGGCGCGCCACGATGAGCGACGCGAGCACCATCAGGCCTGCCAGGCCGATGGCCACGCCGAAGAAGATCAGGATGGGCAGATATTCCTGCAGAATGCTGTCCATGGCCCGGTTACCCCGCTGCACTGCCAGTCGCGCCGCCTATACCACGTCGCCGTCCCGGCGTCAGCGCCTCTGGGGTCAGGAATGTGGCTCAGGTCCACAGGGCAAACAACCATTTGTGGCATGGGGTGTCGGCCCGCGCGACACGATGCATCACCTGCCGCACCCGTCAGGATAAAACCGATTCGATTGCGTTGCCGGACACCGACCGAATTGTGAACGGGAAAACAGAAGGAATGGCGGGAGTGACCGGACTCGAACCGGCGACCTCTGGCGTGACAGGCCAGCGCTCTAACCTACTGAGCTACACCCCCGCGATGCGACGTTACCACCGCGTTCGAGCGCGTCGTTGCGATGCCTTTCGCCGCGTCGCTGACGGGGATTTAGAAAACGGCGGGCCGCCTGTCAACACGCGCGTAACATCCCGGGGCACTTCTTTTTCGGCACCGCCGCGAGGCCCGCCGTCGCGCACCCACAGGCCACATCTTGCACGGCGTCGGGCGGCACCTATCTTCACCCCATGCGAGCCGCTCCGGGAGTCGCCATGCCGCCATCCACCGCGATCGCGCGCGTTATCGGGCTTCTCACCCTGGGCCTGCTCGCCGCATGCACGCAGCCGACTCCGTATGCGCCGGCCGACGGCAGCGATGGCTACCGCGAGCAGCAGCTCGCGCCGAATCGGTATCGCGTGATCGTCTCCGGGAATCGGCTGACCCCGCGCGAACAGGTCGCGGACTATCTGCTCTATCGCGCAGCCGAACTGACCCAGGCCGGCGGCGGCACCGCGTTCACCGTCATAACCCGGGATATCGAGAAGCGCACGTCCTACCGGCGTATCGGAACGCGGCCGGTTTACAGCCCCTGCACCGGCTGCTTCGACGCCTGCTGGCCCTGCGGGTACTTTGACGACGTCACCGTGCACCCCGAGGTGCGCTACCGCGCGAGCGCCGAAATTCTCGTGCATACGGATTCGCCGACCCGCCCCGGACCGGACACCTACACGGCGGCGGAGATCCGCGATCGGCTCGCCGAACGCGTGGAGCCGCTGCGACCGCAGCCCGAAGCCACACCGTAAGCCCCGACGGTCCACGCCGGCGCGTCAGGCTCTCGTTCATGTTCAGGCTGAAATCGGGCTACTGGCCGCCAATAATCGCCGATTCGGCATGGGCCAGCGCAACATCTGATCTTTTATGGTGGGCGGTAGTGGGCTCGAACCACTGACCTTCTGGGTGTAAACCAGACGCTCTGCCGACTGAGCTAACCGCCCGCCTCGAAGGCAACCATTAAGATCGACGGACGGGCTGTGCAAGGGACCGCTTGAGACAGACTGGCGCGGGCGACCGCACCCCCCGCAGCCCCCCGGGGGGCAACGGCCGGCGCGCGCCGGCACCGGCGCGATCAGTTCACAGCGTCTTTCAACGCCTTGCCCGCCTTGAACTTGGGCTGGCGGGTTTCCGGAATGGAAATCGTCTCACCGGTGCGGGGATTGCGCCCCTCGGAGGCGGCCCGCTTTGCGACGGAAAAAGTGCCGAACCCGACGAGGCGCACTTCGTCGCCGCTCTTCAGTGAATCCGTGATCTCGTCAAAGACGCCGTCAACGGCTTTCGCCGTATCAGCCTTGGTCAAGCCAGTCTTTTTGGAGACAGCGTCAATAAGCTCATTTTTGTTCACGTTGAACCCCCCACGACTCGTTGCGCTGCAAACGGATCAGGCCCCCTCGGGCTATCCGACAGCGCCAGAAGTGTAAGAGTCCGCATCCCGTTGGTCAATCGGCGATGGCGCGATTTTGGCGGATCCCGGCCGGTTTCACCGGTATTGATCCGCCAGCCGCCGCGTCATTCTGTTAAATTTTGTTTATTGAGCAGGCACTTCAAACATTTGCCTGCGCATCTCAGGCGCTTGTTCCCAGGTCCTCCCGGCGCTCGCTGTGAATGTAAAGCGGCTGCGAGCGGCCTTCGACGACCTCGCGGTTGATGACCACTTCCTCCACCGATTGCAGGCTGGGCAGCTCGAACATGGAATCGAGGAGGATCCCCTCGAGGATCGAACGCAAGCCCCGCGCCCCGGTGCGCCGCGCGATCGCCCGTTCCGCAAGGGCGCGCAACGCATCTTCGGTGAACTCAAGGTGCACGTTCTCCATCTCGTAGAGGCGCTTGTACTGCTTCACCAGCGCGTTCTTGGGCTCGGTGAGGATCTGTACCAGGGCGTCCTCGTCCAGGTCGTTGAGCGTGGCAAGCACCGGAACGCGGCCGACGAACTCCGGAATCAGGCCGAACTTGAGCAGATCCTCGGGTTCCACGTCCTTGAGGATCTCGCCGGCGTCGCGTTCCTCGGGCGCGCGGACGTCGGCGCCGAAGCCGATCGAGGACCCCTGGTGGCGCTGCGAGATGATCTTCTCCAGCCCGGCGAAGGCGCCGCCGCAGATGAACAGGATGTTGGTGGTGTCCACCTGCAGGAATTCCTGCTGGGGATGCTTACGCCCGCCCTGGGGCGGCACCGAGGCGGTGGTGCCCTCCATCAGCTTGAGCAGCGCCTGCTGCACGCCCTCCCCGGAGACGTCGCGGGTGATGGAGGGATTGTCCGACTTGCGCGAAACCTTGTCGATCTCGTCGATGTAGACGATGCCGCGCTGCGCCCGCTCGACGTTGTAATCCGCCGCCTGCAGCAGCTTGAGAATGATGTTTTCCACGTCCTCGCCGACATAGCCGGCCTCGGTCAGCGTGGTCGCATCCGCCATGGTGAACGGCACATCCAGGATGCGCGCCAGGGTCTGGGCGAGAAGCGTCTTCCCGCAGCCCGTCGGCCCCATCAGCAGAATGTTGGACTTGGCCAGCTCGACGTCGTTGTTTTTCGCCGCATGGGCGAGACGCTTGTAGTGGTTGTGGACGGCCACGGAGAGCACGCGCTTGGCATGGTCCTGGCCAATGACATAGTCGTTAAGGATCTGAGCAATATCCTGGGGCGAAGGCACGCCCTCACGCGACTTCGCCAGTGTCGTCCGGTTCTCTTCGCGAATGATGTCCATGCACAAGGCGACGCACTCATCGCAAATGAACACCGTCGGCCCGGCGATGAGCTTGCGCACCTCGTGCTGACTCTTGCCGCAAAAAGAGCAATACAGCGTATTCTTGCTATCGCTATGACCTGCTTTCGTCATGTCCTCGCCGAGATCGCTCCAGCCTCCATCCGTTCTATGGTAGACATGGGGTCTCCGCCCGCACAATGCCAAAAACGCCTATGCGGGACATATCCCGGGACACCCGCGTCGCCCACCCTTGGGATGCCCGGGCCGCCCACAAAAACGAGCCGCGACCTGAGCGGCCGCGGCCCGCGCAAGGCGTTCCGGGTGCGTACAGACCGCGCCCGGGTCAGGTGCGGTCCTCGCCACCCTCGGGCTTGTCCTTGGCCGCGCTCTTGTCGTCCTTGCCGCCGCCGGGCCGGCGCTCGACCACGGCGTCGATCAGGCCGAACTCCTTCGCGTCCTCGGAGGTCATGAAGCGGTCGCGCTCCATCGCCTCCTCCACCGTGCTCAGCGGCTGGCCGGTATGGAAGGCGTAGATTTCGTTCAGACGGCGACGGGTGGCCAGGATCTCGCGGGCGTGGATCTCGATGTCCGTCGCCTGTCCCTGGAACCCGCCGGACGGCTGGTGGATCATGATTTTCGAATTGGGCAGCGCGAAGCGCTTGCCCGCCGAGCCGGCCATGAGGAGCAGCGAGCCCGCCGAGGCCGCCTGACCGATGCAGACCGTGGTCACGTCCGGGCGGATGTACTGCATGGTGTCGTAGATCGCCAGGCCCGACGAGACCACGCCGCCCGGCGAGTTGATGTAGAACGCGATGTCCTTGTTCGGGTTCTCCGACTCAAGGAAAAGAAGCTGGGCGCACACCAGGCTCGCCACGCCGTCGTTGATGGGCCCGGTGAGGAAGACGATCCGCTCTTTGAGCAGGCGCGAGAAAATGTCGTACGCCCGCTCCCCCCGGTTCGTCTGCTCGACGACCATGGGGACGAGGGTATTCATGGAGATGTCGTTGGAATCGCTCATGGTGGATATCCGCCGCTTGGGGTCGTGCTCGCTCGCCGGCGCGCGTCACCGAAAACCGCGGCGCAAGGGCGTTACGCCGCCTCGCGGTTCTCCTGCTGGTTCTGCATGCGCTCCCGGAACTCATCCGGGGACATCTCTGTTTCGGTGACGTCCGCCAGTTCCAGGATATAGTCGATGACCTTGTCCTCGAACACCGGGCCCCGAAGCGCGGCCAGGGCGTTCTGGTTGTTCTGGTAGTACTGCAGGACTTCCTGTTCCTGGCCCGGATAGCGCTGCACCTCGTTGATCAGCGCCTGCTGAAGCTCTTCCTGGCTGACGTCGATGTTGTTGCGCCGGCCCACCTCGGAGAGCAACAGGCCCAGGCGCACCCGCCGTTCGGCGATCCGGCGGTACTCCGCCTTGAGTTCGTCCTCGCTCTTTTGCGAGTCCTCGGCGTCCAACCGGCCCTGCTGGCGGTCCTGTTCGATCTGCTGCCAGATCTGGTCGAACTCCGCCTCCACCATGGACGGCGGCAAATCGAAACTGTGTTTCTCGTTGAGCTGGTCCAGCACCTTGCGCTTCACCTCGGTGCGCGCGGCCTGGTCGTACTGCTGCTGTAGATTCTCGCGCGCTTTGCTGCGCAGGTCCTCAAGGTCTTCCGCGCCCACGCGCTGCGCCAGCTCGTCGTTGATTTCAGGCTCCGACTTCTGCCGGATTTCCTTCACCGTGACCTGGAACACCGCCTCGCGGCCGGCGAGTTCCTGGTTGTTGAAGTCGCTCGGAAAGGTCACGCGGACCTCGCGGGTCTCGCCCGCGTGCGCACCCGTGAGCTGCTCCTCGAAGCCCGGAATCAACGAACCCGAGCCCAGCTCCAGGTGATGATCCGTGGCGTCCATGCCCGGATAGGCCTCGCCGTCCACGGTGCCCTGGAAGTCGATCACCACGACGTCCCCTTCGGCCGCGGGCCGGTCTTCGGAAATCGGCTCGCTTTCCGCGACCTGACTGGCCATGTGCTTGATCGCGCTTTCGACCTCGTCCTCGGGCAGGCTGACCTTGACCCGCTCCACAGCGACCTCGGAGAAGTCAACGGGCTCGATGTCGGGCAGCAGTTCGAGCGAAATCTTGTAGCTGAGATCCTGGCCCTGTTCGAAGGACTCGATCTCGATCTGCGGCTGCTCGGCCGGGCGGACATCCTGTTCCTGCAGGGCCTGCTCCGAGGTCTCGTTGACGGCCTTCTCCACGACCTCGCCCAGCACGGCCTGGCCAAAGCGCTGGCGCAGGATGCTCATCGGCGCCTTACCCGGCCGGAATCCGGGAATCTGCGCGCTCTGGCCGATTTCCTTCAGCCGGTCCTGCACCCGTTCGTCGATTTCCTGCTGCTCGACGACCACACGATATTCACGCTTGAGCCCCTCGGCGTGCGTCTCGGTAACCTGCATGGACCGCTCGGCCCCTTTCTCGTCGTTGGGATGTGTTGTGAATACGCCAGCGCGCGGCAACCGCCGGCGCGAGATGACTGGTGCGGGCGGAGGGACTCGAACCCCCACGGGTTGCCCCACTGGTACCTAAAACCAGCGCGTCTACCAGTTCCGCCACGCCCGCGGACACCGGTTGTCGGATGGACGTAACCCATCGCAGCCGATCACGCAAGACGCGCGCGAGCCTGTTCCGGGCACCGCGGTTCCGCCGGCGCGACCGGCCTACGGCGCGAAACCGGCGCCGGCGCCGAAGCGGGCACGGAAGCTTTCCAGGGCGAGGACACGCTCCTCGTCGACGAAAACGGCGTCGCCGCGGCTGATCCGCACGCGAAAGCGCACGTGGGCGATGCCGATCCCGTCCCGCGGCAGGTCGATCACTTCGGCCGTTTCCACGGCCCGGTCACGGGTCTCGTGGCGGAACACCGCGCCCGGCGTGACGTCGGCCCGCCCGCCGCGCCGGTTGCGCAGCCGCTCGAACGCTTCTGCCAGCATGGCAAAACCTTTCGGCCCCGGTTCAGGCGCGCAACCATTGGGGCGACGCTTCGAGGACGCCTGGCGGCGCGCACCATCATGATGCTTGATTCTGGATCGACGTTCTTTAAAGCGCAGTTAAGAGCCACCTGGACTACAATCGTCACGACCACGACATCGGCCCGAATCCCGGACCGGATTGTCGTGCCCCGGCCGTTGCGATTGCTCGCCAAAAGTTTTACGGAAATGCGTCGGACCCGCGCATCGCGGCCAGTGCCATCGGGAGACGCTCCGGCAGGTCCGCGGAAATCAGGCCGGGGCCGCCATCCTGGGCGGCGCGCCCGAGCAGCCACACCCCCGCGCGCGCCGCGTCCACCGCGGATACGCCCTGGGCCAGCGCACCTAGCACGATCCCGGCGAGCACGTCGCCGCTGCCCGCCGTGGCAAGCTCGGGCGGTGCGTTGTCGGCTACCGTCGTGCGGCCATCCGGCGCCGCCACCACCGTATCCGGCCCCTTGAGCACCACCACGCAGCCCAGGCGCGCGGCGGCGGCGCGCGCGCGCGTCAGCTTGTCCCCGACAAGATCGGGAAACAGCCGGGCGAACTCGCCCTCGTGCGGGGTGATGACGGTATGCTCGTGAAGCGGCGGCATCCGGTCGGCCCGGGCGAGGACGGTAAGCGCGTCGGCGTCCAGCACCAGCGGCCGGCCGTCGGCAACCAGCGTCCCGACCCGCGCACGCGTCGTCTCGGTCACGCCCGCCCCCGGGCCGATGAGAAACGCCGATTTGCGGGCATCGGCGAGCAGGTCGTCCAGCGCGTCCGCCGGCGCCAGGGGCTGCGTGATGACGCTGGCGCAATCCGCCGCGTAGATCGCCAGGGCCGTTTCGGGTACGGCCACGGTGACGAGTCCCGCCCCGGTACGCAGCGCCGCCCGGGCGCCCAGGCGGGCCGCGCCGGTTGCCGTGTCGCCACCAAACACGACCGCGTGCCCGTGCCGGTACTTGTGGGTGTCGGCTGCGCGCCAGGGCCAGGCGTCGCGCCACAACTTCGGATCGTTGCGCGCCTGACGGGGCGCGATGTCGGCCAGAACACCCTCGGGAATCCCGATGTCGATCACCGCGAGGCGCCCGCCGTGGGCGCGCCCGGGATACAGCAGATGGCCGGGCTTGGGCCGGAAGAAGGTTACCGTCGCGCTCGCCTGGACGGCCAGTTCCCCGACCACCTCGCCGGTATCGCCGCCGATGCCGCTGGGCACGTCCACCGCCACAACGGGAATCCCGGACGCGTTGAGGCGCTCCACCACCCGGGCCGGCGCTCCTTCGAGCGGGCGCGTCAGCCCCGCCCCGAAAAGGGCGTCCACGGCCACTTCGGCGTCGTCGAGGCAGGCGGGATCGAGGGTCTCGATGTCACCGCCCCAGACGGCCGCGTGGCACGCCGCATCCCCGCCGAGCCTGTCGGGGCTGCCCAGCAGCGCGAGGCGCACCGGGTAGCCCTGCGTGCGCAGGTGGCGCGCCGCGACGAAGCCGTCGCCGCCGTTGTTGCCCGGCCCGCAAAGCACGGTCACGCGCGCGCCCGGCCCGGCCAGCGCCATGACCCGGCTCGCTACGGCCGCACCGGCGTTCTCCATGAGCCGGACGCCGGCCACGCCCGCGGCCATCGCAGCGCGGTCGGCGCGATACATTTCGTCGAGGGTGAGAATCTCGCAACCCGAGGTCATCGGCGTTTGCTCTTCCGGCATCCTGGTTCGCGCTCCCGGTCAAAAGCGGAAGCCGTGGAAGCGCCGCTTGGGTCGGCCGTCCGCGCCGTCCAGTGGCGGCAGGACTTCGGGCGGAAGCTCGGGCAGCGCGCCCTCCTCGCGGCGGGTATACTGCGCCAGCACATCCACGCGATCCTGCGTGCGCGGGTGGGTGCGCAGCAGCGACGGCTGGTCCGCCGACCCCTCGCGGCCCACCAGCGTTTCCCAATAGCGGCGCTGCTGGGCCTCCATCTTCTGCAGCGCCGAGGCGATCGCCTCGGGATCGCCGGTGAGCAGGGCCGCACCCGCGTCGGCGTCGTACTCGCGCGCCCGCGAGAGGCCGAGCTGGAGCAGCAGGCTGAGCAGCGGCGCCACCATCAGCAAAACGATGGGTGGCCAGGGTATCGCCACGTTGCCCTCAATGAGATAGGGCAGATTGATCGCAAGCAGGATGAGCGCGAGCATCGCCAGGGTGCGTGTAACCTTGGTGACGAAGTCCGCCAGCGCCATGAGCGTCAGGTCGTGGTGCGCCACGTGGCTAAGCTCGTGGGCGAGCACGCCGCTGATCTCGCGGCCCGAGAGCTTGCGCAGGAGCCCGTCGGACAGCGCCATGCCGATGGAATCCTGCCCGCCGACGGTGAACGCCAGCATGAGCCGGCTGGGGATGTAGTACAGCTTCACCGGCGTCGCGATCTCTGCGCGCTCGCGCAGCGCGTCCACGAGATCGTAGATCATGGGCACCTCGCGCCGGACCAGCGGGCGCGCCGAATAGATCTGCAGCATGATGCGCTGGGAAATGCGCGGGCCGATGGTCAGCGTCGTGCCGGCGAAGAACGCGATCAGGATGAGCCCCGCCGGTCCCGCCATGAACCAGCCCACGGCGGCGAGCAGGGCCGTCATGCTGCCCACGAGCAGGGCCGCGTGCATGATGTTGCGGCGCCGGTTCGCCGCGACACGGTCGGGATCGATGCGGTAGTAGGCCATGTCTTCCAGGTGGTGCCGCCGGCCACCGGAACAAGCCGCCAGCCCGGCGCGTTAAGGTCAAGGCGCCGTCTGGATCACCTGGCAGAAAAGCGCCCGATCCCGGCTTTGCAGACGCCGGCAAACGGCGTTTGCCGCATCCGCGTCGGCGAAGCGGCCGGCCAACAGCCGGCTGACCCCGGGATCCCGGTGCGCTCGGCCGGCCGGCGTGCGCACGCGCAGCCGCAGATCCCTCAGCGCGCCGTCGAGGCGCCGCCGCAGATCGCGCCAGCGCGCCCGCGCGCCGCGGCGCGTGGACGCGGACCCGAGCCAGACCGCATACCGGCGTCCGACGCCCCGTCTCCTCAGGGTGTCGGGGCCTTCGCCAATCTGCGCCGGCGTTACCCCGCGCTCGCGCAACCGACGCGCTTGCCGAGCCGCACGCGGATCGCCCCGGCCCGCCGCGCGGTCGAGCCAAGCCAGCGCGCGCGCCGGGTCGCGGGCCACGCCGACGCCCTGCCGGTACCACGCAGCGATCCGGCGCTGCGCCGCCGCCAGATCCTGGTGCGCCGCCCGGCGCAGCCAGCGCGCGGCGCGCGGCGGATCGGCCGGAACCCCCCGGCCCTGCCGATACGCCAGAGCCAGATTGTACTGCGCCACCGGGTGACCGTGTTGGGCCGCTCGGTGCCAAAGCTTGACCGCCCGTTCCGGATCTTCCGCGACCCCGCGCCCCTGGGCGTGCAGCCGGCCCAGATTGGTCTGCGCGTCACGATGCCCCTGTGCGGCCGCACGGCGGTACCAGCGCGCCGCCGCGGCCGGGTCCGCGGCCACATCGCCCTTGCCCCGGTCGAGCAGCACGCCCAGGGCGTGCTGTGCGCGCACCGACCCGACCCGGGCGAGCGGCCGCCATAGCGCCCGGGCGCGTTCCCCCTCGCCCCGAGCGAACGCGTGCTCCCCGTCGGCATAGCCCTGGGCCACCGCCGTGCCGGCGAGCGCGAACACGCCCAGCAGGACCCCGCTCAGGCACACCGCACGCCAGCCCGCCGGGCGCCGTCCGTTCCCCCTCCGCATCCGCGCCCACACCGACATGAGCCTCATATGGTGCAGCGGTTTACAGCACGGCCCGCGCCCCATCCGCGGCGCATCCCGGAAGGTGGCGCCTGATCCCTGTCTCAAGCGGCCCGGGTCTGCCGGATGAAGTTGTCGGCCTCCTGGCGAAGGTCGTCCGCCTGTTGATTCAGATCCTGCACGGAGGACTGAACTTTGGTCGCGGATTGTGCCACTTCCCGCGAGGCCTGCGTGACGTTGCCGATGTTCTTGGCGACCTCGTTGACTCCGTTCGCCGCTTCCTCGGCGTTGCGCGCAATATCCTTGGTTGAGGCGTCCTGCTGCTCCACCGCGGAGGCGACGCTGCCCGCCGTCTCGTCGATCTCGCGGATGCGCGCATCGATGGCTTGAATGGCTTCGACGGTCTGCTGGGTTTCGCGCTGAACGCGTTCGATGCGCTGGGCGATATCCTCGGTCGCCTTTTGAGTCTGGTTCGCCAGGGACTTGACTTCGTTGGCGACGACGGCGAAGCCTTTCCCCGCTTCGCCGGCGCGTGCCGCTTCGATGGTGGCATTCAGCGCAAGTAGGTTGGTCTGTTCCGCGATGTCCCGGATCTGACTGGTGGCTTCGCCGATCTGGGACGCCGCGTCGTTGAGGCCATTCACGCGCTCGCGCGTCTGCTCTGCGGACTGCTTTGCCTCTTTGGCCTTGTTGGCGGTGGTATCGACCTGACGCGAGATTTCCTGGATCGACGTGGTCAACTCCTGGGTCGAGGATGCCACTGTGCTGACGTTGCTGGAGGTCTCCTCCGCGCCCGAGGACACGGCCGAGGCTTGTTGCTCCGCCTCCTCCGCGGCCGAACTCAGGCCGGTGGCGACCTGGCCGAGCTCCGTGGCCGAATTCGCCACAGAGTCGACGATGCCCTGAATCTTGCGCTCGAATTCGTTCGCCAGCTCCTGCCGCGCCTGCCGGCGTTCTTCTTCGGCCTTGCGCTTGGCTTCCTCGTTCTCCTGGCGGAGCCGCTCGGCTTCCCGGCCCTGGTCGCGGAAGACCTGAACGGCTTGGGACATGGCATTAATTTCTCGTCCGAACCGCTGTCCGGGCACGGTCACATGCAGATCGCCATCGGCCAGACGTTTCATGACGTCGACCATGTCCAAAATCGGACGGCTT
>CAJXKW010000094.1 GCA_913055855.1 uncultured Limimonas sp. | reverse complement strand
TCCGTGAAGATGCGGAGTACCCGCGGTCAGACGGAAAGACCCCGTGGACCTTTACTACAGCTTTGCAGTGGCACTAGGGCCGGCATGTGTAGGATAGGCGGGAGGCTGGGAAGCCAGCGCGCCAGCGCTGGCAGAGCCGCCCTTGAAATACCGCCCTTGCCGGTTCTAGTGCCTAACCGCGGCCCGTGAACCCGGGTCCGGGACACTGCATGGTGGGTAGTTTGACTGGGGCGGTCGCCTCCCAAAGCGTAACGGAGGCGCGCGAAGGTGGGCTCAGGCTGGTCGGAAATCAGCTGCAGAGTGCAATGGCATAAGCCCGCCTGACTGCGAGAGCGACGGCTCGAGCAGAGACGAAAGTCGGCCATAGTGATCCGGTGGTCCCGCGTGGAAGGGCCATCGCTCAACGGATAAAAGGTACCCCGGGGATAACAGGCTGATCTCCCCCAAGAGTCCACATCGACGGGGAGGTTTGGCACCTCGATGTCGGCTCATCACATCCTGGGGCTGGAGCAGGTCCCAAGGGTTCGGCTGTTCGCCGATTAAAGTGGTACGTGAGCTGGGTTTAGAACGTCGTGAGACAGTTCGGTCCCTATCTGCCGCGGGTGTGCCGAGACTTGAGAGGCCCTGTCCCTAGTACGAGAGGACCGGGATGGACGTACCTCTGGTGGACCGGTTGTCGCGCCAGCGGCACAGCCGGGTAGCTACGTACGGACGCGATAACCGCTGAAAG
Organism: uncultured Limimonas sp.; assembly: GCA_913055855.1. Classification (GTDB taxonomy): domain Bacteria; phylum Pseudomonadota; class Alphaproteobacteria; order Kiloniellales; family Rhodovibrionaceae; genus CAJXKW01. The sequence goes on along the minus strand of CAJXKW010000094.1, from coordinate 14,350 downwards.
CATCTAAGCGGGAAACGCTCCTCAAAACAAGGTCTCGCCAATAGAGCCGTGGTAGACCACCACGTCGATAGGCCGGACGTGGAAGCGCAGCAATGCGTGAAGCTGACCGGTCCTAATCGCTCGATCGGCTTGATCCGCAAACGCCTCGCGCACAGCGGCAAACACGCCGCAGCACACAGCCACACACCGCACACAAAACCCAAACCCAGCCAAACCGCACGCAAAAACACACAGCCAAAGCGCAAAACCGGGCGCTGACACGACCTGGTGGCCATAGCGGTGGTGAAACACCCGAACCCATCCCGAACTCGGCCGTGAAAACCACCCGCGCCGATGGTACTGCGTCAAAAGGACGTGGGAGAGTAGGTCGCCGCCAGGTCTTGCCAGCGCCCGGAAACCAACCAAAACGCCTGCCGAACCACAATCCAAACCACCAAACAAAATACACACCGACGCGGGGTGGAGCAGCCAGGTAGCTCGTCAGGCTCATAACCTGAAGGTCGTGGGTTCGAATCCCACCCCCGCAACCAAAATACCCGGATCCAAAAACAACAATTCAGCCCCCACCACGCGTGTGTCGGGCGCGCGCCGTGCTAGGGTGAGAACCGGAACACCAACGGCCACGGGGCGAACCAGGGATGCGTATCACCTTCGACGCAGATGACTTTGATACGCGCCTGCGGGCGGTGCGGGCGCGCATGGCCGAGCAGGGCCTTGACGTCATCGTCTGCACCGACCCATCGAATATGCACTACCTGACCGGCTACGACGGCTGGTCGTTCTACGTCCCGCAGGCCGTCGCGGTCGCGCAGGCGGAGGCCACCCCGGTCTGGATGGGGCGGGGTATCGACGCCAACGGCGCCCGGGCGACAACGTTCCTTCCCGAGACGCACATCGCGGCGTACGACGATAGCTACGTCCAGAACCCGACGTGCCACCCCATGGACGTCATGGCGGCGGAGCTGCGCCGGCGGGGGTGGGATCGCGGCGTCGTGGGCATGGAACTCGACGGCTATTACCTGTCCCCGCGCGCCCACGCCGCCATGCAGGCGGGGCTGCCGAATGCGCGGTTTGCGGATTGCACGGGCCTGGTGAACCGGGTGCGGGCGGTGAAGTCGGATAAGGAATTGGCGTGCATGCATGCGGCGGCGCGCATCCTGGAGGCGGCGATGCGGACCGCGATCGATATGGTGGATCCGGCCAAGCGCGAGTGCGATGCCGCAGCCGAGATCCTCCGCACACAGGTTGCGGGCCTGCCCGACACGGGCGGCGATTACCCCGCGATCATGCCGCTAATTCCCTCCGGGAGGAACACCAACGCCCCGCACACGACGTGGAGCGACGCGTACTTCCAGCGCGACACGCTGACGATTATGGAAATCGCGGGGGCGTACAAGCGTTATCACGCGCCCATGGCGCGCACGGTCTATCTGGGCGAGCCGCCGCAGAAGATGCGCGATGCGGCGGCGATCGTCGTGGAAGGCGTGGATGCGGCGCTCGAGGCGGCGAAGCCCGGCAACACCTGCGAGGACGTCGAGGCTGCCTGGCAGCGCACGATCAATCGCCACGGTCTGGCGAAGGAAAGCCGGGTGGGGTATCCGATCGGTCTGTCCTATCCGCCCGACTGGGGGGAGCGCACGATGAGCCTGCGTCCCGGCGACACGACGGAACTCCGGGAAAACATGACGTTTCATCTGATGCCGGGGATTTGGCAGGACGACTGGGGTGTGGCGATTTCCGAACCCTTCCGCGTTACCGCGGGCGGCGGCGCGCGCTTCGCCGACGTGCCGCGCGAGCTGATCGTCAAAGACGTGTAACCGTTCACGGACGGGCGGCCGGTGCCGCCCGCCCCGGTCCCAACATGACTGTGCTGCCGACGCCTTGCCGAAGAGGCCGTCGTGCGGCAAACCGTCCAGGTATCTCTTCCGCAGCGCGATTGCCCGTTATATCGGATGGCAGGTCTGTTACACGCCGTCTGCGGAGTTCGTGCGGAGCCGTTCGATGACCATGGAACCCACCCCCGAGGCCCTCGGGGGCGACGATCCCCTGCGCATTCTCAAGCGCCTCGTCTTCGCCACGCGGCCGGGCTTTCTCAGCGCTGTGGCGCTCCCCGTTCTGCTGGGGACGGTGCTCGGCGCGGCGGATGCGGGCGCGTTCGACGCGATCGCGTTTGCGCTCGCCCTGGTGTCGAGCGTCCTGGTTACCGGGGCGGCGAATGTCCTGAACGACGTCTACGACGACCTGTCCGGCGCCGACCCGGCGAATGCCGCCCGCGTCTATCCCTTTACCGGTGGCTCGCGGTTCATCCAGAACGGCGTGATGTCGCGCGGGGCGATGGCCCGGTGGGGCAGCCTGCTCGCGGCCATGGCAACGGGGCTGGGCGTTCTGCTGGCGTTGCACGCCGGTGCCATGGTGCTGGCGTTCGGTGCGGTCGGCCTGGGCCTTGGGATCGCGTATTCGATGCCGCCGTTCCGGTTATCCGGGCGTGGCCTGGGCGAGCCGGCGGTTGCCGTGGCGTTCGGCGTGCTGCCGGTGACCGGGGCGGCCTGGCTGCAAACGGGAACGCTGAGCGCGCAAGCGGCGTTGATCTCGCTGGCCGTGGCGGCGTGGGTCGCCAACATCCTGTTGATGAACGAGGGCCCGGACATCCGGGCGGACGCCGCGGCGGGCAAGCGCACCCTGGCGGTGCGGCTGGGCGCGCCGGACGCGCGCCAGCTCCAGATCGGGCTGCATGCGGCGGCGGCAGCGGTGACGCTGGGCGGCGTCATCGCGGGGGCGCTGCACCCGATCGCCCCGGTCGTGCCGGCGGCGATCCTCGTTCTGGCGCCGCGCATGACGCGGGGCGCGATGACGCCCGAAGCCTCCGCCGTGGTGATGCCCGGGATCGCGTTCACAATGATCGGACACGGTGCGGGTACGCTCTGGCTCACCGCGGCCGCGGCGCTTGCATAGGGCGGGACAAGTGGCCGGCGCAGGTCGTGCCTACGCCGGCTCCTGTCGCTCGCTGCCCGCCTGTTTGCGCTTGGCGCGCGTGCGCAGGCCGATCGCCAGCCGCCGGATCGGATTCAGCCGGTCGATGAAAAGCTTCCCGGCGAGGTGATCCACCTCGTGTTGGAGCGTGACCGCGGCCATGTCGTTGAGGTCGCGGGTGAAGGTGTTGCCCGCGGCGTCCTGCGCCCGCGCGCGCAGCCGGGTAGCGCGGAACACATTGCCCTCGAGATCCGGAATGGAGAGACAGCTCTCCTCCACGATCGCGGTGCGCCAGCTCGCCAGGATCACCGGATTCACGAAGACCTCGACGCTCGACCCGTCGCCCTCGGGATCGATCACGCACACGTTGCGACGGTCCCCGACCTGCTGCGCGCTCAGGCCGATGACCTGCTGGGCGCGCATGGTCTCGATCATGTCGTCGATGAAGGACGCCAGATTCGCGTCGAATTCGGTTACCGTCTCCGCCGCCTCGCGGAGCCGGCCATCGGGATGTTCCACAACGGGCAACTGCGCCATCGTACCTGTTCCTCAAAACGCGGGCGGGGCAGGAACCGGCCGGCATTGCCGTTCCGCGGGCCGGCGCGGTGGGGGTGCTGGCCTGCTATTCCGCCGGGTCGCTCACAGAAGCGGCCGTTTGCCCGACGGGCGTCTCCGGTTCCGAGTCCTGCCGACCCGTGATCTGGGCGCCGCCCGCGGCCTTCGCCTGGCGGATCAGCGGGACCGTGGCGCCGATGGTGACGAGCAGCAGCAGAATCTCCAGCCCGTAGACCGAGATGTACGCGGCGGCCGTGGATGCCACGCCGAGAACCTCGTCGACCGTCGCGAGGCCCGCGGTCATCAGGTCGCGGATGATGCCGCTGAGGCTCATGGCAATGCCGGCGGCCGTGGCCTGCACGGCGCCCCAGGCGCCCAGCGCCAGCCCTGCCTGATCCGCCGGCGCACGGTTCATGGTCGCGGTCAGCGTGCCGTGCCAGAACAGCGCCCCGCCGAAGCCGACCAGGAAGTTGCCGAGGAGGAACAGGCTGGGCAACGCCGCGGGTGCCGCCGCGATGACCAGGGCGAACGCGGGCACGCCCAGGATCGCACCGAACTGGGCGATCCGGTAGGCGTCGCCGCCCTTCGCCAGGCGGAACCAGCCGAAAGCGAAACCGGCCAGCCCGCCGAAGGTGAGCAGGGCGGTGAGCTTCGTCGTTTGCGAAACCGTCAGCCCGAGCACCTGACCGCCATAGGGCTCGAGCACGACATCCGCCATACCGAAGCCCATGGTGCCCAGGCCCACGATGGCCAGCCGGAGGACCGCATCCTGGCCGGAGCAGAAGCGCTGCCAGGATTCGCGGAAACTCGGGTCGGCCGCCGGCGCCGCGGCGCCGCGGGGTGGCCGGCGGGGCTCCTGCTTCCACAACGCGATGGCGTTGAGCACCAGCGTCGTCACGGCCACGCCCTGGATGACCTGGACCAGCCGGCCGGGCGAGAAAGGCCGCAGCAGCTCGCCGAAGATGAGCGCGCTGACCATCATGCCCAGCAGCAGCATCACGTACATCAGGCCGACCACGCGCGGGTGCGACTCGGCGCGCGTGAGGTCGGTCGCCAGGGCCAGCCCCACGGTCTGGACGGTGTGCGCGCCCGCGCCGACGAGGAGGAACGCCAGCGCCGCCGCGGTTTGTCCGAAGATGTCCGGAAGATGGCCGGACTGGCCCTCGCCTGCGAGCACCAGCAAGGCGAACGGCATGATGGCGAAGCCGCCGAACTGCAGCAGCGTGCCGCGGTAAATGAACGGCACCCGGCGCCAGCCGAGTTCGCTTCGGTGCGTATCCGAGCGGAAACCGATCAGCGTCCGGAAGGGCGCGAACAGAAGGGGCAGCGCGACCATGATCGCGACGAGCGAGGCTGGCACGTCCAGCTCGACGATCATCACGCGGTTCAGGGTGCCCACCAGCAGCACAAGCGCCATGCCCACCGTGATCTGAAATAACGAAAGCCGGAAAAGCCGCCCCAGCGACAGATCCGGCGTGACGAAATCGGCATAGGGAAGGAAACGCGATCCCAGCGAGAACCAGGTCGCCGTGATCTTGCGGGTCAGGCGCTTCATGGCGCTTTCAAGCCTCCGATCCCGGGACGCTCGGGTGCGACCGCCGCCGTGGTGAGAATTGGACCGGGTTCGCCACCGCCGTTTTGGCCGTCGCGCGGTGATCGCTCGCCGGGGGGCAGCCGAAGGCCTCGCTTTCCCGGCTGCCCCGGCCGATCACCGGCCCGGTTTGCCGTCCCCGTAGAACGTGACAACCGGCGCGCCCGGCGCTTCGGCGTTGTCGTTTTGGTTGCGGCCGGCGGGACCGGCCGGAAGCCTCCGCCCGTTCGAATCAGGCCTTGCGCTTGCGCTGCGGGTTCACGGTCCGCAGCCCGATGGCCGAGGACAGCGGCGCCGGATTGTCCGAGAGCAGGCCCATGCCCATGCTCTTCTGCCAGTCCTTCGGGCGCTCCTGAACGGCCGACATGCCCACCGCTTCGGACAGCGGCGCCGCCTTTTTCAGCAGAAGGCCCATCCCGAGGACGGACTCGAAGACGTATTGGAAATTGGACAGCCCGGTCGAACGGGACACCGTGCTGTATTGGTTCTCGGACAGCAGCGGAATGCCGAACATCCCGGAGACCGTGCGATTGTCCGAGGTGGGCCATTCGGGAAGATTCGCCGTATCGACCGGTCCGGCCTCGTCCATGACGATCTGCGCCGCCTGACCCTCGCCGAACTGGGCGAAAATGGTCACGAGACTCCGGCCGTCCTTGAGGCCCTGGGTCGCGACACGCCGATAGAAGCTGGGCACGCGTTTGGCCTTGATTGCCTCGGCAACGGCCTTTTGCGGATCGCCTGCGTCGTCCGGCTTGACCACGCAGATCGAACGCTCGGGAAAGCCCGCGTCCTTCAGCTTCTTGACCGCGTTATCGGCGTCCGCGTCACTCGCATACATGCGAAAGACAGGTATCATCGTCGCGCTCCCGCGTCAGCGTTTTGGCCGCCAGCCCGCCGGAGCAGGGTCCGGCATAACCAGAAGCAAGCAGGCGGAGAGGGCGGGCCTGTCCCACCCCCCGCCTGCAGCTATTGTCGTGCGCGAAGCGACCGGTGGCGTCAGCCGCCCCAGTACGCCGCCATCCAATCCGTGTTGGACAGCACCGCATAGTGCACGAGGAGGGCGATGAGCGTCACCGAACCCAGGAACAGGGGAAGACCCACCGTGGGGTTCACGACGCACCAAATACGACCTTGGTTCATAACGGCCTCCTTATCTTAGCCGTTGTGTTGGGGGAGACGGCTCAGCCGCCCCAGGGAGAGAACGCAAAGGCGAGGATGTGCGCGAGGACCGCGATCACGAAGAACACGCGCGCACCGTCGATCACATGCTTGTGAAGCTCCTCGGACTCACGGATGGTGAGCCCGGTCGGCCACACGCGATCCGGATCGTCGATGTCTTGTGCCATTTTCCCGTCTCCTTCGTTTCCAAGAGATCGCGTACGGATCTCGACTTACGCCTGTTGGCACCTGCCGCGTCGATCCCATCGCATGTCAAAGCGATATGACCGGACGTACAGGCCGCCAATGGCTTAAAAACCTTATGAAGAGGCTGATCGGATGTCAAGCAAGGCATACGCCTCTCACTGTAAAGCAGGCTTGACGCTCCGGCTGGCGGATTTGCCCGGTCACGGCGTATTGTGCGCCGGATCCCGTCATGGCGAGTCAATTTGTTGCGCCGGTAAGACGCAAATCGCACGATGGTTGCACGGTATGGCCGTGTCGCCCGGAATCGCCGTCGCATGCCGGCTGGAAATAGAGAGGATGGCACACCGCGCGCGGGCGTGAACAACGCCGGCGCGACGTTCTGAAGCGGCGTGCGGCGAGCCGTCGATAACGCGCCGGCGCCAGGGGCGACAAAAGGCCCGACAATGGCGTTGTCGCGTGATGGAATAAAGGAATTCCCCGGCGGCCAAGGATCGCCCCAGGGGTGCGTGGGCGGTACTTCGTGTTCGGGGAAAGGGAGAGGCCGCCCCCGCTCACCGCCGCCCGCGGCCGGCGCGGGCGTCGACGAGCGGCCCGGATCGCGGGCGGCGCGCTCGACAAAGCACGGCGCGATCCGGGCCGGCATCCGTTATGCGATCCTCGCCCCGCTACCCGTTGCCCGTGTCCCCGCTTCCACGATCGGCGCCAGAGATCCGGGTGCCGTGCCGCGGCCGGACACGATACGGGACAACCGCGCGCACGCTGCGTGGTCCGAAGGCCGGCGTGCGTCACTGCTCCTTTGTCAGGACGGGCATATTGAGGAACGAGGAAAGCGGCGTGCGATCGGAACTCAGCAGGCTCATGCCGAAGCTGGTGGTCCAATCCTTGGGCCGCTCCGTGACGGTTTTGTAGTTGATCGCCGAGGAAAGCGGCGCCGGATTGTTCATGAGCATGTCGTAGCCCATGCTCTTGGTCCACTCCTTGGGCCGCTGGGTGACCGTCGGGATGTTCGCGGCGTCGGAGAGCGGCGCGGCCTTTTTCGAGGTGAGCCCGAAGCCGAAGAACGACTCGAAGACGTACTCGAACCGCTTCATCGATTCGGTCTCGGCCATCGTGGTGAACTTGCGCTCGGAGAGTTCCGCAATGCCGAAGATGGCCGACGTGGTGCGCGAGGAGGCGACCGGCCATTCCGGCATGCGCTCAGTGTCCACCGGGCCGGCATCGTCCATGATGCCCTCCGCGGATTGCCCGCCGCCGAAGGGCGCATCCACGATGAGGACGGCGCGGCCCTGCTGCACCCCCTCGATGGCGTAATCCCGGTAGAAGCCGGGCAACCGCCCCGCCTCGACCTCGGCGTCGACGCGCTGATCCGCCGCGCCACCTTCACCGGGCTTCAGCAGCGTGATCTTGTCCGCCGCATACCCTTCTTTTTTCAGATTACCGACGGCCTTCTCGGCGTCGGTTGCGTTTTGATAGAGCCGAACGATCTCGACCATCCTTGCCTCCAATCTCGGGGTTGAGCCGCCAAGCGGATGAAATGCCCCGCAAACAGGCGGGGGGCGAGGCCGAGCCCCGCCCCCACCTGCAGCCAACTACGCGTGTGAAGGCCGAGGGGATCAGCCGCCCCAGTACGCGGCCATCCAATCCGTGTTGGTCAGGATCGCGGCGTGCACGAGAAGCGCGATAACCGTCACGGAGCCCAGGAACAGGGGAAGACCCACCGTGGGCTTCACGACGCACCAAATACGACCTTGGTTCATAACGGCCTCCTTATCTTAGCCGTTGTGTTGGGGGGAGACGGCTCAGCCGCCCCAGGGAGAGAACGCAAAGGCGAGGATGTGCGCGAGAACCGCGATCACGAAGAACACGCGCGCACCGTCGATCACATGCTTGTGAAGCTCCTCGGACTCACGGATGGTGAGCCCGGTCGGCCACACGCGATCCGGATCGTCGATGTCTTGTGCCATTTTCCCGTCTCCTTCGTTGCCCGAGAGATCGCCTAAGGGATCTCCACCTTCGTCGTTTCGGAAACCGTGTTGTCCCGTCCGGCCTCGTCACGAAGGCAACACCAATTTACGAGTCCCGCCGACGCAATGTCAAATAAAGCTTACGCTCCGCTGTGTCAGCCAAAGCTGACACACAAACTCAGGTTCCGCACATTCGCCCGCTGCCGAGGCGGCGTGTGCCCGGCACCAGGCCGAGTCCCGGGGCGGATACGCCGGCGCCTTGGGCGGCGGGGCGGATTGGACCGGATGTGACGTGACAAACGGTCGCGACATCGAAGGGTCGGCTGGGAAGATGCCAGCGGCGCCCCCACGCCGTACCGATGCCCGGGGGCGGATCGGGGGAGTCGGCACGACTCGCGGGGTCGCCGCCGGCGGCCACGGGCATCGGCGATCATGGGGCGGGACGCGCCTCGCCCCGGCGCCGCCGTTCAGTCGATCAGGTGATGCTTGCCCACCGGCTGGACGGTGGTGGCCTGGGGACCCGAGGCGCTTTCGCCGTGAACGATGCTCAAGCGTACCGCCTGCCCCGGCTCGAGGGCGTCGAAGCCGCCGCCCACAACGCTGTTGCGGTGGAAGTAGATTTCCCGCCCGTCGGCGGTGGCGATAAAGCCGTAATCGGGCAGCATTCGCCGGATCGTGCCGTGCAGCGGGACCTCGTGGGTCTTGACCTCGCCGCGGTCGATGCGCGCCCGGTCTTCGAGCTGCCGCAGCGCGGCGTCGAAGGCATCGCGCACCGCAACGTAGGGGTCCTCGTGCGCGTGGTTCCGCGGCCCCTGGTGGGTTACCACGATGTCTTCGCCGGGCACCGAGATGTCGATGCGCACGCTATAGAGCTTGCCTTTCCGGTGGTGCCGGTGCGGCGCCTCGACGACCACGCGACACCCCACGATGCGCTCGCGGAACCGCGCCAATTTGGCCGCGTGGCGGCGCACGTCCGCTTCCAGCGCCTCGGATCGGGGCATGTTGTGAAAGCTCACCTCGACGGGGAAGGGCGTCGCGTCGGCCATGGCGGCGATCCTTGTCACGGGCTGTGCGAAGCCTGGGGCGCGCCCTGCAGGCGCGATCGACCCCCATGCTTACGCCGTCGCGGCGCCGGTGCGGAGGTCTCATATCGCGGTTATCCATGTGATCCCGGCAATCTCCCTCCGCGTGCGCTATCACCGGTTTGCGCAGGCGCCCGCGGTGCGCGGGCGCGCTCGCGGAAGGTCGTGGTGATGAAACTGCGCTGGCGCCATGCCGTCGCGACGCTCGTCCTTGCCGGGCTTGCCGGCGCGGCGGCGTGGTATGCGACACGCCCCGAGACCGTGGCGGTGACGCTGACGCAGGTGACTCGCGGGCGCGTGGCCGAGACCGTGGTGAACACGCGTGCGGGCACCGTGGAGGCGCCACGGCGCGCCAGGATCGCGCCCGACATCGCGGGCAAGGTGGTCCGGCTCGCGGTGCGCGAGGGCGACCGGGTGCGCGCGGGTGATGTCCTGCTCGAGCTGTGGAACGCCGATATCCGCGCGGAGCTTGCGCTGGCCCGGAGCCAGGCGGCGGCGGCCGCCGCGCGCGCCGACGAGGCTTGCTACACCGCCGAGAACGCCGCGCGCACGGCGGCGCGCAAGCAGCGACTCAGCGCCCGCGGCGTGGTCCCGGAGGAGGAACGCGATCTCGCCGTCACCGAATCCCGGGCGGCGCAGGCGGCATGCCGGGCCGCGCGCGCCGAGGCGGACACCGCGCGCGCCCGCGTCGACGCCCGGCAGGCGGCGTTGTCGCAGACCATCCTCGAGGCGCCGTTCGCCGGCGTGGTGGCCGAGCTCAACGCCGAATTGGGCGAGGTGGTGACGCCCTCGCCCATCGGCGTCGCCACGCCCCCGGCGGTGGACCTCATTGACGTCGGCTGTCCGCACGTCGTGGCACCCATCGACGAGGTCGACGCGCCGGCGGTTGCTGTGGGAATGCCGGCCCGGATCACGCTGGACGCATTTTCCGACCGCCGTTTCGACGGCCGTGTCACGCGCATCGCTCCGTATGTGCTGGATCGCGAGAAACAGGCGCGCACCGTGGACGTCACCGTCGCGTTCACCTGCGACGATGTCGCTGCGGCGCTGCTGCCCGGGTACAGCGCGGACGCCGAGATTATCCTGCGCCAGCGCGAGGACACGCGCTACCTGCCAACCGAGGCCGTCCTTGAGGGACCGGCCGTGCTGCGCGTGGACCCGGACGGCATCATCCGGCGCCGTGCGATCGAGACCGGTCTGTCCAACTGGGAGCGGACGGAAGTCACGGCCGGCCTGGAAGCCGGTGAGCGCATCGTGCTCTCGGTGAACCGGCCAGGGGTGGCAGCGGGCGCGCGCGCCGAAGTTGCGCCCGCTGGCGAGGAGGCGCAGCCATGATCCGCCTTGACGGCATTGCGCGCTGCTTCACCGTGGGCGAGCAGACGGTTCATGCCCTGGCGCACATCGACCTTGCGATCGAAGCCGGGGCCTACGTCTCCGTCATGGGCCCGTCGGGCTCGGGCAAGTCGACGCTGCTCAACATCCTGGGCCTGCTCGACCGCCCCAGCGCGGGCAGCTATACACTGAACGGCGTGGCGACCACGGCGCTTGCCGAGGGTGCCCGCGCCCGCCTGCGCCGCGAGGCCATCGGGTTCGTTTTCCAGTTCTACCATCTCGTTCCGCGGCTGGACGCGTTCGAGAATGTGGCGCTGCCGCTTTCGCTGGCCGGTGTCGCGCCGGCCGAGCGCAGGGAACGTGTGACGGCTGCGCTGTCGGCCCTGGGCCTGGGCGAGCGTGCGCATCACCGCCCCGATCAGCTCTCCGGCGGCCAGCGCCAGCGCGTCGCCATCGCCCGCGCCATTGTCACTGAGCCCGATCTCGTCCTGGCAGACGAGCCCACGGGCAACCTGGACCGGGCGAGCGGGCGCGAGGTCGCGGCGATCCTGGAGCACCTCAACCGCGAGCGCGGCATCGCCCTGATCGTGGTGACCCACGATCCCGAACTGGGCGAGCGCGCAGCACGGCGGCTGACCCTCGTGGACGGCCGGATCGCCGCCGACTGCGGCGGCGACCCGGCATCCGCCGACCGGGGCCGGGGGTGATGCGTACGCCGGATGTTCTGGGCTTCGCCCTGGCGGCACTGCGCGGCCACCTGTTGCGCTCGGGGCTGGTCCTTCTGGCCATGGCGATCGGTGTGGCCGCGGTGGTTCTGTTAACAGCGCTGGGCGAGGGCGCGCGCCGCTACGTGACCGGCGAGTTCGCGGCGCTGGGCACCGACCTGCTTACCGTAATGCCGGGGCGCACCGAGACGACAGGGGGCGCGCCGCCGATAACGGGGGAGACCGCACGCGACCTGACCCTGGCGGACGCGCGCGCGCTGACACGGAGCCACGCCGTGCGGCGCGTTGCCCCCATCAACCTGGGCGAGGCACCGGTGCGGGCGCGCGGCCGCTCGCGCGCGGCCGTGATCGTGGGGACCACCGCCGCCTACTTCGCCATGCGCCGGCTGGCCGTGGCGCAGGGGCGGACGTTGCCCGAGGGCGACCCGCGCGCGGCGCGTCCGCTCGTGGTCCTGGGCGCCACCATCCGCGACGAGCTGTTCGGTGCGAGCAATCCCCTGGGCCAGTGGGTGCGCATCGGCGAGCGGCGCTTCCGTGTCGTCGGGGTGGTCGAGCGGCGCGGCCAGCAGCTCGGCATCGACCTGGACGAGGTGGCGATCATGCCCGTTGCGGCGGCGCAGCAGCTTTTCGATACGCCGGCGCTCTTCCGAATCCTCGTGCAGGCGCGGGGGCGCGCGGCGATACCGGCGGCCGAGCGCGACATTCTCGCGATCATACGCGCGCGCCACGAAGGCGAAGCCGATATCACCGTGATCACCCAGGATTCCGTGCTGGCGGCGTTCGATCGCATCTTCACCGCGCTCAACCTCGCCGTCGCTGGGATTGCGGGAATCAGTCTTCTGGTTGCGGGCATCCTTGTGATGAACGTCATGCTCGTCGCGGTCACCCAGCGCCGCGCCGAGATCGGCCTGCTCAAGGCGCTGGGCGCGCCGCGCCGGCGCATTGTCGGGTTGATCCTGGCGGAGGCCGCATTGCTCGCCCTGGCGGGCGCCGTGGCCGGCGTTGCTGCGGGCATCGGTGCGGGTGCGGCGGTGCGCGCGATCTGGCCCGTTCTCCCGGTGACCCCGCCCTGGTGGGCGGTGGCTGCGGCGGTGACGCTGGCCGTGGCGAGCGCGCTCGGGTTCGCGGTGCTGCCGGCGCGGCGGGCGGCGCGGCTCGATCCCGTGGCCGCCCTGGCGAAGCAGTGAGCGGGAAGGCGGCGCGATGCGGGCTCGCGATGCCATATCTTTCGCCCTGCGCGCTGTGGCCGCGCAGCGGCTGCGCACCGCCCTGACCGCGCTGGGCATCGCCGTGGGGGTGGCGGCGGTGGTGCTGCTCACCGCGATTGGCGAGGGCGTCCACCGCTTTGTGCTGGCGGAGTTCACCCAGTTCGGCACCAACATTGTCGCCGTAACCCCGGGGCGGATCGCCACGCACGGCGCCTCGCCCGGGATTTTCGGCACCGAGCGGCCACTCACCATCGCGGACGCCCAGGCGTTGGCGGATCTCCCCGGCGTCGTCGCCACCATGGGCCTGGTGCAGGGCAACGCGGCCATCGAACACCGGGGGCGCAGCCGGCGCACGGCGGTTTACGGGGTGGGCCCGGCGATGCCCGAGATCTTCCGCTTCGGGGTCGCGGCGGGACGCTTCCTGCCGCCCGACGATCCGCGCGCGGCGCGGCCGCTGGTGGTGCTCGGCGCCAAGGTGCGGGCGGAGCTGTTCGGTGCGCGCGCGCCGCTGGGCGCGCCCGTGCGTGTCGGGGGCTATCGCTTCCGCGTCGTGGGCGTCATGGAACCCAAGGGGCAGGTCCTCGGCTTTGACATGGATGATGCGGTGTACGTGCCCACGGCGCGGGCGCTGGAGATCTTCGACCGCGAGGGTGTGATGGAGGTCGACATCCTCTACGAAGCCGGCACGCCCGTGAATCGCATCACCGAGTCCGTCACGGCGCGCCTGCGCGCGCGCCACGGGCGCGTTGACTTCAACCTCACGACACAGGCGGACATGCTCGCCACGCTGGGCTCGGTGCTGTCGGTGCTCACGCTGGCGATCGGCGGCCTGGGCGCGATTTCGCTGGTGGTTGGCGGAATCGGCATCGTCACCATCCTCACCATTGCGGTCGCCGAGCGCACGGGCGAAATCGGCCTGTTGCGCGCGCTCGGTGCGAGCCGGCGGCAGGTTGGCTGGTTGTTCCTGGGCGAGGCGGCCATGCTGGCCGCGCTCGGCGGTCTGGCCGGGCTGGTCCTGGGTCTCGGTGCCGCGCAGGTCCTCGGCGTGCTCCTGCCCGGCCTTCCGGTGCAGACGGCGTGGCGCTACGTCCTGCTGGCGGAGGCCGTCGCCCTTGGGATCGGGCTGCTTGCCGGTCTGCTGCCGGCGATGCGCGCGGCGCGGCTGGACCCGGTGGCCGCCCTGCGCACCGAGTGACGTTCCGGCCGGGTCACCGGCAACGACGAAAACGGGCCGGCGACGGGCACACCGCCGCCGGCCCGGGGCCGTTGGCGTGACGTTAGGATCGGATCAGTTCAGGTTGAGCGCGGCCTTGATCGCCGCCTTGCCCGGCTGCTCGCCGTCCCGCGTGGTCACGCCGGCGGCAACGTAGGGGCCGCCGCGGTCGAACCAGCGGTCGAGGATGTCGGGCTTGTCCTTGATGAGCTGCTTGCCCGCCTCGAGGTAGGACATGTCCTTGTTGATGACGTACTGCCCGAGCGTGTTCTGCTCATCCAGCGTGAAGGTGTAGTTCGCCAGGAGCTGGCCGACGTTGGGGCACTGCCAGGCGTAGCCCTTGCG
>CAJXKW010000093.1 GCA_913055855.1 uncultured Limimonas sp. | reverse complement strand
CTGCGAACGGGAGGGGCGGTATGATCGCGATCTCCCGGACGGACACGAGCGTGCTGGGGCACTGGTGGTGGACCGTCGACAGGTGGTCCCTGGCCGCCATTGGGCTCCTGATGAGCATGGGCGTGGTGCTCGTGGTCGCCGCGGCACCGGCCGTGAGCGAGCGCATCGGGCTGGACGCGTTCTCGCTGGCCCAGCGTCAGCTTGTGTTCATGCCCATGGCGATGGCCGTGATCCTGGGCGTGTCGCTGCTCAATCCGCGCTGGGTCCGGCGGCTGGGCGTGCTCGGCTTCATCGGCGGCCTGGGGCTGCTCGGGCTGACCCTTCTCGTTGGCACAGAGATCAACGGGGCCCGGCGCTGGCTGACCTTCGCCGGCATGTCCTTGCAGCCATCGGAGTTCATCAAGCCCTGCCTGGCCGTCGCCACGGCGTGGATGGTCGCGGCCCAACAGCGCGGCCATCCGGTGCCGGGCAACCTGATCGCCACGGCCTTCCTCGCCGTCACGGTCGGGCTGCTGCTGCTCCAACCGGACGTGGGCCAGAGTATCGTGGTCATGCTGATCTGGGGGGCGCAGCTCTTCGTTGCCGGCGTGTCCACCGGCTGGCTCGCACTGCTCGGCGCCGGCGCGCTGGCCGCGCTGCCCGGCGCCTATTTCACCATGGGCCACGTGCGCGAGCGCATCGAAACCTTCCTCGACCCCGGCACCCAGGGAAACTTCCAGGTCCGACAGTCCCTGGAAGCGTTCCAGAACGGCGGCCTGCTGGGCGCCGGCCCCGGCGAGGGCGAGGTCAAGGCGCACCTGCCGGACGCGCACGCCGATTTCATTTTCGCCGTCGCGGGCGAGGAGTACGGCGCGCTGGCCTGCCTCATCATCATCGGGCTGTTCGCCTTCATCGTGCTGCGCGGGTTCTCGCGCGCGCTCACGGAAAGCAACCCCTTCGTCCTGATCGCGAGCACGGGTCTGATCGCGCAGTTCGGCCTGCAGGCCTGCGTGAACATGGCATCGACGCTGAACCTGGTCCCCACCAAGGGCATGACCCTGCCCTTCATCAGCTACGGCGGCTCGTCGCTGCTGGCGATGGCGCTCGGGATGGGGATGCTGCTGGCGCTCACGCGCCGGCGCGCGGCCACGGGAGACGAGCTATGACGGCGATGGCGCGGCGGCGGATCGTTCTGGCGGCGGGCGGCACCGGCGGGCACATGTTCCCCGCCCGGGCGCTGGCGCGCGAGCTTCTGGCCCGCGGGCAGAGCCCGATCCTGGTCACGGACAAGCGCGGCGGCGGCTTCGGCCCCGATCTCGCCGACCAGGTCCCCACCTATCACATCCCCGCGGCCGGTTATGCCGGCACCGATGTGCTCGCCAAGGCGGGCAGCCTGCTCAAGCTCGGCCTGGGCTATCTGGGCGCACGTGGCATCCTGCGCCGCGTCGATCCCGAGGCCGTGGTCGGCTTCGGCGGCTACGCCGCGCTCCCCACCTGCTTCGCCGCCGCACACAAGGGGATCCGCCTGGTCCTGCACGAGCAGAACGCGGTCCTGGGCCGCGCCAACCGTGTGCTCGCGCCACGGGCACAGGCCATCGCAACGTCCTTCCCCGAGGTGCGCGGCCTGCGCGAGCGCGACCGGGCCAAGCTGCACCGGACGGGCAATCCGGTGCGCACCAGCTTCGTCGCCGTTGGACGCAAGCCCTATGCCGTCGCGGACGCGACGGGACCGCTGCGCCTCCTGGTCACCGGCGGTAGCCAGGGTGCCCGCGTGTTCAACGAGCTGATCCCCGAGGCGGTGAGCCGTCTGCCCGAATCCATGCGCCTGCGCCTCGCGGTCAGCCAGCAGGTCCGCGGCACGGACTTCCAGCGCGTGCGCGAGCTGTACGCCCACACGGGCGCGGACGTCGAGCTGCGCTCGTTCTTCGACGACCTGCCGGAGCGCCTGCAGAACGTCCACCTCGTCATCGCGCGGGCGGGCGCATCCACGGTGACCGAACTCGCCGCCGCTGGCCGGCCGGCCATCCTGGTCCCCTACCCGTTCGCCGCGGACGACCACCAGGGCGCCAACGCCGCCGCGGTGGCGGACGCCGGGGCGGGCTGGCTGCTGCGCCAGGACGACGCCACACCGGAAACCCTGGCGGCCAGGCTGGAAAGCCTGTTCGCCGACCCCGCGCGCCTGACCGCCGCCGCCGACGCCGCGCGCCGCTTCACCGAACCGAAATCCGCCGCCCGTCTGGCCGAACTGGTGCTGGGTGAGACCAACGGCGCGGGCAACGACACGGGCCGCGCGGCGGCCAGGGAGGTGGCGGCATGAGAGCGCTGCCGCTGAGCATCGGCCTCATCCATTTCGTCGGGATCGGCGGTATCGGCATGTCCGGCATCGCCGAAGTCATGCACAACCTCGGCTACAGCGTGCAGGGCAGCGACATCGCCGACACGGCGAACGTGCAGCGGCTGCGCGGCCTGGGCATTCCCGTCCATATCGGCCACGCGCCGGGCAATATCGACGGCGCCCAGGTGGTCGTCGTCTCCACGGCCGTACCCGTCGACAACCCCGAGGTGGACGCCGCCCGCGAGCGCTTCGTTCCGGTGGTGCGCCGGGCGGAGATGCTGGGCGAGCTGATGCGCCTGAAGTGGGCCATCGCCGTGGGCGGCACGCACGGCAAGACGACCACGACCTCCATGGTCGCCTCCCTGCTCGACGCCGCCGGCCTGGATCCGACGGTCATCAATGGCGGCATCATCAACGCCTACGGCACCAACGCCCGGCTCGGGGCGAGCGACTGGATGGTCGTCGAGGCCGACGAGAGCGACGGCTCGTTCATGAAGCTTCCCTCGACCATCGCCATGGTGACCAACATCGACCCCGAGCACATGGCGTTCTACGGCACGCCCGAGCGGCTCCACGCGGCGTTCGAGACCTTTGTCGAGAACATTCCCTTCTACGGCTTCGCCGCGCTGTGCATCGACCATCCGCAGGTCCAGGCGCTGATCGGGCGCGTGCGCGACCGGCGGATCGTCACCTACGGCTTCAGCGCGCAGGCCGAGGTTCGCGCGTGCGATCTGGTCCAGAGCCCCGCGGGCGCGGACTTCAATGTGGCGATCACCGACCGCTTCACCGGCGAGGTGACGCGCATCGGCGAACTCCACCTGCCCATGGTGGGCCGGCACAATGTGCTCAATGCCGTGGGCGCGCTGGCCGTGGGCCACGAGATGGGCATGTCGCCCGCGCAGCTCCGCGACGGGCTGGCGCGCTTCGCCGGCGTCAAGCGGCGTTTCACGCGCACCGGCGAGGCCGGCGGCGTCACCGTCATCGACGATTACGGCCACCACCCGGTCGAGATCGCGGCCGTGCTCCAGGCGGCACGGCAGGCCAACGGCGGGCGGATCATCGCGGTGATGCAGCCGCACCGCTACACCCGCCTGAACGACCTTTTCGAGGACTTCTGTAGCTGTTTCAACGACGCCGACTACGTCGTGGTTGCGCCCGTTCACACGGCCGGGGAGGAACCGATACCGGGCGTGCACCGCGACGCCCTGGTGGAAGGGTTGCGGGCGCACGGGCACCGGCGTGTGGTCGCCCTCGACAGCCCGGAATCCCTGGCGCCCCTGGTCGCCGACGTGGCCGATCCGGGGGACATGGTGGTCTGCCTGGGCGCGGGAAGCATCACCAAGTGGGCCAACGCCCTGCCCGGCGAACTCGCCGAGCTGTACGGCGAAGCCGCGGCGGATACCGACGGCGACAGCGGCGCAGCCGCGGGGGTGCGCGGATGATGATGACAGCCGCGCAGCATACCCCGCGACTGATCGCACGGCTGCCCGCCGTGCGCGGGCGGCTGACCGAGAACGCGCCGCTCCACCGGATCACCTGGTTCCGCGTGGGCGGGCCGGCGGAGGTCCTGTTCCGCCCCGAGGACCCTGAGGACCTGCGCGATTTTCTGGCGGGCTGCCCGGCGGAGGTGCCGGTGACGGTGCTGGGCGTGGGCTCCAACCTGCTGGTGCGCGACGGCGGCGTCCCCGGCGTGGTGATCCGGCTGACGCGCGCGTTCAACGCCATCCAGCCGGACGGCACGGCGATCACCGCCGGTGCGGGCGCGCTCGACGCCAACGTGGCCAAGACGGCCCAGCAGCACGGCATCGGCGGCCTCGCCTTCCTCGCCGGCGTACCGGGGAGTATCGGCGGCGCCCTGCGGATGAACGCGGGGGCCTACGGCACCGAGATCAAGGACGTGCTGGCCTGGGCGGCGGCGATCCACCGCGACGGGACGGAGCGCCGCTTCGCCCCCGGGGAACTGGGCTTCGCCTACCGGCACTGCAGCCTCGATGCGAACTGGATCTTCACCCGGGCACGGCTTCAGGGCCGTCCCGAAGCCGCGGAGGTCATCGCCACCGAGATCGCACGCATCCAGCAGCAGCGCGGGGACAGCCAGCCCATCCGGACGCGCACCAGCGGCTCGACGTTCAAGAACCCGCCGGGGCTGAAGGCCTGGCGGCTCGTCGACTCCGCGGGCTGCCGAGGGCTGCGCGTGGGCGGCGCGATGGTCTCCGAACAGCACACGAATTTCCTCATCAACACCGGCGACGCCACGGCGCACGACATCGAGACCCTGGGCGAGACCGTGCGCCGGCGCGTGTTCGAGACCTCGGGCGTCGAACTCGCCTGGGAGATCCGGCGCGTGGGCGTCGCGGCGAACGCGCCCGAGAGCGGCAAGGGAGACGAGGCATGACCGAGGTCGCGGTCCTCCACGGCGGCGCATCCGCCGAGCGCGAGGTTTCGCTGAAGTCCGGGCAGGCGTGCGCGGCCGCACTCTACGACCGCGGCTATGACGCGCGCCTGATCGACGTCCGGCGGGACGTGCCGCGGCTGGTCAAGGACCTCACGCCGCCGCCGGACGTGGTCTTCAACGCGCTGCACGGTCGCTTCGGCGAGGACGGCACGGTCCAGGGCCTGCTCGACCTCATGGGCATCCCGTACACGCACTCGGGCCGGCTCGCGTCGGCGCTCGCCATGGACAAGGCGATGGCGCGCACCGTCCTGGAATCGGCCGACCTGGCCGTGCCCGAGGGCATGGTTGTGGCGCGCGAGGCGGTGCGCAGCGCCGATCCCCTGCCCCGGCCCTACGTCATCAAGCCCCTCGGCGAGGGCTCTTCCGTGGGCGTACACATCATCCGGGAGCACGACGACCCGGCGGAAATCCTCGAGACCGACGACACGCTGGGCGAGGAGGTGCTGGTCGAGCGCTTCGTGCCCGGACGCGAACTCACCGTCACGGTGATGGGCGAGCGCGCCCTCGCGGTAACGGAGATCAAGCCCAAGCAGGGCTTCTACGACTACCGCAACAAGTACACCGGCGGGGCGAGCGAGCACCGCCTGCCCGCGCCCATCCACGCCGAGGCCTACGAGGCCGCGCTCGACCAGGCGCTGGCGGCGCATCTCGCCCTGGGCTGCCGCGGCGTGAGCCGGGCGGACCTGCGCTACGACGACACCGGGGGCGAGCCCGGCGATCTCTACATCCTGGAGGTCAACACCCAGCCGGGCATGACTGAACTCTCGCTGGTCCCCGAACAGGCGGAGCATGTCGGCATCGGCTTCGGGGAACTGGTCGAGTGGATCGTCGAGGAGGCGGCATGCGACGGCTGATCCTCGCGGCCAAACTCCGGGGCGGCGCGGATGCGCCGGACGCGCGCCGCCGCCAGCGCGGCCTGCGCGTCCTCCGCCAGCGGCTCGCCACGCGGCGCGCCCTCGCCCTGGCGCTCGCGGTTACGCTCGTCGGTGCCGGCCTGTGGAGCTGGCAAAGCGGGGCGGCGGCGCGCCAGCTCGCCCAGGCCGGCGCCGCCCTGCAGCGGAGCAGCGCCGAGGCGGGGCTTGCGGTGCAGCAGGTCTACGTCCGCGGACGCGAACTCACCCGGCGCAGCGCCCTCCGCGCGGCGCTGGGTGTCCAGCGGGGCACGCCCATCCTGAGCCTGGATCCCGATACGGCGAAAGCGCGCATCGAGCGCCTGCCCTGGGTCGACCGGGCCGCCGTCATCCGCGATCTGCCCGGGCGGGTGCGCATCGTGCTCAGCGAGCGCCGGCCCATGGCGCGCTGGCAGCACCGCGGCAGCGTGCAGGTCCTGGACCGTACCGGAACGCCGGTGCGCGGCGTCGATGCCGGGCGCTTCGCCCATCTGCCCCTGGTCGTGGGACCGGGTGCGCCGCCGGTAACCAAGGATCTGCTTGCGATGCTGCGCCAGCAGCCGGACCTGGCGCGCCGTGTCGATGCCGCGGTGCGCGTCAGCCGGCGGCGCTGGAACCTGAAAATGCACAACGGCGTGGAGATCCAGCTCCCCAGCTCCGGCGCGGCGGCGGCCTGGAAGCGCGTGGCCCGGCTGGAGGCACGCTTCGGCCTGCTCCAGCGGGACATCCGCGTGGTCGATCTGCGCCTGCCCGACCAGCTTGTGGTGCGGCTCGCGCCGGATGCCGAGCCCTACGGGCCGGCCGTCGCACGTGGCGAGGCGACCTGAGGGGACTGCCGGACGACCCGAGGCGGACGGCACGGGACACGACGAGGATCAGGGGGACGAGACGACGGCCATGAGAGGGGTTCTGGCCAGCACGCGCGGCGAGACGCTCGCCGCCCTCGACATCGGCTCGAACAAGATCTGCTGCTTGATCGCACGTCCCGACCCGGACACGCAGCGCCCCTACGTCGTGGGCGTGGGCCAGCAGGCGAGCAAGGGCGTCAAGTCGGGCGCGGTGATCGACATGGAAGCCGCGGAGATGGCCGTCCGAAGCGCCGTCGACGCGGCGGAGAAGATGGCCGGCGAGACGATCTCGCGGGTGGTGGTGAACCTGGCCGGCGGCTCGCCGCTCTCCGCCGCGCTGGGTATCGACGTGGCCATCGCCGGGCACGCCGTGAACGACGGGGATCTGCGCAAGGCGATGGATCCGGGTCGGATCAGCGAGGCCATGAACGGCTCGGCGGCCGGCGGGCGCGAGATCGTCCACTCCATCGCCACCGGCTACGCCATCGACGGCAACAGCGGCATCCGCGACCCGCGCGGGATGTACGGCGAGCGCCTGAGCGTGAACGTCCACGTGGTCAGCGCCGCGAGCGGCCCGGTGCGCAACCTCACGCACTGCATCGAGCGCTGCCACCTGGACGTCGCCGGACTGGTCATCTCGCCCTACGCCGCCGGGCTCGCCGCCCTCGTCGAGGACGAGATGGACCTCGGCGCAACGGTCATCGACATGGGCGCGGGCACCACCGACATCGCCGTCTTCGCCGAGGGCGAGGTGGTCTTCACCGACGTCCTGCCCGTGGGCGGCCAGCACGTGACCAACGACATCGCGCGCGGGCTGTCCACCTCGCGCGCCAACGCCGAGCGGATGAAGACCCTTTACGGCCACGCCATGGCGGCGGCGGCCGACCAGCGCGAGACCATCGAAGTCCCCCAGGTGGGCGAGGAAGACGAGGGCGCGACGCGCCAGATCCCGCGCTCGCTGCTGACCGGAATCATCCAGCCACGCCTGGAGGAGACCTTCGAACTCGTACGCTCGCGCCTGGAGGCGAGCGGCGCCGACCGCATGGCGGGCCGGCGCGTCGTGCTCACCGGCGGCGCCAGCCAGCTCCCCGGGATGCGCGACCTCGCCTCGCAGGTCCTGGACAAGCAGGTCCGACCCGGGCGTGCGGCGCACACCGCGGGGCTTGGCGAGGCTACGAGCGGCCCCGCCTATGCCACCGGCGCCGGGCTTCTCGCCTACGCCGCGGAAGCCCAGACAGCAACCCCGGCCGATGCGGAAAGTCCGAGCGAACCACCGCGCGGCGTGCTCGGCCGCATCGGCCACTGGCTACGCGAGAACTTCTAGACGCACCCCCGGTTCCCGCCAGGACGGCCCGGGACCCAAAACCAAGAGAGAACAATTCGAGGGACACGCCGGCACAACCGGCACGCAGCAACCGCGCAAGGGCCAATGGAGGCTGACATGACCCTGAACCTTCACGCTCCGGAGACGGAGGAACAACTTCAGCCGCGCATCACCGTCGCAGGGGTGGGCGGCGCCGGCAGCAACGCCGTCGGCAACATGATCCAGTCCAACCTCGAGGGCGTCGAATTCCTGGTGTGCAACACCGACGCCCAGGCGCTGACCCAATCGCTCTGCGGCAACCGGCTTCAGCTCGGGCGCGGCCTCACACGCGGGCTGGGCGGCGGCTCGCGCCCGGACATCGGCCGCGCCGCCGCGGAAGAGGCGATGGACGACATCGCCGAATCCGTCGGCAATAGCGACATGCTCTTCATCGCCGCGGGCATGGGCGGTGCCACGGGCACCGGCGCAGCCCCGGTGATCGCACGTGCTGCTCGCGAGAAGGGCATCCTCACCGTGGCCGTGGTGACCAAGCCCTTCCACTTCGAGGGCGTTCACCGCATGCGCGTGGCCGAGCAGGGCATCAACGAGCTGGCCGGCGAGGTCGACACCCTCATCATTATTCCGAACCAGAACCTGTTCCGTGTCGCGAACGAAAAGACCACCTTCGCCGACGCCTTCAAGATGGCCGACGAGGTGCTCTACTCCGGCGTTCGCGGGGTGACCGACCTGGTGGTCAAGCCCGGTCTGATCAATCTCGACTTTGCCGACATCCGCTCGGTCATGACCGAGATGGGCAAGGCCATGATGGGCACGGGCGAAGCCGAAGGCGAGAACCGCGCCGTCTCCTCGGCCGAAGCGGCGATCTCCAACCCGCTGCTCGACGACGTCTCCATGCAGGGCGCACGCGGGGTCCTCATCAACATCACCGGCGGCCCCGACCTCACGCTGTTCGAAGTGGACGAAGCGGCCAACCGCATCCGCGACGAAGTGGACAGCGAGGCCAACATCATCTTCGGCTCCACCTACGATCCGGCGCTCGAGGGCAAGATGCGCATCTCGGTGGTCGCCACGGGAATCGACACCGAAGACAAGCGCCAGGATTCGCCGGTGAGCCTCTCCGTGGTGGCGGACAACGGCGCCCAGCAGCCGCGCGGCGGCCAACAGGGCGGGGGCGCACGCCAGGCGTCGGCGCAACCACATGCGAACGCGTATGGCCAGCCCTACGGCCAGCCCGACGTCCCGCCGCGCGAGCGGGTACAGGGTCATCCGCAGGCGCAGGCACAGCCCAACCAGCCCGGCCCCGCCCCCGCACAACCCCAGCAGACCGCGATGGCCGGCGGCGCGGCGGCCGCGGCACACCCCGCGCCCGAACGCAGTCCGGATGCCTACTACGGCTACGGCGTCGATCCCGCGGGCCATCCGGCACAGGCGGCGCAGCAGCCGGCGCCCGAAGCCTATGAGCGTGAGGAGCACTTCATCGCGCCCGAACCCGCGCAGCCACCGCGTCGGCCGAATATCGCGGGTGCCCCGGAGGCCGGCGAGCACGCGTATCATGCGGCGGCGCAACAGCCGGCGCCCGCGCGCGGTCATCAGGCTCCACAGGGCAAGCGCGAAGCACGCCGCCGCGGCGGGCTGTTCGCCAAGGTCACCGGCGTGTTCCAGAGCGACCGCGAAAAGGAGCGCGACCAACCGCAGATGCAGCCGCGTGCCAGCGAGCCGCGCCTGCACGGCGGCCCCGCGGGCGATGAACCGCGTGCCGCCCCGGCGGCCCCGGGCGCGCGCCCGGCTCCGGAGCAGCCTCAGCCGCCGCGCCAGCCGGACCCCGGCGAAGCCGTCAGTCAGCCGCGGCTGTCCGGGCTGGATCCCATGGAACGCCAGGACGCCCGGGCGAGCGAGGAGGATCAACTGGACATCCCGGCGTTTCTGCGCCGTCAGGCGAACTGAGGCGTGGCCGCCATTCCGGGGCGCCGGCCGGCACTCACCGGCGGTGCCCCGGAGGCGGGGCCCACGCGCCGCGGCCGAAGCATACCCAGCGGGGTATTGAACGCCCCTTTGTCATCATGCGTCATTTGAAATGGCGCATGTCCATCCCGTAGGCTCCGCCTCGCGTAGGTGCATACCTGGGGCGGAATGCGCCAGCCCACGATCCGTGAAGGGGACGGACCAGCATGACCCGACTTTACAATGGGCCTATGCCCATCGCCGACGGGCCACCGGTGTCCGTCCTGCCCGGCACGGGAGCCAAGCAACACACGCTCGCGAACAGCGTACGCTGTTCGGGCGTGGGTCTGCACTGCGGTGACCCGATCGCGGTGCGCATGCATCCGGCGCCGGCGGACACGGGCGTGCGCCTGCGCCGTGCCGATGTGCCGAACGCCCCGCCGATTCAGGCGAACTGGGCGAACGTCCGCGAGACGCCCCTTTGCACCACGCTGGCGGACGGCGTGACGCAGATCGCCACGGTCGAGCACCTCCTCGCCGCCTTGGCGGCCATGGGCGTGGACAACGCGGACGTGGAGGTGCACGGGCCGGAAGTGCCGATCATGGACGGCAGCGCTGCACCGTTCGTCTTTCTCATCGAATGTGCCGGTCGAGCGCCCCAACAGGCGGCCCGGCGCGCTATCCGCATCGAAAAGCCCGTGACGGTCCATGACACCGCCCAAGACCGCAGCGCCGCGCTTGCGCCCGGCTCCAACGGTCTCACGTTGGACGTCACCATCGCCTTCAACAGTCCGGCCATCGGGCAGCAGGCGCGGACGGCGCGGCTCGACGCCCATACGTTCAAGCGCGATCTGGCGCGCGCCCGCACCTTCGGTTTCCTCGCCGAAGTGGACCAACTCCGGGCAGTCGGGCTCGCCCTGGGGGGTTCGCTGGACAACGCCGTGGTCATCGACGACGATCGCGTCCTGAATACCGAGGGCCTGCGCTACCCGGACGAATTTGTCCGGCACAAGATGCTCGATTCCGTGGGCGACCTGTTCCTTGCCGGGGCGCCGATTATGGGCCGCTATACCGGCCGGCGCACCGGCCACGCGCTCAACCGCCGGCTGCTCGCCGCCCTGTTCGCCGATCCCGAGGCGTGGAGCTGGATCGACGATCCGGGAGACACCCGGCACGAGGCCGTCCATGGGGCCGGTCCCGCGCTGCCCGAGCGCGCCGTGGCGCAGCGGGAATGATCCGGCGCCACCCGGAACACTGTACCTTTGCGCGGCCCACCGGCGCCGTCGCCGTTCAGCCGACCCGGTTGTGTTGACCGGACAGGCAACCCCCTCCGCCCGTCTCGCCGAACCGCACGCGCCACGCCGACAAGGGGACCGGTTTCGCCGATCCGATAGCCGACGGCTGCCCTACGGCCGCGTCTGCCCCTGGCCGCGGACGACGTACTTATAGCTGGTGAGTTCGTTCGCCCCCACGGGACCGCGCGGCGGCATCTTGCCCGTGGCGATGCCGATCTCCGCACCCATGCCGAACTCGCCGCCGTCGGCGAACTGCGTCGAGGCATTGACCATGACGATGGCCGCGTCCACGCCCTCGGTGAACGCCTGGGCGGCCGCGTCGTCGCCGGTCAGGATCGCCTCGGTGTGCCCCGATCCGTGGTGGTTGATGTGCGCCACCGCATCGTCGAGCGTGTCCACCATCTTCACCGAGATAATGGGCGCCAGGAACTCGGCATCCCAGTCGCCGTCGTGGACGGGCAGCACCCGCTGGTCGGCGCCGCAAATGGCGTCGTCGCCACGCACCTCGCATCCGGCCGTGAGCAAGTCCTCGACGATGCCCGCTAAGTGCGTCGGCACCGCATCCCGGTCGATCAGCAGGGTCTCGGTCGCGCCGCAGATCCCGGGCCGGCGCATCTTGGCGTTGGTGACGACCCGCCGCGCCATCCCCGGATCAGCCGAGGCCTGGACGTAGGTGTGGTTCACACCTTCCAGGTGCGCCAATACAGGGATGCGGCTCTCCGCGCGCACGCGCTCGATCAGGGACTTGCCCCCGCGGGGAACGATCACGTCGACGTGGCGGTCCATCGCCAGGAGCAGCCCCACGGCGTCGCGGTTCGTCGTGGGCACGCGCTGCACTGCCGGCTCGGGCAGGCCGGCCGCCGCAAGCCCGTCGCGCAGGCAGTCCAGGATGGCGCTCGAGGTCTCGTAGCTTTCGGAACCGCCGCGCAGGATGGCGGCATTGCCCGCCTTGATGCACAAGGCGGCCGCGTCGGCGGTCACGTTGGGCCGGCTTTCGTAGATGATCCCCACCACGCCGATGGGCACCGCCACGCGCGCGACCTGCAAGCCGTTGGGCCGTTCCCACGCGGCGAGCTTGCGCCCCGTCGGCTCGGGCAGCTCGGCGACGGTCTCCAGCCCCGCCGCCATGGATTCGATGCGCGCGTGGGACAGCGTGAGCCGATCGACCAGGGCGTCGTCCAGGCCGTTGGCGCGCGCCGCATCGACCTCCTGGACGTTGACCTTGTGCACCCGGTCGGCGTTCCGGCGCAGGCTCGCGGCGGCCTCGCGCAGCGCCCGGATCTTCTGCTCGGCGCTCGCCGTGGCCAGCGCCCGGGAAGCCGCCCGCGCGGCCTCGCCCAGCTCGATCATCTCGTGGTACAGGGCTTCGCCGCGCGCGCTCTGGCGGATCTGTTCCACGCTCATACTGTCTCTTTCCTCACATCGGATGCCGTCGTCAGTCTCGCCCGCACATCACGCGCAATTGATCGCCAGGGCCTCATCCTTCGACAAGCTCAGGGTGAGGCCCTCATGCTGAACTTGTCGAAGCCCCTCATACTGAGGTTGTCAAAAACTCATACAGAGCCTGTCGAAGTATGAGGGTCGTCCCATGCGAATGCACCACCCGCTTTCAGATCAGGGCCAGGTCGTCGCGGTGGATGAGTTCCTCGCGCCCGCGATAGCCCAGGATCTCGGCAATCGCGCTCGATTTGCGCCCGGCGATCCGGCGCGCGTCGGCGTCGCCGTAAGCGGTCAGCCCGCGCGCGATCTCCCGCCCATCCGGCGCGCAGATGCGTACCGCGTCGCCGCGCTGGAAGGAGCCGGCGATGCGCGCTACCCCCGCGGGCAGGAGCGAACGTCCATCGCGCAGCGCCGTCAGCGCACCCTGGTCGACGTAGACCGTCCCGGCCGGGTTGAGGCTTCCGGCGATCCAGCGCTTGCGCGCGGTGTGCGGCGATTCGCTGGCGACGAACCAGGTGCAGCGCCCGCCCTCGCGCATGCGCTGCAGGGGGTGGTGCTGGCGGCCCTGCGCGATCGCCATGTGGCAGCCCGCGCCCAGGGCGATGCGCCCCGCCGCGAGCTTGGTCACCATGCCGCCGGAGGAATAGCCCACGGGCGCATCGCCCGCCATGCGCGCGATCTCGTCGTCGATACGCTCGACGCGCGGGATGAACGCGGCGTCGGGATCGCGCCGCGGATCGCCGGTGTAAAGCCCGTCGATGTCGGAGAGCAGCACCAGCCCCTCGGCATCGATCATCGCAGCCACGCGCGCGGCCAGTCGGTCGTTGTCGCCGAAGCGAATCTCGCTGGTCGCCACCGTGTCGTTCTCGTTGATCACCGGCAGCGCGCCGCGCGCCAGCAGCGTCCGCAAGGTGCTGCGCGCGTTCAGGTGGCGCCGGCGTTCCTCCGTATCCTCCAGCGTGACCAGAATCTGCGCCACGGTGATGTCGTGCCGGGCCAGCGCGGTGCGATACGCGTGCGCCAGCCGGAGCTGCCCGGCCGCGGCGGCGGCCTGCTTGTCCTCCAGGCGCAGGGTCTGGCGCGTCAGCCCGAGACAGCCACGCCCCACGGCGATGGCGCCGGAGGAGACCAAAATCACCTCGACCCCGCGCGCCATCAACGAAGCCACGTCGTCGGCCAGGGCGTCGAGCCAGGCCGAATCAATCTCGCCAGTGGCGTCGTCGACCAGCAGGGCCGAGCCGATCTTGACCACGACGCGCGACATCGCGCCGAGATCGGGCGTCGCCCCCGCGCCGGCCGCCGCTTCGGGTGCGCTCACGGGTGCCACTCCTCCGTCTCGGCCTCGGCCGCGGCGCGCGCCGCCTGCACCCGCACCAGGATCGCGTCGAGCAGCTCCTCGACGCCGGCGCCGCTAACGCTGGAAACGCGGTAAGGGGTGATCCCCGTGGCGGCGGCGAAAGCCTCGGCCTGTTCGGCGAACAGCTCGTCCGGGAAGGCGTCGCGCTTGGTCAGCGCCACCAGCTCCGGCTTGGCCGCCAGATCCGCGCTGTAGGCGGCGACCTCGTCGCGGATCTTGCGATAGGCGGCCGCCGGGTCGTCCTCGGTGCCATCGACGAGGTGGACCAGCAGCGAACAGCGCTCGACGTGCCCCAGGAAGCGGTGGCCGAGCCCGGCGCCGTCGTGCGCGCCCTCGATCAGCCCCGGAATGTCGGCGACCACGAAACGGTCCATGTGACGCTCGACCATGCCGAGGTGCGGATGCAGCGTGGTGAAGGGATAGTCCGCGACCTTGGGATGGGCGCGCGAGATCGCCGAGATGAACGTGGACTTGCCCGCGTTGGGCAGGCCCACGAGGCCCACGTCGGCGATCAGCTTGAGGCGCAGCCAGACCCAGCGTTCCTCGCCCGGTTCGCCCGGATCGGCGCGGCGCGGGGCCTGGTTGGTGGAGGACTTGAAGTGGGTGTTGCCAAAGCCACCGCGACCGCCCTCGAGCAGGGTCACGCGCTGGCCCGGCTCGGTCAGGTCGGCGAGCACGGTTTCGCGGTCGTCGGCGAGGATCTGCGTACCCGCCGGCACGGCGATGACCAGCGGCTTGCCGCTGGCACCGGTCATGTTCTTGCCCTGCCCGTGCGTGCCGCGGGGTGCGCGGAAGTGCTGCTGGTAGCGGAAGTCGATGAGGGTGTTCAGGTCCTTGTCGGCCTCGAACACGACGTCGCCGCCGCGCCCGCCGTCGCCGCCGTCGGGCCCGCCGAACTCGACGAACTTGGCGCGGTGGAACGACAGGCAGCCGTCGCCGCCGTCGCCTGCCTTGAGGTAGATCTTGGCCTGGTCGAGAAACTTCATGGCCGGGCTTCGCGCCGCGCGTTCCAGCGGCTGTGAGGTAAGCATCGCGCGGCCGGAATGCGACCGGCGGCGCGACGACAAACGGGGGAATGGCGCGCCATTCCCCCGCGGCATGCGACACCGGGCGCGCCCAGCGCCCGGTCTATCACCGTGCGGCCCTTACGCCGTGGGCAGGACCGAAATCGCGCCCTTGCCGCGACGGTTCCGATGGAACTTTACGTGGCCCTCGGTCGTGGCAAAGATGGTGTAGTCCTTGCCGATACCGACGTTGTCGCCGGGGTGCCACTTGGTGCCGCGCTGACGGATCAGGATGTTGCCCGGCTCGACGTGCTCGCCGCCGAACTTCTTCACGCCGAGGCGCTTGCTGTGCGAGTCGCGGCCGTTCTTGGTGCTGCCGCCCGCCTT
>CAJXKW010000092.1 GCA_913055855.1 uncultured Limimonas sp. | reverse complement strand
GCTGCGCCGATCTGGTCGTGGCGGCGGGCGGCCGCATCACGGGCGATATCGCCGTCGAGCCCGCCGGGCCGGGGCACGCCGATTCCGAGAGCGGCGGCGAACCGCGAACGTCGGCCCCGGACGGCCGGGACGCGAGCCCGCCCGTTCCCGCGTGACCCTTACGGGATCCGGCGATAGCCACCGTCCGAGGTTTTCACGTAGGTGCCGGACGGGGCCTTCTTAAGGATCTGCTTGGCGTACACCTTGCCCACGGCCTCGACTTCGACGTCTTGGCGGTCCGCGCGCTTTTCGTAAATGTCGCGGCGCTTGGCGTTGACACGCTCAACCAGTTGGCGCGCTTCGGCGGGGGCGTCGTCCACCCGAAGCTCAACGTAGCCGTCGTAGCGCTCGGCGATAACGCCCTGGCTGCGATAGGTGTCCAAATCGGCGGCGGCGGCCACGGTGGCGCCCAGCACCACGGCGGCGAGCAGCGCGGCAAGGCGGTTCACGAAGCGCATGAGCGGCGATCCTCGACCCGGTTTAGCGCGGCTAGCGCGTGATGAGTCCGGTCGGGATCACCCCGACCGCCGCATCACGCGCTTTCTCTTTGCTGTACGGGCATGATGGTACGTTCAGGCTGACCTCATCATGCCCTAGAACACATCGGGGTTCTCCGCGATGTCTTCCTGTGCGCGTTCCTCCAGCTTCACCCGGACTTCGGCGTCCAGCTTAACGTTCAGGTTGATGGTGATGGGCTCTTCCGGCGCCTTCATCTGAACCGACGGCTGGCACGCCCCGGCCAAAAACGCGGTTCCCATCAGCGCCGCCGTCACCGCTCGTGCCACGATCGCCTCCCTCCGTACCGGCTTGATCAAGGGTGACCGCCGCGCCGCCGGGGTGCAAGCGCGTGCCGTTACAGGGAGAAGTCGAACACGCGCTGGAGCAGCTGGCGCCGCATCCCTTGGCCGCGCCGCAGAGCGTCGAGCACGGGGCGCATATCCCCCTGCACATTGATGTTGAAGCGGAATGGGTGGCCGTCCATCACCTCCGGGTTGTTGCCGAGCAGGCCGACATCGGCTTCCAGGGCCCCCGGGTCCGGCCGCGCCAACATGAGATCGAGCCGCGTGTAGTGAAAGTCCCGCAGCGCGCGCAGCATCATCCGGACGTGTTTGCCCCCGCCGCGGCTCAAGCGCGTCGTACCGGGATGGCGCAGCCGGATCACCCCGTCCGAGGTGGCGCGGAGGTGACCACGGCCCATCAGGATTTCACCGCGCTCGGAGATGCGCAGGGGCAGGGTGCCGACCAGCGTGCCCGTCCCGTCCAAGCCCTCGACGTTCACGCGCTCCAGCAAACGCGCCAAGGAGATGCCGCTAAGGTGGATGGGCACGCGCACGGCCTCGCCCGGCCGCCACAGGATGTTGCGCGCACTGATGCGACCCTCGGCGAGGCCGGCACCGGCCGTCACCACGCGAACCGCCGGACCGCCGTCCGGGTGCGGCCAGACGCGGAACCGAATCTTGGCCTTGCCCAGCGGCAGCGGGGCGGCGAAGCGCGCCACGGTGATGGTTTGACTGCCGCGCGTTTCCGGCGGGACCAGCCCGGCGAAATCCAGCGCGCCCTCAAGATCGTCCACCGCGAACCCGGCCAGGGTCAGGCGATCCACCTCCAGCTCGGCGCGCCCGCCGGTGTGGACCTCCGCACCGGCCATCATGGCGTGGCCCGCCAGGGTGACGCGGCCGTCCACCTTGCCCAGCGCATCGAGCATGGGCGTGAGATCGCCGGGTTGGAGGCCCCCGGGCGCGAAGGTGACCGGCGTGGGCGGCAGCCACAGCCGCGCGCTTCCCGCCGGCACGGTGTAGCGGCCCTGCACCGGCAGGTGCACCGCGCCATCCGCCGTGCTCACCGTGGCGTCCAGGCGGTAGCCGTCGCCCATCCGGGTTGCCCGAGCGTCGAGGCGCACGGGCGAGAACCGGGCGCTTTCGGACTCGTCGGCCACGCGATCCACGCTGAGCGCGGCCGTGGGCGGCCCCGTGGCGGGCAGCTTCAGCTGGCCGCCGATGCCCTCGGCCGCGACTCGCTGATCTGGCAGACGGAGCCCGGTGTCGCGTAGCTCGGCGTGGACGCGCGGCCCGTTTGCCTTGGTGCTGGCGGTGAGGCGCAGCGTGCCGGGGGCCACGGCGGCGAGGGCGGGGCCATCGGGCCGCGTGCCGATCCGAAGCGGGTTGGGGGCGAGGGTGAGCGCCCCCTCGGTGCCGCCGCTGTCCCGTGCGACTCGCCCGGCGCGGAGCGCGATGGACGCGGGTTCGGTCAGGGCCGCGCCCGGGCCGGCCAGCGCATCGACGGTAAGCTCGCCGGGTTCGCGCAGCGCCGCGCGCAAGCCGTCGCCGCGCGTCACGGTCAGTGGAAGTTCGACCGCGACGCCGCGCGCCGTCATCAGTTCATGGCGCAGCCGTGGCGCTTTCGCCGCCAAGGTGCCGCGCGCCGCGATCTCACGCGCAGCGAGCCTTGCCTCGCCCCGCCACGACGCCTCGCGCAGCGTGCCCCAAGGGGTGGGAAGCGCGGCGAGCCGCAGGCGCAGCGGGTCCAGGTCAACGCCGGCCGCCGACGGATCGCGGGCGACTCCGACAGTGCCCGCGAACCCGGTGCGCCGCCCGGTCTCGCCGTCCACGCGCGCGCCGCCGTTGAGCCGCCAACCGAGCTTGGTCCGCGTCGCAACGAGAATGGGGGCATTAGGCTCGCGTGGGTGCAGTGCCGCGTCGAACGGCCCCGTGAAGCCGGCATGCCAAGGTGCTGGTATACCTTTGTTTTTGACCGTGCCGTCGAGCGTGATCGGCCCCGTCTTGGTCAGGCGCACGGACTCCGCCGTGGTGCGCACCGCGACCTGCGCGGTTCCCGAGACCCCGCCCGCCGCGCCGGACCACGCAGCCTCACGCAGGGTGGCCGTCAGCCGCCAGGTGCCCAACCGCGCCAAGCGCGCGCCGGGGGCCGCCGAGGGTGCCGGAAGTTCCCCCTGGTGGCGCGCCGTGAGGCGAAGCTTTCCCGAGACATCCGCCGGTGCGCCGGGAAGCTCGGCAAGGCGAAGCGTGGCGCCGGCTTTGACGCGCCCGGCCGGGCCGGTGAGCGAGCCGGTCAGCTCTGCTTCGATCTCACCCCGGCCGAACGGGGCCCGGACCTCGGCGTCGATCGTGCCCCAGGCGGCGTTATCCGGCCGCAGCCGCGCGCCGCCCGTGACCGTCATTTCACCGTGCGCGGTCGCGGCGGTTAGCCGGGCGCCGGCCAGCGTGATTTCGGGCAGGCTGCTTGGCTCGGGAAGCGTGGTGGCCGAGCCGCCGTCCCGCGCCTCGGACGGTGGCGAAAACGCCGGCGCCATGCCGCGCACAGGAACCGCCGCTCCTGGCTGAAGATGCGCGCGCAACCCCCTGATGTACACGGATTCCGCGCGCGCGTCGAAGAGGCTGGCGGGGCGATAGCGCACGCGCACTCGCCGCGCCGATGGCGCGTCCGGCCCGAGGCGCACATCGTGCAGCGTTAGCTCCCACGGGGTAAACCGCGCCACGGCAAAGCTGGCGTCCGGCCACCCCTGCGCGGCCAGCCAGCGCGCCCCCACGCGTTCCAAAACGGTCGCCCGGCCCAGGATCAGGGCACTCATGGCGATGAGCACCGCCACGGCGAGGGCGGCGAGGCGGATCGAGCGTTTGCGGCGCGCACGCACGCTGGTGACGGTCCTTTCCGGCCGGTTCGCCGCGATGAGCGTGCGCCGGGGAAGGCCGCGTGTTCAACGGGCGTACCCGGCATTGGCCCGCGTGCGGTTTCTCTTGCGTGGGTATGGGCGTGTGCCTACGCTCCATCTCTAAGCGCATTTCGCGCGGCCCGCCGCCGACCCGGCCCACCCGAGCGACGGCGTTTCCATCATGATGCTGCCCGCGGTTCTCTCCGGCTTCGTCGTGGGGGCTTGCGCGCCCGCCTTGTTCCGAGTCATCGGCGAGCGCGTCACGTGGCTCCTCGCGCTCTTGCCGGCGGCGCTCTTCGTCTATTTCGCCAGCTACATCCCGGAGGTCGCCGGCGGCGGCAGCGTCCGCTCGGCCGTCGCGTGGGTGCCCGAGCTCGGCGTCCCGCTGTCGTTTTACATTGACGGCCTCTCGCTCGTCTTCGCGCTCCTGATCAGCGGGATCGGCGCGTTCATCGTCCTCTACACCGGCGGCTATTTGCACGGCCACGCCCAGATGGGGCGCTTCCTGCTCTATCTGCTCAGCTTCATGGGCGCGATGCTGGGCGTGGTGCTCGCCGACAACGTGATCACGCTCTTCGTCTTCTGGGAGCTGACCTCGCTTACCTCCTTCCTGCTGATCGGCTACGACCACGAACACGCGCGATCGCGCCGGGCAGCGCTGCAAGCACTAGTGGTAACGGGCGCCGGTGGGCTGGCGTTGCTCGCGGGGCTGCTCGTCATGGGCGCGGCCGGGGGCAGCTTGGAGCTGACGCAGCTCACGGCGGGCGGCGACGTCCTGCGCGCGCACGATCTCTACGCCGTGATGACGGTGCTGGTGCTGTTGGGCGCGTTCACGAAATCGGCGCAGGTGCCGTTCCACTTCTGGCTGCCCAACGCGATGGAAGCGCCCACGCCGGTCAGCGCCTACCTGCACAGCTCGACGATGGTGAAGGCCGGCGTCTATCTACTCGCCCGGCTGAGCCCGGGGCTCGGCGGGACGGCGCTGTGGTTCGACGCGCTGATCATCTTCGGCGGCGCGACGATGCTCACGGGCGCGGTGCTCGCCCTCAGCCAGACCGACCTCAAGCGCATCCTCGCGTATTCGACCGTGGCGGGGCTGGGCACGCTCGTCATGCTGATCGGGGTGGGGACGCCGCTCGCCTACAAGGCGGCGGCCGTCTTTCTCATCACGCACGCGCTTTACAAGGGCTCGCTCTTCCTCGTCGCCGGCGCGGTGGATCACGAGGCCGGCACGCGCGACATCCTCGAACTGGGGGGGTTGCGGCGCGCCATGCCCGTGACGTTCGCCGCCGCGGTACTCGCGGGGCTCTCGATGGCTGGGGTCATCCCCTTCGTCGGCTTCATCGCGAAGGAGGTGATGTACGAGAGCGCGCTACACACGAACGGGCTCGTCACGCTCGTGGCCGTACTGGGCAACGCGCTCACGGTGGCGGCGGCCGGCGTGGTCGTGATCCGCACCTTCTTCGGGCCGCAGCCCGAGCTGCCCAAGCACCCCCACGAAGGCCCGTCGGCGCTCTACCTGGGCGCGATCACCCTGGCCGTTCTCGGCTTCCTGGCAGGCGTGTTCCACCCCGTGACCTCGGCCAACTTCGTGATGCCGATGATGCAGAGCCTGAGCGCGGCGCACCTCGGCCACGATGCCGGCCATCTCTTCCTCTGGCACGGCATCACCTGGCCGCTCGTGCTCAGCCTGATCACGCTCGCGCTCGGCATCGTCACGTATCTCGCCTGGGACCGCGTCCGGACCGGTATCCGGGCTGGGCTGACCCGCGTGGGGTGGGGGCCGGACCTCGGCTACGATCAGGCGATCGCCGGCCTGGAATGGCTTGCGGCGTGGCAAACACGCGTGCAGCAGACCGGCTATCTGCGGCAGTATGTCTGGGTTTCCTTCGCCGTCGTCGCTGCTGCGCTCGCGGCGTCGTTGGCCACGCTCGGCGGTGGCCCGGATGCCTTCACCCTTCCGGCGGGACGGCTCACGGAATGGTTGGCGCTGGCGCTTTTGCTCGTGGGGGCGCTGGTGACGACCACGGTGCGCAGCCGCGTGGCCGCCGTCGCGGCGCTGGGGCTGGTCGGCTACGCGGTCGCATTGATTTTTCTGCTGTTTTCCGCGCCGGATCTGGCGTTTACCCAGTTCATGGTGGAAACGCTCACGGTGGTCATCCTCGTGCTGGTGCTGATGCGCGTGCCGCTGGAGGTCACGGCCTTTCGCCGGCGCAGCGGTCACGTGCGCGACGCTGTGCTGTCGGTCGCGGTGGGTGCCGTGGTGACGCTCGTGCTGCTCGGTGTGATCCAGACGCCACTGGACAAGCGCCTGAGCGCCTTCTTCGCCAAGACCTCGGTCCCGGAGGCCCACGGCCACAACATCGTCAACGTCATCCTCGTCGATTTCCGGGCGCTGGACACGCTGGGCGAAATCTTCGTGGTGACCGTCGCCGGCCTGTCGACGGTCGCCCTCCTGGGGATGCTGAAACGGGGCAGGCGGAGCGCCGGGGAGGGTGAGGGCTGATGCACTCGGTCATCCTGCACACCGCGACCCGGCTGCTCATCAGCCTGATCCTGATGTTTTCGATTTACATCCTGTTCCGCGGCCACAACCAGCCGGGCGGCGGCTTCATCGGCGGGCTGATCGCGGCAAGTGCGATCATCCTGTATTCCGTTGCCTTCGGGCCGCAATGGGCGCGCGACGCCATGCGTCTGCCGTGCCTCTCGACCGCCGGGTTCGGGCTGTTTCTTGCCGCCGCATCGGGCGTGCTGTCGCTGATCGGCGGCGCCCCTTTCCTGACCGGCCTGTGGTACGAGCCGCACCTGGGGCTCAGCATGCACCTCGCGCTGTCCACGCCGCTCATGTTCGACATCGGTGTGTACCTGGTCGTCGTAGGGGCGTTGACCGGGATCGCGCTGGAACTGGAAGAGGCCTCGGCATAACCATGGAGCCGGTGCTGGCAATCACGATCGGCGTCCTCGTGGCGTGTTCCGTGTTCCTGCTGCTGTCGCGGGATCTCGTGCGCGTGATGCTGGGAATCGCGATCCTGTCGAACGCGGTGAATCTGGTTCTTTTCACCGTCGGCGAGCTGACGCGCAATGCGCCGCCGCTCATCCCCGACAACTTGAAGACCCCGGCCGGCCCCGTTGCGAACCCGCTGCCGCAGGCCCTGATCCTCACCGCGATCGTGATCGGCTTCAGTCTGTTGGCGTTCGCCCTGGTGCTGACGTATCGCGCCTACACCGCCCTGGGAACGGTGGACGTGGACGCCATGCGGGCTGCCGAACCGGCGTACACAGATCAGCATCCGCCATCGGGAACCGAAGGTGGTGACGCTACTGGCGTAACGACGGCGGCAAACCGCCATCGGGAGGCGGCGGAATGACCTGGTTGCTCGTCTGGCCGATTGCGGTCCCGGTCCTGACGGCGGCCCTTTGTCTCGTGGCGTGGCCGTTCCCGCGCGGTCAGCGCTGGATTTCGCTCACCGGGATGCTGGTGCTTTTGGCCGGTGCGCTGCTGCTTCTTCGCGGTGTCGTCGCCGAGGGCGCGACCTCGGCGCAGATGGGGGACTGGGCGGCGCCGTACGGGATCACCCTGGTCGCCGACACCCTGAGCGCGTCACTGGTGTTCGTGACCGCCGTGATCGGGCTCGGCGTCAGCATCTACGCCGTGACGGACCTCGATGCGGGGCGCGAGGTGTTCGGGTTTCATCCGCTGTTCCACGCGCTGCTGACGGGCGTGGGCGGCTCCTTCCTGACGGGCGACATCTTCAACCTCTACGTCTGGTTCGAGGTGATGGTGATCGCTTCCTTCGGCCTCATGGCGCTTGGCGGCGAACGGCGGCAGGTCGACGGCGCGGTCAAATACGTCGTGCTCAACCTCGTTGCCACGGCGATGCTGCTGACCGCGATCGCATTGCTGTACGGCGTCACCGGCACGCTCAACATGGCGGATCTGGCGCGTGTGGTTGGTGAGCATCCGGCGCCCGGACGGATTGCGGTCATTGCCACGCTCTTCCTCGTCGCCTTCGGCATGAAGGCCGCGGTGTTTCCGCTGTATTTCTGGCTGCCGGCCAGTTACCACACGCCCGCTGCGGCCGTGTCCGCGATCTTCGCGGCCCTGCTGACGAAGGTGGGCATCTACGCCGTCATCCGCACCTTCACGCTTATCTTCACCGTGGGGGAGGGTTACACCAACGCCCTCATCCTCGTGATCGGCGTGCTGACGATGCTGGCCGGGGTGCTGGGCGCGATCGCACAGACCGAAGTGCGGCGCGTGTTGTCGTTCAACCTGGTGAGCGGCATCGGTGTCATCCTTGCCGGCGTGGGGCTGGACAGCGCGGCGGGGATGACGGGCGCGCTCGTCTACACCCTGCACCACATCGTGGTCATGGCAGCGCTGTTCATGGCCGCCGGCGTGATCGAGCGCGCGGGCGGAAGTGGCGATCTCAACCGGTTGGGCAGCCTCTACGTGCGCCGGCCGTGGCTGACGGTCCTCTTCTTCGTCGCCGCCATGTCGCTTGCCGGCGTTCCGCCGCTTTCCGGGTTCTGGCCCAAGGTGCTGCTGGTTCAGGCGAGCCTGGAAGCCGATGCCTTCATCGTCGCGGCGGCCGTGCTGGTGACCGGTCTGCTGACCCTGTACTCCGTGGCGAAGGTATGGGCGATGAGCTTCTGGCGCAGCACGCCCAAACGTGAACCCGCGCCCGGGGCAACCGGCGGTGCACGCGCGGCCATCGTGCCGGTCGCGGCGCTTGCCGGCCTCAGTTTTCTCATCGGCATCTGGGCGCAGCCGGTGATCAGCCTCGCCCAGCGTTCAGCCAACGAGCTCATGGCGCCGTCCGACTACGTCGTGACGGTGCTGGGCCGGGCACGCTAAGGGCGCGCGGAGGAACCCATGCCGAGCGCCGACACATCTCAGCAGTACCGGCAGCCGATCAACCTTTTCGCGCTGCACGCGATCCTGACCATCGCCTGGGTTCTGGTCACCGGGACGATGACGGGGCTCAATCTGATCATCGGGTTCGTGCTGGCGGGCATAGCTTTGTGGATTCCGCGTGGTCTCTGGGGGGACACAGCCTACTTCGTTCGCATGCGGCGAGCGCTGGGACTGGTTGCGACATTCATTTATGAACTCGTGGAATCGGGGCTGACGGTGCTGCGCTTGGTGTACAGCCCGAGGTTCAGCTTTCGGTCCGCGATTATCGCGGTCCCGCTCGACGCGCGCGATGACCTTGAGATCATGATCTTTGCCAACCTGATCTCGCTGACGCCCGGGACGCTCAGCATGGACATTTCCGCAGACCGGGAAACCCTTTACGTCCACAGCATGGCGGTCGAGGATCCCGAGCAGGACAAGCGCGACCTCAAACGCACATTCGAGGATCGCGTTCGTGAGGTGTTCGAATGAGCCCGTTTTTCGGCACCGATGGCTTCCTCGGCTTTGCGATCACGGTGGCGCTGATTCTGATTGTCGGCGCGCTCATCCTGACCTTCGTGCGGTTGGTTCGTGGTCCCAGCTTGGCTGATCGGGTCGTCGCGCTCGACCTGCTTGCCATTCTTGCCATTGGGTTTATCGCGTTGCGCGTGCTGGCCACCGGCGCGACGGTCTATCTTGAGATCGCCATTGCGTTGGGCCTCGTCGCGTTCCTTGCGACGGTCTTCTTTGCGCGCTTGATCGAGCGTCGTGGCGTGGAACTGAACCACGGATACGACGACCATAACGCCTCGGACCACGCGGAGTAGGGCATGAGCATGCTCGCGGAAATTCTCGCCGGAACGGTTGCGCTCATCGGGGCTTTTTTCGTCTTCAGCGCGGCGCTTGGCCTCGTGCGCATGCCCGACGTCTATCTGCGCATGCACGCGGCAACGAAGGCGGGAACGCTCGGTTCGGGGCTGCTCCTGGTCGGGGTCGCCATTTGGTCCGGGGAACCGGATGTGGTCTTGCGCGCGCTGGCCGCGGTGCTCTTCCTGGTTATCACGGCGCCCGTGGCGGCCCACCTTCTTGGGCGGGCAGCCTATATTTCGGGTGTGCCCCTGTGGCGTGGCACCAGGCTCGATGAGCTCGAAGGCGCCTATGAAGGACGGGATCATCACTTGCGCTCACGGCCGCGCACAGATCACGGCGAATAAACCGGGACGCGGATCGGGGGCGTCATGAGCGCGGCTTTGACGGTGGATCGATCGGCGCCCCAATTCATCGCCAGTGAAATCTACCGGCACTCGAGCTATGGCCGGAAGCACCCGCTGGCCATTCCGCGGGTGTCGAGCTGTCTGGATCTGTGCCGCTGCCTCGGCTGGGTTCCGGACGAGGTTTACCACGACAGTCCGCGGGCCGCTGCGGCTGATCTGAAGCGCTTCCACGATCCGGCCTATGTCGCCGCCGTGAAGGCGGCGGAGCGGACGCAGCAAGTCTCGGAGGCCGTGAAACGCCGGCATAACCTGGGGGTCCGCGGCAACCCCATCTTCCCGGAGGTATTCCGGCGCCCGGCGACCGCCTGCGGCGGCTCCCTGCATGCTGCCTCGCTGCTCCTTGGTGGAGCGCGCTGTGTCTACAGCCCCGCTGGCGGCACGCACCACGGACGGCCCGACCACGCCAGCGGCTTCTGCTACTTCAACGATCCCGTGCTGGCGCTCCAAAGCCTGTTAGCTGGCGGGCTGACCCGGATCGTCTACCTGGATATCGACGCGCACCACGGCGACGGTGTGCAGGATGCCTTTGCGGACGATGACCGCGTGTTAACAGTGTCCGTTCACGAGGCCGGACGCTGGCCCATGCCGCGCGGCATGCCAGGATCGGACTGCAAGGGTAGCACGGCGGATCGTGCGGGCGGAGCGGCGCGAAACATTCCCGTTCCACCCGGCTTCAACGATACCGAGATGGCGTACGTGCGCGAAGCCGCGCTCCTTCCACTGGTGGAATGGTTCGAGCCGGAGGCCATCGTTGTCCAGGCAGGGAGTGATGCCGTCGCGGAGGACCCGCTGTCGGGGTTGAGCTTGTCGAACACGGCCCTCTGGTATGTCGTCGCGCAGGTGAAGCGCTTGGCGCCAAGGCTGCTGTGTCTTGGAGGTGGCGGGTACAATCCCTGGGCCGTGGCCCGCTGCTGGACGGGAGTCTGGGCGGTGCTGAACGATATGCCCGTGCCGAAGCGGCTGCCCCCCGCGGGCGAGCGGATTCTGCGGCAGCTTCAGTGGCGGCACAGCTGGGCTCGTCACGCCAGCAGGCAGTGGTTCACAGCGCTCGCCGACGCGCCACGGCACGGGCCGGTGCGCGAAGATGTCCGAGCTGCGGTTCGGGCCGCCATGGTGCCATGATGGAAAGGGCAGGGGCCGGACGGATCGCCGTCCTCGGCCTGGTGGCGATCGTTGCTGTACTCGGTTCGTTGAACGCTCCACCGGTGGCGGCGCAGGGTGCCCCGAAATTTCCCCAGGATACGGTGACACTGGAGGCGGGGCCGGACACTCGGCACCGTTTCACCGTGGAGATCGCGCGCACCCAAGAGCAGCGATCGTGGGGCCTGATGTACCGGCGCGAGTTGGCGGCCGACCACGGGATGCTTTTCATCTATCCGCGTCCCCGCCGCGTCGGGATGTGGATGAAGAACACCTACATATCCCTCGACATGCTGTTCATTGGCCCGGACGGCCGCATTCGGCGCATCCACCGAGAAGCCGAGCCCGAATCCCGGGAGACCATCCGTTCCGGCGAGCCGGTGAAGGCCGTGCTCGAAGTTGTCGCGGGAACCGCTGATCGCCTGGAACTGGAAACCGGCGACGCAGTTCGACATGCGGTGTTCGGCAATATGGATTAGCGCTTGCGCGCAAGGGTCAAGCCGTCGCCAACCGGCGTCATGGCGAGCGTGATCCGCTCGTCCTGCGACAGCTTGGCGTTAAAGGCGCGGATGGCCTCGGTTGCAGCATCCCGTTTCGCGGAATCGATAACGGAGCCGCCCCACAGCGTGTTGTCCACCAGGATCAGGCCGCCCGGACGCATCAAGCGCAAGCTGCGTTCATAATATGCATCGTAGTTTTCCTTGTCGGCGTCGATAAAGGCGAGATCGTGGCAGCCGGCTTCCCCTTCGTTCAACCGGCCATCCAGGGTTTCGAGGGCAGGGCGCAGATGCAGTTCGATCCGGTCGGCGACACCGGCCTCGTCCCAGGCCCGCTGCGCCAAGGCCGCGGCTTCGGGATCCACGTCGCACGCGACGATGCGTGCATCCGACGGTGCCGCCAGCGCCATCCAGAGCGTCGAATAGCCCGTGAAGGTTCCGATTTCCAGGATGTTTCGGGCCGCGATCAACTCGACGAGCAGGTGCATGAGTTGGCCTTGCTCGGGCGCAATCTGCATGTGCGCATCCGACCGCTCAACGGTTTCCGCGCGCAGTTTCGCCAAGGTTTCGGTCTCACGCGTTCCCGTCCGTAGAAGATAGGCGGCGAGCGCGCTATCAAGACCCAGTGACTGCGTCGACATCCCGCCTCCAATTGCCCACCTCTCGCACACTACGTGTGCGGATTCCGCCCGAGCAAGCCGTCACGGCTTGCCGCAAACCCCACAGCTTAGTATGTCATGGGGGTTCGGGGCGTAGCTCAGGCTGGCAGAGCACCTGCTTTGGGAGCAGGAGGCCGCAGGTTCGAATCCTGCCGCCCCGACCAAGAGATGGGCCGCACACACTGGGGACAGGGCCATGCAAGCCCGCATCTATCAATTGCCCAAGTCCGCCACACAAGCTGGCCGAGCGCGAACCGACCAGTGGGTTCTTGAGTTTGAGCCCGCGAACAAGCGCGAGGTCGAGCCGTTGATGGGCTGGACGACCAGTTCGGATACGCAAACGCAGGTGCGACTGTTCTTCCCAACGAAAGACGACGCGATCCAGCACTGCGAACGTGAAGGGTACATGTACTCTGTTGAGCCTGCGCATCGCCGGACCGTGAAAGCCAAATGGTACGGGGATAATTTCGCCTACGGGCGTCTGGGTATGTGGACACACTAACTTGCCACGTGATTATGCGCCCATAGCTCAACAGGACAGAGCGCGGGACTTCTAATCCCGGGGTTGGAGGTTCAAGTCCTCCTGGGCGCACCATGCATTCGGTGCCCACGATTTTGGCGTTTCCTGCCGTCTGATTGGCGGCGGCCCCGTTTCACAGTGACCGGAGCCAAGCTTCGTTTTCGCGCGCCGCGACGACCCTGTGCTATATTTCCAGGCAGCACGCTGAGCGCGACAGGATGCAATGTGCGCGAGGGGTCCGAAACCGTCCGCCCGCAACCGCGCCCGTGAAACAAGAGGTGGCAAGCATGATCCACAAATGGCTCAAAAATTGGCTGAGCCTGGCTTTCTGGTGGGTGCCCCAAGAAGAATCGGCGGCCGAACCACGGGCTCGCAGCGAACCTTCTGAAGCACAACCGCAAGCACCCGGCACGTCCGACCCCAACGCCGAGCCGTCCAAAGGCGATGACCTCACGGTGATCAAAGGCATCGGGCCGGCAACGCAAGAGAAGCTGAACAGGTTAGGTGTGACGAGCCTTGCCGACCTGGCCGATGCCGATCCCACGCGTCTGACCTCAGACCTGAGAAAGCATCAACCTGGAATTTCTGAAAAACGGGTGCGCAGCTGGATCGACACGGCAAAAGCGCGCGCAAACATGGGGACTTAGGGCAGCGGTTAACGTTGGGCTCATGGTGGGAGGGTTATCGCTGAGCAAGAGCAAAACGCGCATAATCCATATTACGCGAAACGTGCTTCCGGTATAATACTATGGTTCGTTCTCGAAGCGCGCGTGCAACGCGGCCAGTACGACATGCGGCACCGTGAGCGCGGCCAGCCCGACAAAGACCGTGGCGATCACGGCGGGAACGGCGTGCGCGGCACTGCCCAGCCACCACGACACCGCCGCACCCGCCACTGCCGTCATCAGCGTCAGCGGCAAGGCGGCCCGGGTGAACCGGACCAGACC
The DNA here is from genome assembly GCA_913055855.1 of uncultured Limimonas sp. Lineage (GTDB taxonomy): Bacteria > Pseudomonadota > Alphaproteobacteria > Kiloniellales > Rhodovibrionaceae > CAJXKW01. The sequence continues at coordinate 1,961 of CAJXKW010000092.1, read as the reverse complement.
GTGCCGCGCGTCCGCCGGGCTCAATCGAGCGGCCACCGTCAGGGTATGCCGGGGCGCGTGCCACAGGCAGAAGTAGACGACGAAGGCCAGCAGCGGCGGCAGCACCCACACCGCCGCCGTCAGCACCAACACCTCCACGGCCGTGCGGCGCCGCCCGGTCGCCCAGGCGATGACGGCGAAGGCCGTCAGCCCGCCCGCGATCACGGGCGCGCCCCAGGCCATGGGCACGAGCACGGCCTGCACGCCCGCGACCGTCGTGCCGGGCAGCAGGTAGGCGAACAGCTCGCCCGTCCGCGCGGGGTGAAAAAGCACCGGCCCCAGCACCGGAATCGCACCGCGCACGGCCACCTCCATCAGCCGCACCGGGCCGCCGGGCGCGGTGGCGTCGGCGTCAATGTCCTCCGCGCCGAAATGGGCCGCCGCGAGCACCAGAAAACCGGCGAGCAACCCCGGCGGCCACGCCAGCCATGCCGCCACGACAGCGACAGCCGCCGCGACGTAGAGCATACCGAAGACCAGCCACCACCAGCGCCCGGCCCGGTGCGCCAGGAGCGCCCGCCCTTCCAGATGATCCACGGCCCCGTGGGGCAGCCCCAGCACGGCTACCAGCCCCGCCAGAACCGCCGCCTTCGCGGCCGCGCCGGGCTCGGGGAGAACGACGGCAAGCGCCACGGCCACCCCGGTCAGGCCGAGCGCCAGCCGTGCGTGCGTTGCCCGCAGTGCCGCCGCGCTTGTCATCCCACCGCCCTCGCCGGCCACGGCGCCGTGCTCCGCACGGCTTCGCGGGCGAAAGCGCCGACCGGCAGCGCCGCCATCACCCGCACAACGTCAGCCGGCCGCGCGCGCTCCATGAGAAAGCGCGCCAAGGCGTCGCCCGGCACGCCGGCCGCCAGCCGCCGGAACAGCTCGGGCGCAGCCTGCGGCTCGGCCAGCAGGCGGTTGAGGAAGATCCGGTCCAAGCAGCGGATTCCCGGCCCTCGCATGGGCATGATGAGGTCGGATCGGCCAGGCCGGCAGGCCAGCGCGCGCCGGAGGCGTGCAAACGATCCGGGCTCTGAATCATGCCCGAAAACGAAAGAGATAGAGCGCGATGAGGCTCGTAGGCTGATTCTACGTCGTCTCATCGCGCTCGTGGCCAGCGGCGCCGCCGCGTCCGCCAGGATGCGCTCGGCCAGCCGCGCGGCGTGGCGCTGAATGGGCAGGAAGGCGTAGCCCGTGCTGGGGCGCGGCGCCCCCGCGCGCGTGCCGATGGGGATCACCCCCGGCGCGGCCGGCGCCGGTGCCGGCGCCGTGGTCATGGGGATCGCGCCCTGTTCGCGGGCGCCGATGGTGGCGCCGCCCCCGGCGATGGCGGCGATCGCGTCGCCGAGCGCCCCCTCCAACGCGCCCGGCTCGGGCAGCGCGGGCGTGAAGGCCGTCAGCTCCACGAAGGCGCTGGCATCGTCCGCCGGCAGGACGTAGCGGAAGCGGATCTCGCCGACCTGCGGCACGCGGAAGTCCATGAGGTCGACGGTTCCGGGCGCGAAGGTGCCGGGCCGGGCCTGGACGCGTGCGCCGGCGAAGACCTGCCACAGAAACGGCTCGCCGGGCGCGCGCAGGGCGTCGGCGTCCGGCGGGCGGCCGTCGCAGACGACCTCGGCGCCGATCATCTCGCCCGTCTCCGTTTCCACGTGGTCGCCGGCCACGCGCCGCACGGTGACGCCCAGCCGCAGCTCTGCGTTGGGCGCGGCCGCGATCCGCTCGCGCGCACGGGCGTAGACGTCCCCGCCGCGCACGCGGGCGTAGGGAACGCGGCCGTCCTCGGCGACGGCCTCGCCCGCCGCCGTGGCGACCCGCCACGACCGCCAGCGCTGAGCGATCAGCTCGCGGAAGGGATGCGGCTCGACGTCCCAGAAGCACCAGGTGCGGTCGTCGGCGTAGGCCGTGCGCGGCTCCAGCACGCTCACGCGCGCCGACGGATC
>CAJXKW010000091.1 GCA_913055855.1 uncultured Limimonas sp. | reverse complement strand
CGGCAGCCAGCAGCCGCCCGACTTCGAGGAGGCCATCCGCAAGGCCCAGGAGCGCATGAAGGCCTACCTGCCCGGCGGCGGGATGGGCGGCAAGGGCATCGCACTGCTCGTCGCCATCGCCATCGGCGTCTGGCTGCTGACCGGCTTCTACCGTGTGCAGACGGACCAGCAGGGCGTCGTCTTGCGGTTCGGCGAATGGGTCAACACCACCCGGCCCGGCCTGAACTGGCATATTCCCTATCCGATCGAGAGCGTGCGCACACCTTCGGTCGAGCAGATCAACCAGATCAACGTCGGCTTCCGCGCCGTGGGCAACAGCCAGCGCGACGTGGAAGAAGAAAGCCTCATCCTCACCGGCGACCAAAACATCATCGACATCGACTTCTCGGTGCAGTGGAAGATCGCCGACGCGGGCAAGTACCTGTTCAACATCCGCGCGCCCGGCGACACGGTGAAGATCGCCGCCGAGAGTGCGTTGCGCGAGATCATCGGGCGTACGGACATTCAGCCCGCGCTGACCGAAGCGCGCGCGGAGATCGAGGGCAAGACGAAGGACCTGCTGCAACAGATCCTGGACGGGTATGAAGCCGGCATCCTGATCACCGGCATCAAGCTGCAGAACGTCCAGCCGCCACAGCAGGTGGTGGACGCCTTTAACGACGTGCAGCGCGCACTGCAGGACCGCGACCGCCTGCGCAACGAGGCCCAGGCCTACCGCAACGACATCATCCCCAAGGCCCGCGGCGAGGCGCAGAAGATGATCCAGGGGGCCGAAGCCTACCGCGAGCGGATCATCAACGAGGCCGAGGGCCAGGCCCAGCGGTTCACCCAGGTGCTCAGCGCTTACGAGGAGAGCCCCGAGGTCACCAAGAAGCGCATGTACCTGGAGACCATGCAGAACGTGTACTCGCGCACGGACAAGGTGATCATGGACGCCGGCACCTCCAACGCGATCCCGTATCTGCCCCTCGACGAGCTGCGTAAAGGCCGAACGCAGCGCACGAGCGGCAGCAATCAGGGCGGCGGCGCCAACATGAACAACGCCGGCGGCGGCGCGAGCCAGTAGGCGGGAAAGGAACGCGACATGAACCGCAAGCTTCTTCTCTCCGGCATCCTGGTGATCGTGCTGGCCGTGCTGGCCTTCAGCTCGCTGTTCACGGTGCACCAGACCCAACAGGCCATCGTGATGCAGTTCGGCGATCCGCGCCGGGTGATCACCGAGCCGGGCCTGAACGCCAAGCTGCCCTTCGTGCAGAACGTGCGCTATTACGAGAACCGCGTCCTCGACCTCGACCCACCGGTGGAGCGCGTGCTGCTGTCCGACCAGAAGCCGCTCAATGTGGACAGCTTCGCCCGCTATCGCATCGAGGACCCGCTGAAGTTCTACCAGACCGTGGGACTGGAGAGCACGCTGCGCGACCGCCTGGGCTCGATCATCAACTCGAACCTGCGCAGTGTGCTGGGTAACGTGAACCTGGCCACGATTCTCTCCGAGGAGCGCGCCGACATCATGAGCCGCATCCAGGAGGACGTGAACCGGGAGTCCGACCGCTTCGGCATCAACATCGTGGACGTGCGCATCGGCCGGACGGATCTGCCCCAGCAGGTCAGCCAGGCGGTGTACTCGCGCATGCGCTCCGAGCGTGAGCGCGAGGCGGCCGAGTTCCGCGCCCAGGGCCAGGAGGAGGCCCAGCGCATCCGCGCCGCCGCCAACCGCGAGGCCACGGTGATCCGCGCCGAAGCCCAGCGCCAGGCGGACATCATCCGCGGTACCGGCGAGGCCAAGCGTACCCGCGTGCTCTCCAAGGCGTTCGGGCAGAATCCGGACTTCTTCCGCTTCTACCGGTCGATGGAGGCCTACGAAGGCTCGATCAACCAGAGCGGCAGCGAGAACAGTTACGTGGTGCTCTCGACCGAGCGCAACCGCTTCTTCGATCTGCTGAGCAAGGGCACGCTGCCCGACGGCGCCACGCCCAGCCCGAACGGCGGTGGCGCGCCGGAGACCGCCGGAACGGCGACGCCCGAGCCGACCCCGCCGCAGAAGGCGGCCACGGATCAATAACGCCGGCGCGCCACGGGCAACCACACGGATTGGCGGGCGGAACCCCGACGTTCCGCCCGCTTTTTTTTCGTGCCGGGATTGCTCGCACCGCGATGGCCGCCGCACGCCTGCACGCAAAGGGCCGGCGCGTCGGCGGCGTGGTCAGGGCAGGATCCGATCGGGTCGGGTCGCCTGATCGCTGAAACGTGGAATCACGTTTCAGATGAATCTTGCCCGCTCTTCAGAAAGTTAGAGCAAAATTCGCGATGCAAGCCGGTTCGGCTTTCATCGATTTTGCTCTAGGCGTGAATGGGCTTGCCCTGCACCGCCATGGCGGCTTCCTTGACCGCCTCGTTCAGCGTGGGATGGCCGTGGAAGGCGCGCGCGACGTCCTCGGACGAGGCGGCGAACTCCATCGCCATGACCAGCTCGTGGATGGTGTTGCCCGCCTCGGCGCCCATGACGACCGCACCTAGCACACGGTCCGTGTTGGCATCGGCCAGAATCTTGACGAAGCCCTCTGTGAAGCCGTTGGCGCGCGCCCGGGAATTGGCCTGCATGGGGAACTTGCCCACCTTGTAGGCCACGCCCTCGGCCTTGAGTTCGTCCTCGGATTTCCCGACATAGGCGATCTCCGGCCACGTGTAGACGATGCCCGGACAGGTCGCGTAGTTCACGTGGCCCTGCTGGCCGGCGAGGATCTCCGCGACGGCCATGCCTTCCTCCTCGGCCTTGTGCGCCAGCATCGGCCCCGGAATGACGTCGCCGATCGCATAGATGCCGGGCACGCTGGTGCGAAACTGCTCGTCCACCTCGATGAAGCCGCGGTCGGCGATGGTCACCCCGGCCTGCGCCGCGCCCAGACCGTCGGTGTAGGGCCTGCGACCGGCTGCCACGAGCACACGCTCCGCCGTGAGCGACTCCGCCTCGCCGCCGTGGGCGGGCTCGATCGTCAGGGTGACGCCGTCCGCACCGGTCTCCGCGCCCGTCACCTTGGTCCCCAGGCGGAACTGGAAGCCCTGGCGCTTGAGGAACTTGTGGAAGCTGGTCCCGAGTTCGCTGTCCATGCCCGGCAGCAAGCGGTCGAGATACTCGACCACCGTGACCTTGGCGCCCAGGCGGTGCCAGACCGCGCCCATCTCCAGGCCGATGTAGCCGCCGCCGATGACCACCAGGTGCTCAGGCACGTTCTCGAAGTCGAGCGCACCGGTTGAAGAGACGATCCGCTCTTCATCGATGGGCACGCCGGGCAGCTCGGTGTGCGTCGACCCCGTGGCGATGACGATGTTCGCCGTGGTCAGCGTCTGCCCGTCGTCGGTCTCGACGTGCTGGGCGTCGCGGATCGTCGCCGCGGCCTTCACGTAGGTGACCTTGTTCTTCTTGAACAGGCCCTCGACCCCCTTGGTCAGATCGCCCACGACCTTGCTCTTGCGCTTGTGCATCTGCGCCAGGTTCAGGCTTGCCCCGGCGATGTCGATGCCGTGTTGGGCCAGCTCGCCCTGGGCCTCGGCGAACTTCTCGCTGGAGTGCAGCAGCGCCTTGGACGGAATGCATCCGACGTTCAGGCAGGTGCCGCCGAGCGCACCGCGCTTCTCCACGCACGCGACGCGGAGTCCGAGCTGGGCGGCGCGGATGGCGCAAACGTAGCCGCCCGGTCCGCCGCCGATGACGACGAGATCGTACTGCGTTTCGGTCATGATGGCCGTGAACCCCCTCGTGTTCGTCCTGGTTCGGCTTGGTCCCGGCGTCGCCAGCGCCCGCTTCCACTGGCGCGGAACGGCACGGGGTAGCGCCGGCCCGCGATCCGGCAGCGCGGCGGGTGGCGCCGAATTCCGACCAGCATGCCCTTGGCGGGCGCGATTTGTCGAACGCCGGCCCCGGCGCCGCTTCGGACCGGCACCGCGTCAGCTTGGCTCATAGGCCTCCGGGGCCGTGCTCGCGCCGGTTGGGGCCGGCGCCGGTGTGGCATCACCCGTGCCGACTTCCGTGGGCGCCTGCATCGCCACCCGTGCGGGCGGGGCGCTGCCCTGCTTGTCCTCGCCGAAGTACAGCGTGCGGTGGGGGAAGGGAATCTCCACCCCCCGGGCGTCGAAGAGCTTCTTGGTCCGGCGCAGGAACTCGCGGCGCACCGCCCACTGCATCACCGGCTGGGTCATCAGGCGCACGCGCACGGTGACGGCCGAATCGCCCAGGTCGTTGACACCGAACACCTCCAGGGCACCCCGAATCCGCGGCGCCCATTCGGGATCGGCACGCAGGTCCCGGTCGACCGCCTTCAGCAACTCGATCACCTGGTCCGTGTCCTCGCGGTAAGCCACACCCACGTCGATGATGGCATGGCCGTAGTCGCGGCTCATGTTGAGGATCGAGGTGACCTCGCTGAACGGCACAACGTGCACCTGCCCCTGAAGGTCGCGCAGGGTGATGGTGCGGATGGTCAGGTTCTCCACCTCGCCCATGTGGCCACCGGCCTCCACCCAGTCGCCCAGGGCCAGGCTGTCCTCGGCCAGGATGAACACGCCCGTGATGACGTCCTTCACCAGGGTCTGCGAGCCAAAACCGATGGCCAGGCCGATGACACCGGCACCGGCAAGCAGCGGGGCAATGTTCACCCCGATCTCGGACAACGCGATCAGCGTGGCGATGGTGATGAGCACGATGCGGAACGCGTTGCGCAGCAAGGGCAACAGGGTCTGCACGCGCGCGCTGCGCTTGGGGGCGACGCCGCGCGCCGCGCGCCTGTTCAGACGCTCCAGCATCGCGTTGACGATTTCCCAGGCCCCCAGGGCGAGCAGCACCACCACGCCCAGCGAAACCAGCACCGACACCAGCCGCTTGCCCAGCGGTGTGTCCAGCAGCGCCAACGCCTCCAGGTCCCACGCCTGCAGGATGAGGACCGCCGCGGCGAGGAGAAGCGCGACGTCTACCACGCGCCGGGCCGTGGGCACATAGCGGTTCAGCCGAGTCTCCAGCGTCGGATACGTCGCATGGAACCTGGGCGCCAGGGCCACGCCCTTGTCCAGCAGGCGCGTGATGGCGTGGTGCAGGCCGCGCGTGACCAGCCCGATCACAAGGGTCAGCGCGGTCGCCTCGACCAGGAAGGGAAAGCCGCCCTTGATACCCAGTGCCCAGACGCCGTACGCGGCGAGCACATAAACGATCGCCAGCAGGTGCCAGAGATCCGCCAGGCGCCGGCGCAGTGTGGCGACCTGCCGGCCCCACCCTTCCGCGTCGCCGGTGAGCCAGGCCGCCACGCGCTTGCGGTTTTGCAGCACGAAGGCGATCACCATGACCGCAAGGGCGAACCCCAGAAGCTTCAGCAGGAGTGCATGAACCCCGGGGTTCAGCCCGGCCGCGGCCGCCGCGCGCAGGCCCAGGACGCCGTAGACACCGGGCACGGCCACGCGCCGGATCCAGCGGTACAGGTAGGCGGCCGCATCGTCGCCCAGGTCGAGCAAACGAAGCTTGGGCGTGCGCGGCGCCAGCGCGGCACGGCCCGCGATCGCCACCCCGCGCGAGAGCAGCATGGCGTTGACCACGATCGCCGTCACCACGGCGGCGGTGCCGGTGATGCCGAGCACCGCGATGAGAAGCCAGGCGGCGCCGGCGAGCGCGGCGATCGGCAACGCGTCCACGACGATCCGGCCCAGATTGAGCAGCAGCCGGACGGGCAGGCTCACCGGCTCGCGCGGCGCCAGGCGCGCGCGCGGGCGGGCCAGGATCCAGACGAACAGCCGCTCCGCGAGCGCACCGGCGGCCAGGGCAGCGAGCACCTCGCCCACCATGATCACCCAGCGCCGGCGGACCTCCGGATCGGTCAGCGCCTGCGCCGCAGCCAGCGCCGCTTCCGGGATCCGGGCCAGGGCCCGCATGGCCTGATCGATCCGGTCGGTCACGGCGGTCATGCGCCTGGCCGTCTCGGCCATGACCTGACCGCCCAGGGACTCGCGCGCGACCGCCCCGGGCGTAGCTTCCGCCTGCGCCGCACGCTTGGCCGCACGCAGGGTCTTCAGCTTGTCCAAGAAGGCCTTGCGCTCGGCCTCGTTTTCCAAGGTGCCGATAAGGCTATCGAGTTCGGCTGCGCTGGTGTCCTGCGCCACTTGCGCGGTCGCTCCGTCGCCGGCCGTGTCCTGTGCGTGGGCAACACCGGACGTTCCGGCCCAGGCGAGGATCAGACCGAACACCAGTGCCAGAACGGGGTAGCGGATTCTCTCTGTGACGGGCTGACTCATCGTGTTCCGGGGCACGTTTGCGTTCCTGCTTCTTTTCCTTTCCCGTACAACCGCGCTTCCGATCGTGAGGCTAGTCCGTTGCCGCCGCCCGCCCAAATGCAAATTCCGCGGGAGCGGATCGGTATTGGCGCCGATGCCCAACGCGGTGTCGGTGCGGGTGAATGGCCTTGGAACGGGCGATGCGCGGTGCGCTTGAAAACCTGAGCAAAATCGTCATCATCGGGTGGGCGTCGCGACCGCCGGTGTGGCGTCCCACAAGCAAGCATCCTGAGAGCGAGCGAGAGCAAGCCGTGACGGAATTCGAGACCTCCGACGACACCACCGCCGCCGGCGGCGCGGCCGACCGGCGTGCCCGGCGCCGCGAGCGCAAGCGCCGGGCGCAACAGCGTGCCTTTGACACCTCCGTGCCCTCGCCCTGCATCGCCGTGTGCCAACTTGATTCGGCGACCGATCTGTGCGTGGGCTGCCGCCGGCACGTCGAGGAAATTCGCGACTGGCCCATCATGACGGCGGATGAAAAGCGCGCTGCATGGGCGCGCATCGACGCCCGCGCGGCCGCGGACACGCCCGCGGGCGCCACCGGCAGCAGCGGCGTGGGGGAAGAGTGACGGATTCCGGCATACACGCGGCGCAGACCGCGCCGGGCGTCATCGACGATCTGAGCCGGCGCGAGCCGGAGGCCACCGTGGGCAGCCGCTGGGAACTGGTCGCCGACACGGTCATGGGCGGTTGCTCTGATGGCCGGGTGCGGCGCGAGACCGTCCAGGGCCGCCCCGCCATGCGCATGACGGGGCGGGTGCGCCTGGAGAACAACGGCGGCTTCCTGCAAATCGCGCTGAATCTGCGCCCGGACGGCCGCACCGTGGACGCTCGCGGCTGGACCGGCATCGCCCTCGATGTCCTGGGGAACGGGGAAACCTACAACCTGCACCTGCGCACGGCCGACGTACAGCGCCCCTGGCAGTCCTACCGGCACGGCTTTACCGCAGCGCCCGCATGGACAACCGTGGTCTGCCCGTTCACCGACTTCGCGGCGCACAGGATCGACGCGCCGCTCGACCTGAGCCGGCTCCGGCGGATCGGCCTCGTGGCCATCGGTCGGGCCTTCGACGCCGATCTCGCCGTGGGCGGCGTGCGCTTCTATCGGTAATACATCCGCCGGCGGCCGACGGGCGCACGGCCGAGGCCCGATCGGCCGCGACTTGTGCGCGTCGGCCCGCGGCGTATCGGGCGTTTACGCCGGCGTTTCCGGCTCCGCCGGCATCTCCCCGCGCAGGTGCTCCTGAACGTCCACGCGCTCGGGGCTGAAGGCCTCGCGCAGCACCTCGATGGCCTTGTAGGGATCGCTGTCGCCGCACATGAAAACATCCAGCGCCGCGTAATCGCGCTCCGGCCAACTGTGTATGGAGATGTGCGACTCCGCCAGCACCGCGACGCCCGAAACACCGCCGTTGGGCGTGAAATGGTGCAGGTGGATGTGCAGCAGGGTCGCGCCGGCGCGCTCCACCGCTGCGCGAAGCGTTGATCGGGCGTGGTCGATGTCGTTGAGACGTCGGGCGCCCCACAAGTCGATGATCAGGTGGGTTCCCGCGAAGCTCTTGCCGTCGCGGGTGATGAAGTGGTCCGCATCACCGCCGCCGTGGGACTGCGTCTCCTCCGGGAAGGTGTAGATGTTTTGCTGGGCGTCGCTCGGAACCGCTTCCGAGTCCATCCCCAATTTGAGGGCGCTGGTCGTCGCCATTTGTCAATCGACCCCCGAAACCAGCAGATGAACCAGAAGTCCGGGCCAACCGGAAGGCCCGGGGCGCGCGTTTCCATACCCGTCGGCCGCAACCGGGGTACGGAAAACGAAAGCGGACGTGGTGCAGGCATTCGCCCCGCACCGGCCGTCCGCCGTATCGACGCCGCTCTACCGCCGGGATGCGCGCTATCCGGTTGTAATCCCCGCGCGTTGTCGTCGCGCGGATTGCGCATCACGGCGACGGACCACACAGGCCCCAACGTCGTGAACTGTGTATGGGGGTTTGCGCGGGACCGGTCAAGGCCTTTCGTATGCCATTTTTCCGGGATGCGGCGACCCTTGGCCGCACGCGCCCGCGCGTCCATAGTCAAGCTTAACGACTCTTAACCATGCAACCATGCAGGGGCGGCGAGCGACATGGTTTTCACACTGACCAGTCCGGCCGTACGCGACGGGGACGCCCTGCCGCGGCGGCACACCTGCGACGGCGAGGGCGAGTCGCCGCCCCTGGCGTGGCAAGAGCCACCGCCGGGCACGCGCAGCCTCGCGCTGCTGTGCTACGACCCGACCGCACCGGGCGGCGCCTTCCATCACTGGGGCGTGTACAATATTCCGGTCCATCCGATGACGCTGCGCGCGGCCCTACCCGAGGGTCACGTCGTCGAGGAGATGACCCAGGCCGTCAACGATTTCGGCCGCTGCGCGTACGGTGCGCCCTGTCCACCGGTGGGCGAGGTCGCGCATCGCTACGTGTTCCGGCTGCACGCGCTGGACACGCCAAGCCTCGCGCTGCCGCGGGGCACGCACGTTCCCCAAATGGCCGCCGCAATCCGGCCGCACACCCTGGCGCAGACGAGCCTGACGGCGACCTGCGCGCGCCGGGCATAGGACGGGATGCCGCGAACGGCGACGTGGATTTCGCCGAACCTGATCTACGCTTCCTCCGCCGCACGCACCAGGGCGCCCCGCCGGCCCAAGAGCTCGTCCGCCAGCGCCAGCATGCGTCGGTTCGGCCGTGCCACCGGCCGCAAGGCCGCGACTTCGGCCAGCGCCTCGCGCTCCCGGCCCGGATGCGGCTGCGCGAGCAGGATCGCCGCAGCGGCCGTCGAGCGCGAAACCCCGGCGTGGCAGTGGACGAGCAGGTGCGCCCCGGCGCGCGGGGCGCGCAGCTCCCGGCCCAGGCTGAGCAACTCGGCCACGTCGTCGGGCTGGGGAATGCGCGCGCCGGGCATGCTCAGGGAAATGTCGTGAAAGCGCAGCACCCAGTGGGCGTTCAGCCCGGCATAGCTGCGCAGCGCCGCGGGCACGGGCGTATCCGGGTCGAGGATGGAAAGCACGTGGCTTACGGCCGCTTCGCGGTATGCGGCAAGCTCATCCAGGCCACAGATCGTGAGCTGAAATGGTGCCAGACTGGTCTGCTGCATCGCCCGTGCAATCCCCGTTGGCGGCGCAAAGCACGCCGGTTTGCCCGAATGGGAAATTAGGACAAGCGGGACCGCCGCGCCACCCGGGCCCACTGCAATCTCTGCCGGGGCGAGGCGGCGAAATCTGCCGCCTTCCGCGCCGGCGTCGCGACCGGCCCGCACGGTATCGGCCGCCCCATCACCGCGCAGGTTGTGGCACAGTGATTGCGTGGACTCCGCTGGGCATACGTGCCGCAGAGAGGAGATGCGCTCATGGCCGTGGCCACGCTTTTCGACACCGAGCGCAACGGCAAGTCGCGCAAGCAGGGCTGGTTTCGCAGCATGCTCAGCGGCGGCTTCGGCGCGGAAACGGATCTGCCGCGCGTGACCGCGCCACCGCGCCCGGCGGGCGACGCCGGCCCCGAGACATCCCCGGGGGAACCCAGCCCCGGCGCGGAACAACCGGAAGCCGATTCCCATCCCGGCCGCGCATCGGCGGCGCCGCTGGGACGCAGCGCCTATCTGCGCGGGCTGGAAGAGGTTATCCGGCGAACGGAGCGTGAAGAAGTGCAGGAAACCCTGGTCAGCGTCAGCCCCGCCGAGGTTCAGGCCCTGGTGCGCAAGGCCGCCAAGGCGAAGGCCCGCTATCTTGCCGCCGTTCTGGACACGACCGAGGGCGAGGCCCTCCCCGATTCGGCGGCCGTCAAGTCCATGGAGGCCGCGCGCGAGCGCCACGAGGCGCTGGAGGCGGGCCTCCAGAACCTCCTGGCGGAGATGCGCCGGGGAAACGTGGACATCCAGGGCATCGACGAGGACGGCCATCCGCCCGCTTCGGATACGTGAGGGCTGTCCGCAGGTTGCGCACTCCCTTCTCCGACCGCCGACCGGCCGGGGCACGCCCTGTGGGTGTCCCGGCCAACCGGCGGGCGGACGGCACGCCGCCCATCACCCCTGCGGTCCCTCCGCCTCGGCGATTTCGCGGCGCATGGATTCCGCCGCCGCGCCGATAAGATGGGCGCTCATGCGGGCCTGCACACGCACGGACTCGCCGTAGAGATACTCCAGGCAGGACAGCACGGCCTTCATTTCGCCCACACGGTCCGGCGTATCGGCAGCCGCCGAATCGTATCCGGCGGTCGCCTCCGCCGCCGCGGGCCCGTCGGTTCCGGCGCCGGCCGCCGCTCCCTGCGGGCGCCGGTCTTCGAACATGTAGACATTGGCGAGTTCGTCACGCGGCATCGAGCACCTCCTTGGTACGCTGCGCCGCCAGTACGCTGTCCGTCACACCGGTGGCGGCACGGATGTTCTCCAGAACCTGGTCGCTGACCTCGAAACGCCCCGCCACCGCAACGGTCTCACCGATCCGGTGGGGATCGCTGCTCGATTTCGGCTGCACGCCGAGATGATTGAGCAGCCGGGCCACGCGAATGTCGTGAACGGTCACGACCTCACGGATGCCGAAGAGCAGCGCCCACTCCACGAGCCCGACGAAAAGTTCGCTCGTCAGGCGATTGAGGGCACCCCGGCGGTCCTCGCCGGTTGGACCTGGCTCGACGGCGAAACGGCTGATCTCCCAGACGAACGGGTCGGCCGGCTTGTCGAGGTCCGCGAACACGTCGCCGAAAACGTCGCGCAGCATGTACGGCCCCGTGGTGGGCAGAAGCCGCCACGTCCCGTGGACCGTGCCGTGTTCGTCCGTGGCGAGCAGATAGACGGGATTGTGCAGGTCATAGACATCGCGCTCGCGCCCGCCACGCGAATTCACGTCCCAGCCCAGGCGTTCGTGAAACACCCGGTGGCGGAGCGCGAACATGGCGTCCAGCTTGTCGCGGTAGAGAAACGCGATGTCCGGCGTGACCACTTCGATCATGGCTGCCTCCGTTGGCCTCGCTACCGGCGCCATGAGAGCGAAGTGGCGGGTCGCCACGTAACTCCGAAGCTTGGGGGGTTTACAGGCAGGGAATCCGCATTCGATTCTTTGGCCGGGTGTATCCGTACCAGAGAAGATACACCAGATACGGCGCCGTCGATCACAACACGCGCGCTATCGGTGTTACGGGAAAATGTGCCCCGACATGATGGCTTTCACCACGGCGTGGTGCTTGGAATAGACGTCGAACTTCCTCATCGCGTTCTTGAGATGGAAGTTCACCGTCTCCTGGGAGATGTTCAGGATCTCCGAGGCTTCCCAGGCGCTCTTACCCTGCGCCGTCCACGCCAGCGCGTCGCGTTCGCGGTCGGTGAGATACACGCGCGGGTTGGCATCGCTTGCGAGCACATTGTCCTCGAGGGCGCTATGGAAGTACAGCGCCATCGTGTGCACCGACATCATGTACTCGCGCTGGATGCGCGCGAACTCGGTTTCGCTTTCACCGCAAAGCAGACACAGCACCGCGAACGAGCTTCTGGGGCCGTGGATGGGGACGGTCAGGCCCTGGCTCACGCCGAAATCCGCCGCCTCGCGCATGATCTGCACCTGGCGCGGCGTCAGGTCCACGCTGCGGCTCAGCGACGGCCAGTCGAACGGCCGCATCCGGCCATGCGCGACCTGTAAAACGGGATCGTGGTGGACGTATTCGTTGGCGAGATAATGCTCGGCCCAGTCGGTGGGATAGGTCGTCAGGGCAAAGGGCGAGTCAGGGCGGTCGGGTATGCGCAAAGCAACGTGCGCGAAACGTGTGAATCCCAGCCGATCCAGTTCCGCGGACATCAGGTCCTTGAACGCCGTGACGTCGGTTAAGTTGGCCGCCCGTTCCACGAACTGTGCAAGCATGCCTTGCTCTCGACCGCAACCGAACGAAACGACGACACCAAAGTCGCTTGATTATAACCAAGCCCGACCGCCCGCATCAATTGCGGAACCGCGGAAGCCGCGGCGCCGCCGCGATTCGCCCCGTGTGCCCCGATCACCCGGACACCCGGACACGCCGGGTCAGATCGCGTTCTCGCGCTCCCGGATGTCCTCGGCCACCGCCATGGCCGCGGCCCCGATCAGCCGGGACGTGGTTCGGGCATCCAGTCGGTTGGACTCGCGATACAGGTACTGCAAGCACGCCGCCATGGCGCGCAGGTCGCTTGCACTCACGGATTCCGGATCGACACCGTCCGACGCCGCCGCCGACGCGGCCTCGGTTTCGGGATTCTCAACCGGAAAGAGATAAACGTTGTCGCGGCTTCGTTCCGTCATGTCGACACACCCCCCTTCATGCCAACGGTCGCGGCACAAGCGCCGCCGTACAGGCCCCCGACGGCGCGGCCGGCGTCGCGCCCGCACGATCCACGACGCCCCGCCGTACCGTTTGGTACTATACCACCCGTGTAGAGAATGTTACGAAGCGTGGTAAAGAGTCGATTAAACGCCTGTGTTATCGGATCATAAACCACGCTGGTGTAGTCGAGATTTCACCCGACGGGTTCGGTAACCAAAATGCTCAAGTGCGCACATCGCGCCGACCCAAGACGATTTCACCGGCGCGGGGGTCGTAACGGCGCGCCGCGGCGCGCGCGAGCGTCGGCTCGAAGTCGCGGAAAAGGCGCAGCGCCGGCAGCTCGCCCGGCGCACGCGTGAGCGCCGCCAGGGCCTCGGTCGCAATCACACAGCGCACGTGGCGCGGCCGCGCCGAGTCGGGGACCACAGCCGTGACCTCCACCGCTTCCCGCTCGGCGTTCCACGTCGCGTCGTCGAGGAAGTCCAACTGCGACGCCGGCATCGTGCGCTCCCGTCGTTCCCGTTCAACCGTTCAGATCACGCGCCCGCTGGCGCACCCGCCGCGTCAGCGCGGTCAGGTCGCCGTCGTGGCGCTCCAGGAAGGTGGTGTATTCCTCGCGCAGGGTCACCCCCAGGCTCACCCCCTTGGTCACCACATCGGCCACGCGCAGCCCCGCATCCGTCTGCATCACGCGCAGGCCCACCCGGGTGGTTTCCGACTTCGGGCCGGGCTGGCTGACGTTCAGCCCGACCTGCCACAGGCCCGCCTGCACGCGCCGGCTGCCCGCCACGTCGAAACGCACGTCGGCCGCCTTGGCCAGGACCGGGAGGAAACGCGCCCGCAGGAGTTCGCGGAAGGCCTTGCGGAAAGCCCGGCGCTCCGCGGCGGTGGCGTCGCCCCAGTACCCCCCCGTGACGAAACGGGTGATCTGCTGGAGGGCCAGGTATTGCCCGCTCATCTCGCGGAAGCGCTCGCGGCGTTCGCGCCGCTCGAGATCCCCGGCGAGGTTTTTCGCCACGTCGGCGACCATCCGGTTCACGAAAGCCCCCGGCTCGACCTCGGCCGAGCCCGACCGCGCCGGATGCGCGGCCGCGAGAAGCAGCACCGCGAGTGTCAGTCCGGCGGCGATGAACGTGCGCGCGTTGCGGATCATGCCCGACCTCCCAGGGTATGCTCGACAACGCCATCCAGCCTACAGACCACGCGGGCGATCACAAGCGCGGCCACGCGCCGCCATCCCCGGCCTGGTCCGATCCGCATCACGGCGGGCGAGCCGCCGGCGGCGGGGTACGCGTCCATCTTTATGGGGAACCGACCGACGCCGGCCGGCAGGTCCAGTGCCTGGCCGCCGACCAGCGGGGCGCCGACGAGACGGCCGGGGCGGCAGCCGATGCTGCCGGCGAAGCGGGCGTGACAGGCTACTGTGCCGCGGCCGCACGCGCCGATGCGTCCGTCGACCCCGTCGCTTCCAGCGCCTTGGCCTCGTCGAACTGCAGCGCCGCCAGGCGGGCGTAAAGGCCGTCGCGCGCGACCAGCTCGGTGTGCGTCCCGGTGTCCACCACACGTCCGTGGTCCAGGACCACGATGCGGTCCGCAGCCATGACCGTGGCCAGGCGGTGCGCGATGATGAGGGTCGTGCGCCCGGCCATGAGGTGGGACAGGGCCGCCTGCACCATCTTTTCGCTTTCCGCATCGAGCGACGAGGTCGCCTCGTCGAGCAAGAGGATCGCCGGGTCCTTCAGAATGGCACGGGCGATCGCGATGCGCTGGCGCTGCCCCCCGGACAGGCGCACGCCGCGCTCACCCAGATAGGTGGCGAAGCCGTCGGGCAACGCGCTCAGGAAGCCCTCGGCGTTGGCCGCCCGCGCGGCGGCTTGCACCTCCGCGTCCGTGGCATCGGGCCGGCCGTAGCGGATGTTCTCCCAGGCGTCGTCGGAGAAGATGACCGGCTCCTGCGGCACCAGGCCGGTGCGCGCGCGCACGTCCTTGGGATCCGCGTGGCGCAGGTCGACGCCGTCAAGGGTGACGCGGCCCGAGGTGGGGTCGTAGAAACGCAGCAGGAGCTGGAACACGGTGGTCTTGCCGGCCCCCGACGGTCCCACCAGCGCCACCTTCTCGCCCGGAGCGACCGCGAGGTTCACGCCGTCCAGGGCGGGCGTCTCCGGCCGCGAGGGATAGTGGAACACCACCGATTCGAACGCGGCGCGGCCCGCGGCGGGCACGGGCAACGGCGCGGGATCGGCGGGCGGCGCGATGGCCGGCGGCGTCGCCAGCAGATCCACCAGGCGCTCGGTCGCCCCGGCGGCGCGCTGGAGGTCGCCCACCACCTCGGACAGCGCGCCCACGGAGCCGGCGACGACCACACTGTAGAACACGAAGGCCGAAAGCTCGCCGGGCGTGATCCGCCCGGCCAGAACGTCGTGCCCGCCGATGTAGAGCACCACGGCGATGGCGCCGAAGACGAGCGTGATCACCACCGCCGTGAGCAGCGAGCGCATGCGCGTGCGCTCGATGGCGACGGCGAACGCGTTCTCCACACGGTCGCGGAAGCGCCACGCGTCCACGTCCTCGTGCGTGAACGCCTGGACCGTGCGGATGCTGGACACCGATTCGTCGACAAACACGCTCACGTCGGCCACACGGTCCTGGCTCGCCCGACTGAGCCGGCGCACGCGCTTGCCCAGGATGGTGATGGGCACGAGCACCAGCGGCACCACGAGAAACACGAGGCCCGTAAGCTTGGGCGAGGTCACCACGAGCAGCGCGGTTCCGCCCGCCCCCATCAGGGCGTTGCGCAATGCGATGGGCACCGTGGTGCCCACCACCACCTGGAGCAGCGTGGTATCCGTGGTGAGCCGCGAGATCACCTCGCCGGTACGCGTCGTCTCGAAAAATCCGGGGGAGAGCTTGACCACGTGATCGAACACGTCGCGGCGCAGGTCGGCGACCACACGCTCACCCAGCCAGGTCACCAGGAAATAGCGGGCGTAGGTCGCCACAGCCATCACCACGACCACGCCCAGCAGCAACAGCACGGCCTTGTCCAGCAGCGCCGCGTTGCCCTGGCGGAAGCCGTCGTCAACCAGCTTGCGCAGGCCCGAACCCAGGGCGAGCA
>CAJXKW010000090.1 GCA_913055855.1 uncultured Limimonas sp. | reverse complement strand
TGGAGATCCTGGAACCGCAATCCCTGCGCGAGATGTACGTGCAAGAGCTGCGGCGAGCACGAACCGCCGCTGAATCGTCGTCCGACGTTGATGAGGTAACAATTTCAAAAAATGCCCGTGAGAACCTTGAATAGGATGGAGATCAAAGGGGGCGACCAGCGGGCGAACGCATGGCGTATTAGGAGATTTTCTCTCGCCCGACCCAGGTGCCGGACGCCAGCCTAGCGTGATCTGTGCTCCGTCGATCGGGTCCCGAACGTCCAGTGACCGCGCGGACGCCGCGATCTGGCGGTACCTAAGGCGATCGCGGCATTAAGTTTCGCGGGCATCCGGCGTGCACAACGACACGGCTGCGCATCTGTTCGCCAAATGCAGCGTGGGAAGGCCATGAACCTGCTCAACATCGGCGAGACGGACAGCGAAGGCCGCCAAAAGCGCATCGAGCACCACGGAAAGTACCTGCGTGCGAGCCGGACCGGCGGCGTCTCGCTGCGCGCCCAGACCCGGGTGGCCGGGGTCAACGCCACGGCCAACACGAGCCAGGGCGTCCGGATATCCACGAAACTCGCCAAGAACACCCAGGTGGCGTTGCAGAACGGGCGCTTCGTGCTGCGCGGGCGCTACGGGCCGGACGCGGCCAAGATCAACCTCTCCAAGAGCGGCGTGAGCGTCTCGACCAAGACCCCGGTGGGCGCGATCAACTGGCTCAAGCCGGGCCGGTCCTCGTTCAAGATGGCCGGCATCCAGCTGCGCGGGAAGAAGGCGGCCGTCCTGCAGGGCATTTACGGGCTCGTGGTGGCGGCGGTGGCGCTGCTTCGCTTTGCGCTGTGGGCGGTCACGGCCGTGGTCGCCTTCGCCATCACCGGGGTGCAGTGGCTGGTTGCCCGCCGGCAGCTGGCGGCGGCCAAGGAAGACCGGCCGGGCTTTGCGCTCGCGGAGGTTGCGGCGGAGGGCGAGGCGCGCCTCGAAGACCACGGCATTGATCCCGTTTCGGAACCGGCGCGCGACCTGCTGGCGGCGCTGACCCACGCGGTGGTCGTGCTGGGCCGCGGGGAAACGCAGTTCGATCCGGCCGCTGCGGGGGTGGCGGAGCCGGAACACGCCGCGGCGCACGCGCTCGCGACGGACGTCCGGGTGACCGGGGAACAGCTCGCCGCTTTGCTCCCGGCGCCGTCCGACGAGGCGTATCCGAAGGCCCTCGTGGGCGTTGCGCACGCCCTTGCCGCCGCCTATGCGGACAAGGTCGAGGACGCGTTCCTGGGGGAGACGCTTCTGGCGTTGGATGACGCCTGTCTCGCCGGCGGTCCCCGGACGGTGCTGCAGGAGGAGATGATCGACATGCTCGCCGCGGCCTTTGGGGTTGACCTGGTCATGGGGGAGGGGTCGTGAGTGCAGAAACCGCCGAGGGTTTCGCCGGGCTGGTCCGGGTCCATCAGCGTCTGATCCGGGAGGCGGACGGCGACACATGCGGGCCGTTCCTCTACCCGCCCGCCCGGCGCACGGCGCGCGACTGGTGGCCGAGGTTCGCGCAAACCGGCTACGAGAGCACCGACCCGGCCGCGCTCGACCTGGGCGGGACGGAGAGCTTCCACGACATCGATACGGCCAGACTGGATGCCGCGATCCAGCACGTCGTCGATGTCGAGGGCCCGGTGCATATCCGCGTGCTCGCCGAGCGGCTGCTCACGGCCGCCGATGTGGGCCGCCTGGGCGCGCGCATCCGCGAACACATCGCCGAGCGTCTCGATGCGTTCGAGGGCGGCGCAGAGATGATCCAGCACGGCGACGTCGTCGGGCGACCCGAACACCACCGGGCGCCGCCGGTGCGGGACCGGAGCGAGCTGCCCGACAAGCTCCGGGAACTGGATTACGTCCCCGAGAGCGAGCGCATGCAGGCGCTGCTGTACGCCGTTCTGGACAACGAAGGGACCGAGGTGGATGAGGCCATGCGCGCCGGCCTGGAGATGCTCGGTTTTGCGCGGCTGACGGACAACGCCCGTGAGCAGCTCCGTGCGCCGCTCGACGCGCTGTTGACGCGCGGCATGCTGCGCGAGCGCGACGGCTGCCTCTGGCTCGGAAAGGAGGCCTTCGTGCGCTGACCGGCGCTGTTGGTGATCGGTGCCTGCGGCGGATCCGTCGCGAACGACAAAGGCGTGCTCCTTTGCGCGTACGCCGCTCGGTATCTAGGTGTTTTATATGACAGGGGAGGGCGCTATGGCGGGTTCGAACGAAGCAGCGCAGAGCCTGTCTTGATGTGTCATGATATATGATGAAAGTCGTTAAAAGTGCTGAGAGACAGGAACATCGCATGCCCCACCAAAACTTCGCCACCCAGGTGGATGCCGATGTCTTGAAGGAGATGCGCGCGCTCGCCCAGAGCGAGGGCCGCCAGCTTCAGGCGCTCGTCAATGAAGCCTTGGCCGACTACGTCGAGCGCCGCCATCAGCAGCGCGCCCGCCCGCCACGTCATGGCCGCCTACGAGGGCAGCCACGAGCACTATGCGTCCGTCTATGAAAAGTTGGCGCGATAGGCCGTGACCGGGAGGCGGACGTGGACGCCTGTCCCCTCACCGGGTGCTGTATCGATGTCAGCGGTCCCGCCCATTTTTCGGGCGAGTTCGAGCGCGAGGGGTAATCCAATCCCGCTCCCGGCCTCCGTCTCCGCCGTCCCGGCGCGACGGAACGGCTGAAGCGCGATTTCCAGTTCCTCGTCGGACAGACCCGGCCCCGAATCGATAACGGAGAGCCGGACGGTCTCCGCGCTCTCCTGTCGCGCTGCCAGCGTGATCGGCGTTTCCTTCGGGCTGTACTTGATCGCGTTCTGCGTCAAGTTCACCAGGACCTGTTTGAGCCGCACGGGATCCGCGGCCACCGGCGGGATATCCGTTGCGAGGTCCGGTTCCAGGGTCTGGCTCTTCGCGGCAGCGCGATGCGCCAGCATGCTGGCGACCGCGTCGAGCACCTCGCCCGGGTCGGTTGGCTGGATCTGCAGGCTCAAGCGGTCGCGCCGGAGGCTGGCGCTGTCGACGACGTCGTTGATCAGGATGGACAGGAACTCGCCGCTCCGCTCGATGGTGGCGGCGTGCTCGGCCGTGCGGTCATCCGCGCGCTGGCTTGCGGTCATCCGGATGATGCCCGCGTACCCCATGACGGCGTTCAGCGGCGTGCGCAGCTCATGGCCCATCTCGGCAATCCGGGTCCGCATGCGCGCGAGCTGCTGGGCTGTGGTTTCGTATTCCCCCCGGATTCGCGCAATTTCGCCCTTTAGACCGGTGAGCTGCATCTGTTCACGCCGCAGGAGCAGCGTGCGGTGGAGCGTGAACGACGTAAGCAGCGCGCCCATGAGCAGCACCAGGCCGCCTTCCACAAGCGCCTTCCGCTCGGGGAGTGCCAGGGACGCCAGGGCGATACCGGTGAACACGAAGGCCATAGTTGCAAGACTCTGCCGCGCCGGGCGCTTACCGGTCAGAAGGATCATCGTTCCCGCGGCGGCGAGCGCGCTGATGGGCACCACATGCACGCGCGCCACCCATCCGGTCAGCCCGGCGGCGCCCGTCATGCCGGCCACAGTGGCGACGTCGATGAGCAAAAGCCGGCCCGGACGCCCCAGGCGACGGAGATGACGGGGCTGCAACAGTCGCCGATGCCAGGGAAAAGCGGCAAAGACCAGGAACGGCGCCAGCGAGACCACGCCCAGCGCGTCCCCGGCGAACCAGGCGATCAGACGGGGCCCGATCGGCTGCGCCGCTTCGAGCCCGGCGAGTTCGTGATTGAGCGCTCCAAGTGCGGCCGAAAGCGCCGCCCCGCTCATGCCGGCAAGGACGAACAGGGAAAACCGTCGGGGCGTCAGCCGGAAGCGCGGCGATGGTGTAAGCCGGCGGAAAAAGCACGCAGCTATAGCATAGCTCGCCACGTGGGTCAGACTTCCCGCAAGCTCGAAGATGGTGGGGGAACCCTGCCACAGCTGCTGGCCGGCGATCAGCGAGGCGATCAGCGGCAGCCACGCCCACATCGGGCCGAAGATCGCAAGCAGACCGAACGTGAGGGCCGCGGGCGGATACCAGACACTCGTTCCGCTCGTCAGCGCGGCCGCCGCGGCCAACTCCCAAAATGCAACCCATGCAACGACATAGGTTGCGCCGGCAAGCACCATGAGGACCAAGTATCCTATGGTCGGGGCTGTCGAGGAATCGCCCTCTGTGCTTGGGGTTCCGCTATCTCGATCCAGCATCGACGATAAACCTGCATATCTCACGAAAGCAGATGCATCGGGGTCTGAAATCGGCGAAAGTGTGATTTCCATCAAACACTTAACGCAATCTCAGGAGAGCCCCGATGCAGATAGAGTGTAACGCAGACTCCATGCGAGCTATGACCGGGTTTGGGTGATGGCGTGATCAGGCGGCGGCGGTCGCGTTGATGGTTGCGGGGTCGTCGGTCGCCTCAATACCGTCCCTGAATGTCACACCGTAGACAACCTTGGGCAACTGGTTCTTGCCGCTCAGACGGCGCCAGGTCCGGCTGGCGGCGGTCACCAGCTTGAACACCATCGTCATCGCGGTGGCGTGCGACATGCAGCCCTTCGTGCGAACCGTCCGGTGGCGAACGGTGGCGAACACGCTCTCGATCGGGTTGGTGGTGCGGATGTGCTGCCACTGCTCGGCCGGTAAGTCGTAGAACGCCAGCAAGGCGTCGCGGTCCTTGGTCAGGCAACCAACGGCGCGCCGGCCTCGCTGCGCGCCGCTGGCCGGCAAGAGCACCCTGAATCGCCCGGAGCACGCCCCGGTCGAGGGCAACCGTTACCGCAAGATTGCCACGATCCGGCGGCGATCGAGCATCTGTTCGTCGACCTGTTCCTGGACCCCCACACCACGGCGCCGGCGCGCATCACGCTCGACCTGGACGCCACGGACGACCCGATCCACGGCCGGCAGGAGGGGCGGTTTTTCCACGGCTATTACGACTGTCACTGCTACCTGCCGCTTTATTTGATGTGCGAGATATACTTCTGCGTCGTCTGCGGATCGAGCGGTGCGCGCTCGCGCTTGTCCGAGTGCGTGGCTTCGAGGTCCTCGACGAAGCGGACGACGTCGTTGCGCGTGATCTCGCTGATCGGCTTGTCCCCGACGACGGCTTCGAAGCGCGCGAACGCCTTGCGGTAGGACTTTTCGGTCTTCGGTTTCAGCGCCTTGCGCTCGAGGAAGGCGTCCTTCAGGGCGGCGACGGGCTGGTCGTGACCCGCGTAAAGCTCGATCGGCTGCCCCACGCCCGCGCTGGTCAGCTGCACCATGGACTGGCGCAACGCCTCCGCCTGGTCGCTGGCCGCCGTCGCCTGCCGCTCGGCCCTGGCGCGCGCCTCGCGTTCCGCCGCCTCGGCCCGGGCATGTTCCGCCCGGCGGGCCTCAAGGCGTTCCCGGACACCGTCGAGGATGTCCACAAAGCGCGCGCGCAGCGTCTGGGGATCGTCGATCTCGCGCAGCGCCGGTTCATTTTCGATCAGCGCGCGCGGCTCCGCGATGGCCTGGTCCACCAGCCGCTCGAACAGCGCTTGCTGTTCCGCGTCGCTTGTCGTTCGGGTTCGATGAAGATCCTCCATGATCCCCAATCCTGCCTGGATTGCCACAAGCGTCCGCGCGCAGCGCCGTCGAGCGGTCTGCGGGTCGCTGGTGCCCAGCGCCCGCGTGACCTCCTGGCGCCCCAACGCGGCGCGAAGGGGATATGGGATCCACATGCGGAAGAAGTGCCTTGAACCGCGACGACGGAGGTAGGGACCGGCCGCCATACCGCCTCCTGTACCACACAGATGATCCACAGGGCGGCGGCGCGCGCCGTCGGGCGCGGATGACGTTTCAGGTTTTTCAGGAAGATGGCAAAACTGGTGTCCCCACCGGGATTCGAACCCGGGCTGCCGCCTTGAAAGAGCGGAGTCCTAGACCGCTAGACCATGGGGACACGGCAACGCGTTGTGGCGCCGGACATAGCCAAAATGGCTCGGCGACGCAAGGGGTGGAGCCGCGTGCGAGACGCCGCGGCGGCGCGCCCGGGCCAGTTCACGGCACGGCCGCGGCCTCCCGCCCCGACCGCCCCACAATCCGCGATCGCGGTTCCGGGCCGCCGGGCAGCGCGGCGATGCCCGAGCCGGTGATCTCGCGCACCAGCTTGCGCCGAATCGCCCGGGCGAAGGCACCGTAGTCCGCCGCCGTCATCAGGAACGCACCCGGCCCGCCAATGACGTGCTCGGCGTAATAACGGTCCACGTTTTTCTCCTCGTTCAGGATCGCCAGCCCATTGATGGTCACGCCCGCCGCCGCGGCGTCGTCCCGCGCGGCGCTCGGATGCCGGCCCATGTTCGCCCGGCCGTCGCCCGAGACGTCAATGACCCGGCGCGCACCCCGATAACCGTTCGCCCCGAAAAGGCCGCGGGCGAACGCGATGGCCTGCCCGGTCGCGGTGCCGCCACTGGTAACGTAACGCGGCATGCGCGCCAGCTTCGCCGAAAGTGCCGCCGCGCCCGCCCGGTCGCCGATGCGCATCCACGGGATGGCGACGTGCTGGCGCCCGGGGCTGGACCATTGCACCACCGTCACCGCGACCTCTCGCCCGTCCAGCGCATCCAGCGCCGCCAGTACCGCCGGATGCCGGAACGCCTGGGCGAGCCCGCGCACCTGAAGGTCAAACTCGTCCCGCTGCACGCTGGCCGATGCGTCCACGGCGAGCACCAGCTCCAGCTCGACCGGCCGATCCTGCGCGGCAACATCCGGCGGACCCGCCAGAACCGCGCCCGCGGTGAGCGCAGCGGCAGCCGTGCGGCCGCCGACCCGGCCGAGGACCCAAAGCGCGACATGCAGCATTGCCCGAAAGCCTAGGGCAAGACGCGATCAGGTTGGGTCACCTGATCGCTGAATCCTGCCCTATCTTCAAAGGTTAGAGTGCGATTCAGCGATCCATCCGGATCGCATCGGACTCTAGGGCAAAACCCCGCCGCGCCGAACGCAAATCATGGGTAACCACGCGTCAACGTGCGAATCGCGGCGCATCACCCAGCAGCCGCCGCGTCCTCAACGATGAGCTGCACACCGGCACGCCCCGACCACGCGTCCACGCGCAGCTTACCCGCCACATGACGCGTCACGCCGTCCGCCTGCAGGAGCGCCCGGCCCAGCTCGGTCTCCGCCGCGCGGAACGCGATGGCCTTGAGCCGCGTGCCGTCGGCACCCTGCAGCGTGCAGCGCACGTGCTTGCCATCGCCGCCCACGACCTGCGGCCAGCGCACGCGGACGTTGGACACGGCGAAGCGCGGTTCGGGGTTGCCCGTGCCGTACGGTCCCAGCCGCTCGAGCGTGCGCACAAGATCCAGCGTCGCCGCCGCGGGCTGGACCGCACCGTCGAAGCCGAAGCTGGGCACATAGCCGCTGCGTTCCAGGGCATCGCCCAGGCGCGTCTCCAGGAACGCCCGCGCGGCATCCAGCTTGTTCGCGTCCACGGTGAGTCCGGCGGCCATGGCGTGCCCGCCGCCCTCGCGCAGCACACCCGCCTGGCGCCCCGCGATCACGGCGCTGCCCAGGTCGACCCCGCGCACCGAGCGCCCCGAGCCCTTGCCCGTGCCGTCCGCGTCCAGCCCGACCACGAACGCCGGCCGATCGTACTTCTCCACCAAGCGGCTCGCCACGATGCCGATGACGCCCGGATGCCAGCCCGATCCGGCGGCGAACACGAGGCCCGCCGCGGCACCCTGGGCGGCGACCTGTGCCTCCGCCTCGGCGAGCACGGCGGCTTCCATTTCCTTGCGTTCGGTGTTCAGCCGGTCAAGCTCGCGCGCGAGCTGCGCCGCCTCCCCCGGCATGTCCGTGGTCAGCAGCCGGGCACCCATGTCGCTCCGGCCGATGCGGCCCCCCGCGTTGATGCGCGGGCCCAGGAGGAAGCCCAGGTGGAACGGCCCAGGCGCGCTGTCCAACCGCGCGACGTCGCACAGCGCGGCGATGCCGGGATTGCGCCGGCGTCCCAGCACATCCAGGCCGCGCGCCACCAGCGCCCGGTTCACCCCCGTCAGCGGGACCACGTCGCAAACCGTTCCCAGCGCTACCAGGTCGAGCCAGCGCCGCAGGTCGGGCTCGCGCCGATCGCCGGTGAACGCGCCGCGCTGGCGCAGCGTACGGTTGAGCGCCACGGCCACAAGAAAGGTCACGCCCACGGCCGCGAGCTGGCCGTATGTGCCGATCTCGTCGAGGCGGTTGGGATTCACCACGGCGTGCGCGGCGGGCAGGCGCGGCTCGGCGGTGTGGTGGTCCACGACGATGACCTCGAGGCCCATCTGCGCCGCCGCGTCCAGGGGATCAAAGGCGGTGGTGCCGCAGTCCACGCAGACCACCAGCCGGTAGCCCTCGTCGCGCAGCATGCGCAGCGCCTCGGGCTTGGGGCCGTAGCCCTCGCTACTCCGATCGGGGATGTAGATGCGCGGCTCGGGGCCCAGCTCGCGCAACATCCGGGCGAGCAGCGCCGCCGAACTGCCGCCGTCGACGTCGTAGTCGCCGAACACCGCGACCGCCTCGCCCGCCTGCACGGCGTCGGCGAGCCGCTGGGCCGCGGCATCCATGTCCCGGAAACGCGACGGGTCGGGCAGATCGCTGCGCAGCGAGGGGTTCAGGTAGGCCTCGGCCTCCGCCAGTCCCACACCGCGGCCCACCATGACGCGCGCCACGATATCGGGCAGGTCGTGTTGCTGTGCCAGGGCGCGCGCCAGCCGGTCGTCCGCCGCCCGCACTTCCCAGCGCTTGCCCGTAAGCGAGCGTTCCACGCCCAGGAAGCAGGGGCGTTCCGGCGCGTCCGCGTCCGCCTCGGCGGTGGCCATGACCGCGCTACGGACTCAGCCCTGGCCGCCGGGATCGGCCGCCCAGGTCTTGCGGTCAAAGTAGTGGTCCGCCTCGATGAAGCGGATCGTGCCGGTCTTGGAGCGCATGACGATGGAGTGCGTCTTGGCCCCGCCGCCGAAGCGGCGCACGCCCTTGAGCATCGTGCCGTCGGTCACGCCCGTGGCGGCGAACATGACGTCGCCCCCGGCAAGCTCCTCCAGGTTGTACTTGCGGTCGACGTCGCGGATCCCCCAGCGCTCGGCACGCTCGCGCTCGCCGTCCTTGCGAAACGCCAGCCGGCCCTGCATCTGCCCGCCGATGCAGCGCAGCGCCGCGGCCGCGAGCACGCCCTCGGGCGCGCCGCCGATGCCCATGTAGAGATCCACGCCGGCGTTGTAGCGCGTGGTCGAGATGACGCCGGAGACGTCGCCGTCGGAGATGAGCATGATCCGCGCGCCCGCGTCGCGGACCTTCCGGATGATCTCGCTGTGCCGCGGCCGATCCAGGATGCACACCACCAGATCGGAAATCTCCACGCCCTTGGCCTCGGCCAGCGCGCGCAGGTTGTCCTGCGGCTCGGCGTCCAGGTCGACCACGCCTTCCGGCAAACCGCCGCCCACGGCGATCTTGTCCATGTACACGTCGGGCGCATTGAGGAACCCGCCGGATTCGGCCATGGCAATGACGGCGAGCGCGTTCTGCCCGCCCTTGGCGGTGATGGTCGTCCCCTCCAGCGGATCCAGCGCGATGTCGATGGGCGGACCGCCCGCGCCCACGTTCTCGCCGATGTAGAGCATGGGCGCCTTGTCGCGCTCACCCTCCCCGATGACGACCGTGCCGTCCACGGCGAGGTCGTTGAGCGCGCCGCGCATCGCGTTCACCGCCGCCTGGTCGGCGGCTTTCTCATCGCCCCGGCCCATCAGGCGCGAGGCGGCCAGCGCGGTCAGCTCGGTGACGCGCACGGCTTCCAGCGCGAGATTGCGATCCAGCGAGACGGACTCGGCCATGGCCGGTTGCTCCTTTCGTGCCGCTCGACGCCGCCGCGGCGCGCGCCGCGGCGAATGCCCCGAGGTCGTGTGTGCCCTAATCCGCCGCGCGCCGACAAGGGCGCGTGCGAAGCGGCGGCTCGCCCGTGCCGGTGTTACAGGTGCTCGATCCGAATCATCCGCGGCGCTTCCAGCACCACCGGCAGTTCGCCGATGCGCGCCAGCGCCCGGCGCATCGCCGCCTCGTCGGTCTCGTGCGTGGTGATCACCACGGGCACCGCCTCGCCCTGCGGGCCGCGCCCGCGCTGGACCATGGATTCCACGGAGATGTCGTCGTCGCGCAGAATCGCGGTGATCCCGGCGATCACCCCGGGCTGGTCGCGGCACATCAGACGCAGATAGTATGACCCGTGGCGCTCGCTCATAGGGCGCGACGGCAGGGTTTCCAGCGCCGAGGCCGCGACCGCGAACGTGGGCAGGCGCGCGCCGCGGGCAATGTCGATCAGGTCCGCCACCACGGCCGAGGCGGTTGGACCGGCGCCGGCGCCCTGCCCCTCGAACAGCGTGGTGCCCACGAAGTCCCCCGTGGCCACGACAGCGTTGTCCACACCCTCGACATTGGCAATGGGCGCGTTCCGGGGCACCATACAGGGGTGCACGCGCTGCTCCACGCCGCCGTTGGTGCGCCGGGCGATGCCCAGGAGCTTGATGCGGTAGCCCAGCTCCTCGGCGAAATCGATATCCACGCCCGAGACCTCGCGGATCCCCTCCATGTAAACGCCATCGAAGTCGACCTGGCAGTTGTACGCCAGCGCGGTGATGATGGCGAGCTTGTGCGCCGCGTCGATGCCGTCCACGTCGAACGCCGGGTCGGCCTCGGCGTAGCCCAGCGCCTGCGCCTCTGCCAGCACCTCGCCGAACTCGCGCCCGCTGGTGCGCATATCGGAGAGGATGAAGTTGGAGGTGCCGTTGAGGATGCCGTGCACGCCCTCGATGGCGTTGCCCGCAAGGCCCTCGCGGATCGACTTGATCACCGGGATGCCGCCGCAAACCGCGGCCTCGCAGGCGAGCACGACGCCCCCGGCCTCGGCCGCGCGCGCCAGCTCGGTGCCGTGATGGGCAATCATCGCCTTGTTGGCGGTGATAACGTGGGTACCGCTGGCCAGCGCGGCCTCCACGGCGTCCTTGGCCGGTCCCTCCGCGCCGCCGATGAGTTCGATCAGCACGTCGATCTCCGGATCGCGCGCCAGCGCCACCGGATCCTCGAACCAGCGCACGCCGGAGAGATCCACGCCCCGATCCTTGCGCCGATCGCGCGCGGCCACGGCCGTGACCAGCACCGGCCGGCCGCCGCGCTGGGCGACCATCTCGTAGTGCGTCTGCAGGAGTTGCAGCGTCCCCGCCCCGACCGTGCCGAGGCCGGCGACGCCGATGCGCAGGGTCTCGCTCAAAGCGCCACCTTCTGCTCGTCAGCCGCCATCTCCGCAGGCGATTCGGGAATCGGCGCCCTGCGGAAGAAGGCCTTGAGGTTGCGGATCGCCTGGCGCGTGCGGTGCTCGTTCTCCACCAGCGCCAGACGGACGTAGGAATCGCCGTACTCCCCGAATCCGACACCCGGACTGACGGCGACATCGGCCTTTTCAAGCAAGAGCTTCGAGAACGCAAGCGAACCCAGATGCCGGTACGCGGGCGGGATGGGCGCCCAGGCGAACATGCTCGCCGTGGGCGCTTCGACGGGCCAGCCGGCGGCATTCAGGCCGCGCACCAGGACGTCGCGCCGGCCCCGGTAGCGCGCGCGCATCTCGGTGACACAGTCCTGCGGTCCGTTCAGCGCGGCTGTGCCCGCCACCTGCACCGGGGTGAACGCGCCGTAATCCAGGTAGGATTTCACCCGCGCCAGCGCCGCGATGAGCTTGGGGTTGCCGGCGCAGAAGCCCAGGCGCCAGCCGGGCATGGAATAGGTCTTGGACAGCGAGGAAAATTCCACGGCGACCTCGCGCGCGCCCGGCACCTGAAGCACCGAGGGCGGCGGATTGTCCTCGAAGTAAACTTCCGAATAGGCGATATCGGAGATGATGTAGACGCCGTGGCGGCGGCAGAACTCGACGACCTCGCCGTAAAAGTCGAGGTCCACCGTGCGCGTCGTCGGGTTCGCCGGGTAGTTCAGCACAACGGCCAGCGGCTTGGGTACGGAGTGCCGCACAGCACGCTCCATCTCCTGCATGAACGCGCGGCGGAACTCGGTCTCCGTATCGTCGAACCCGGCGAGCGGCAAGCTGCGCAGCGCCGCGCCGGCGATGATGAAACCGAACGCGTGGATGGGGTAGCTGGGATTGGGGACCAACAGCACGTCGCCCGGGCTGGTGATCGCCTGCGCCAGGTTCGCCAGGCCCTCCTTGGAGCCCAGGGTGACAATGGCCTCTTCCTCCGGGTCGAGGTCGACCCCGAAGCGGCGGCTGTAATACGCCGCCAGCGCCTTGCGCAGCCCCGGGATGCCGCGCGACGTGGAATACCGGTGGGCGCGCGGGTTCTGCGCGGCCTCGGTAAGCTTGTCAACGACGTGCTGGGGCGGCGGCTGGTCCGGGTTGCCCATGCCGAAATCGACGATGTCGCGGCCGGCCTTGCGCGCCTGCGCCTTGAGGGCGTTCACCTCGGCGAAAACATACGGCGGCAAGCGCTTGATTTTGTGGAATTCCTGCTCCATGGCCTCGGTCGCCGCGTTGTCCGTCCTCGATTTCGCGCGACTGTGGCATCTGCGGCTGCCTGGGAACAACCGACACGGCCACCCCTCGCACCGCACGCCCATTGCGGCGGGCATGCCGGTTCGCTTCAGTTCGTCAGGAAGATCTCCGCCCGGCGATTGCCCGCTTCGCCGGTCGGCATGAACTCGTGATACGCTGGATCGCGATCCGCGCGCGCCTCGACCATGATTTTGCCGCGGGGCACACCGTCCTTGACCAGCGCGTCGGCAACATTCTCCGCCCGCCGCATGGAAATGTCGAGGTTCGCCATGCGGTGCTGGATCATGTCCATGGTCGCGGTGCGGCTGCTCGCGTGGCCAACCACACGCAGGCCGCCGCCGTGCTTGTCGTACAGCTCGGCGACCTTCTGCAGCACCTGCCGGTCCTCGCCGTTCAGCGCCGCACTGGCGTGGCCGAAGTAGATAACCGCGAGCTGCTCGCCCGCCCCATCGGCATCGGTGTCGGCGCGTGGACCAACTTCGGACGCGCGCGCCGGGGGTGTTTGCAGGCGCGCACGCTGCCGGCGTTGCGGCATCGCGTCGGCGGATCCCGCCGTGCCGGAACTCACGCGCTGGCGCACCTGGGTCGGGAGCTGCACCGGTTCGCCCTGCCGGCTGGGTCGAATCTGCGGGATCTGAGAACGGTTGACCTGCACGGCCGGCCCCCGTTCGGCCGAACCATTGGCGGGCGCGCGGGCGGTTTGCGCCGCGCCCGGTTCCGCGTCGCGCCGGCCTGTTTCGCCTTGCGCCGTGCCCCGCTTTTCGGTCTCACGTTGGGCCGTGTCGGGCGATCGGCCGGTCCCGGAATCCGGGGCGCCGGCTGCCTGCATGCCGTCGCCGGCCGATTCGTCCGGGGCATCGCCCCGGCCAGCCTCGCGCGGCCCCGCCGCCGCGCCGGCACCGCCCTCGCTTTGTGCCATCTCCGAGGGCGCCGGGGGCACCTCAGGCATGGCATCAACACCACCTGTGTCCGGTGTGCCGCTCGCGTCGCGCGCCGCTTCCGCCGCCGTGTCCCGCGCGCTCCCGGGCGCCCTGCCGGCGTCACCGCCGGCCTGCGCCTCGGTTTTGCGCGACGGCACGGCGCCGGTTTCGGTTTGCCGCTGCGCCGCCGCCTGTTCCGGGCCGTCCGACGCGCGGGCCGGGTCCGGCTGCGGGCGCGTTTCCGCCGTCGCGCCGTCCGGCTCGCCTTCGACCCGTTGCCGGCCAAGCGCCTCCGGTTGCTCCGGCGCAGCCTCGGGCGCACGCAGGGCCTCATCGCTGTAGCGCGCATTCGCCCGGTCGGCGGCCAGCGATTCCTGCATCGCCTTGCGCTCGCTCCGGGTGCTCGGCCGTCGCCCGGGTTCTTCGGGCACCTCGCTGAGCCTGGGGAAATCGGCCTCGGCTTGGTCCTTGCCGCCGTCGACCCGCTGAGGCTCCGCCGTCTCGCTGTCCAGCAGACCCGTCGGATCCATGCTGGAACAGCCGGCGAGGAGCACGGCCGCGGCAATGGCGAACCAAACCGGGCGAGCGCGTGGTCGGGGTGTGGCGCGGTCAGCGTCGGACATCAAACTCGCTGTCTCGTCTGGCAGCCGCCTGTGATGGCCTGATAGCGGCGGGCGCGTTAAGCAAACCTTTCACGGCACGGATAGCTGTTGCAAGATTGGCCGGAATGGCTATTGTGTGCACTGCACAATAGATCGGGTCACGCGAACGCCCTGCCGAGCGGCCTTCAACGCGCTGACTTGGCGATATCATAAGGAAGGGACTATGGCGGAGCAACACCAGCGACAGCAGCACAAGCAGCAGGACGACGGGTCGGGTCCGGGCATGCCGGACGTGAAACTGCCCGATCCGGTCGAGCTGTCGCAAACGATGTCCAAGATCGCGGAGAAGAGTCACAAGCTGGTCACCGATTTCATGGAGCGCCAGCAGCTCGCGCCCGCGGACGCGCAAATGGACCCGCTCAATGTCGGCAACGCGTTCCTCGAAATGACGACACGCATGATGGCCGACCCCGCGAAGATGGTCCAGGCGCAGATGAACCTGTGGCAGGACTATTTCCGCATCTGGCAGGCCACGACGAACCGCATGTTCGGCATGGGCGACGGCCAGCAGGTCGCCCAGCCGGAGCACGGCGATCGGCGCTTCAAGGACCCGGCGTGGGAACAGAACGAGTTTTTCGATTTCATCAAACAGTCCTACCTCGTGACCGCGCGCTGGTTGCGCTCGACGGTCAACGAGGTCGAGGGCCTGGATGAGCACACGGCGAAGAAAGTCGACTTCTACACGCGTCAATTCGTCGACGCGATGGCACCGTCGAACTTCGTGGTGACCAACCCGGAGGTGCTGCGCACCACCGTGGAGAGCGGGGGTGAAAACCTCGTTCGTGGACTGGAGAACCTGCTCGACGACATGGAGCGGGGCAAGATCAGCCAGACCGACTACGAGGCCTTTGAGGTCGGTAAGAACATCGCGGTCACACCGGGCAAGGTCGTCTACGAGAACGACCTGATGCAGCTCATCCAGTACGAGCCGACAACGGAGAGCGTGTACAAGACGCCGCTGATCATCATCCCGCCGTGGATCAACAAGTACTACATCCTCGACCTGCGGGAGAAGAACTCCTTCGTTAAGTGGGCGGTCGACCAGGGCTACACGGTCTTCATGATCTCCTGGGTCAATCCCGATGAGAAGCTCGCCCAGAAGACCTTCGAGGACTACATGACCGAGGGCCCGCTGACGGCCCTGGACGTGGTCGAGGAGATTACGGGCGAGAAGGAGACCAACTTCATCGGTTATTGCCTGGGCGGGACGCTGCTCTCGTGCACGCTGTCCTACCTCAATCAGACCGGCCAGGCGTCGCGGGTGAAGGCGGCGACCTTCTTCACCACCATGGCCGACTTCTCCGAAGCCGGCGAG
The DNA here is from genome assembly GCA_913055855.1 of uncultured Limimonas sp. GTDB lineage: Bacteria > Pseudomonadota > Alphaproteobacteria > Kiloniellales > Rhodovibrionaceae > CAJXKW01. The sequence continues at coordinate 281 of CAJXKW010000090.1, read as the reverse complement.
CTGGAGGTGTTCATCGACGAGGAACAGATCGAGGCCCTCGAACAGAAGATGCAGCAGAAGGGCTACCTCGAGGGCAAGTCGATGGCGAACACCTTCAACATGCTGCGCGCCAACGACCTGATCTGGTCCTTCGTCATCAACAACTACCTCCTGGGCAAGGAGCCCTTCCCCTTCGACCTTCTGTACTGGAACTCCGATTCGACCCGCATGCCGGCGAAGATGCACAGCTTCTACCTGCGCAAGATGTACCAGGAGAACAAGCTGATGGAGCCGGGCGGGAT
>CAJXKW010000089.1 GCA_913055855.1 uncultured Limimonas sp. | reverse complement strand
ACCCGAGCAACCCCTCGCCGGGGTGCGCGCGCTGGTCACCAGCGGGCCCACGCACGAGCCCATCGACCCCGTGCGCTTCATCGCCAACCGCGCCTCCGGCAAGCAGGGGCACGCCATCGCCGCCGCCCTGGCCGAGCTGGGCGCGGCCGTCACCCTGGTCACCGGGCCGGTGGCGCTGCCCGACCCGCCGGGCGTGCGCGTGCGTCACGTGGAGACCGCGCGCGACATGCTGGCCGCGTGCGAGGCCGCCTTGCCCGTCGACGTCGCCGTCTGCGCCGCCGCCGTCGCGGACTGGCGCACCGACGAAACGGCGCCGGAAAAGCGCAAGCGCGGCGACGCCGACGCGCAGGCCCTGCGCTTGGTCGCCAATCCCGACATCCTGGCAGGGCTGGCCGCCGAGGGGGACCGGCGGCCGGGTCTGGTCGTGGGCTTCGCCGCGGAGACGCAGGACGTGCTCGCCAACGCCGCCGCCAAGCGCCGGCGCAAGGGCTGCGACTGGATCGTCGCCAACGACGTCTCGGCGGAGACGGGCACCTTCGGCGGTGCGGCGAACACCGTTCACCTGATCACCGCCGAGCGGGACGATCCGGAGAGCTGGCCGCCGCTCGCCAAGACCGAGGTGGGCCGCCGGCTCGCCCGGCGCATTGCGGGCGCGCTCGGCCGGCCGGAGGCCCGCGCATGACCGCCGGCGCGCCCGAGATCACCGTGCCTGTGACGCGCCTGGCGCACGGGCGCGACCTGCCGCTGCCCGCTTACGCCACGCCGGGCAGTGCGGGCCTGGACCTGCTGGCGGCCGTGGGCAGTGAGGTCGGTCTGGCGCCGGGTGAGCGCAAGCTGATTCCCACCGGGCTCGCCCTGGCCCTGCCGCCGGGGACGGAGGCCCAGATCCGCCCGCGTTCGGGGCTCGCGCTGCGCCACGGGGTGACCGTGCTGAACGCGCCCGGGACCATCGACGCCGACTACCGCGGCGAGGTCGGGGTGATCCTGGTGAACCTGGGTGAGGCCGCGGTGACCATCGAGCGCGGGCAGCGCGTCGCCCAGCTGGTGGTCGCGCCGGTGGCGCACGCGGTGTTGGAGGCGCGCGCCGCCCTGCCCGAGTCCGGCGGCGCCGCGCGCGGGGCGGGCGGTTTCGGGTCCACGGACGCACCCAACGACACCAACGACGGATGAGAGCTCGCGAGTCATGCTGCGCCTGTCCAAGAAGCTGCTCTTCGCCATCGAGGCCGTGGTGGACATCGCCTACAACGCCGGGGCCGGCCCGGTGCGCTCCAGCGAGATCTCCGAGCGCCAGGGCATTCCGCGGCGCTACCTGGAGCAGGTGCTCCAGCAGCTCGTCCATCACGGCGTGCTCTCGGGCCAGCGCGGGCCGCGCGGGGGCTATCGCCTGGCGCGCGAACGCCGGCGCATTACCTTGGGCGAGATCATCCGCATCGTGCGCCAGCTCGAGGGGACCGTGGATCCGGCCAACGAGACCGAGGGCAGCGACATCGGGCGCAACGTCGTCCGGCCCATCTGGCGCGAAATGCAGGACGACATGATGGCGCGCTTCGACCGCATGACCATCGAGGACCTGTGCGACCGCGCGCGCGAGCAGGGGATCCAGTCCGAAGCCGCGCAGATGCCCGACTTCTCCATCTGAGCCCCCGGATCGCGCGCCGTGCCGCCCGGCAAAGGCCGGCAGAAAAGAAAAGCCCCGCCGCTAGGGGGCGACGGGGCGCAGGTGGCAAGTCCGTCAGGGGCTTGGCCGGGTCAGGCGCGGTTTCCTTACTGGCACTTCTCCTGCCGCGGCTCCACGGCCATCTGCGTGCCTGGCTGGCCCGCCGCCTTCGTGGCAGGCGCGCGGCACGCGGGCTGGTTGTTTTTCTCCGTGGGCGCCGTGGCGATCTGACGGTCGGCCTGATTCACCACCTTCGCCGCCGGCTCGGCCTGGGTCTCCGCCGACGCTTTGTCGAAGCCGTGATCATTGGCCTGCGCGCCCGCGGCGAAGCCAGCGCCCGCAATCGCAACGGCGGCGGCGGCGAGGACGGTGCGGATCTGCTGCGGTTTCATGGCTCACGTCTCCTTTCGGGAGCGTACTTCGGTTTGCGGGTTTCGGGCTCTCGGGCCTTCCGATCGCCGTTGTTACAGATGTATGTATATTAGCGGCATCTTAAATATGGTGCGACAGCGTGCCCAACCCTTCCCAATCGGCAGGTGCCCTTGCGGGGCGATGCCCCGCCGGCGCAACCGCGCCGACGGGACGGGAGGTGCATGGGGGATTCCAGCCGTGCCGTTCAGTGGCCCTTACGGTCGAACGGCGCGGTGACGATCTGGCTGCCCGGCTCCTGGCGCACGTCGAACGCCGCGGCGTTGAAGCGGGGGGTCTTCTCGGTTGGGGTCGCGGCGACGTGCCGGCCGTCCTGGCGCGCGACGCGGGCCGCCGGAGCGGCGTCGTCGACGGCCTGTGCCTTGTCGAAGCCGGCGAACGGCTCAGCGGCCAGCGCATCGTTTGCGACTCCAAGGCCCGTGCCGGCGACGATTGCCGCAACAAAGGCGACGGCGGTGCGATAACGTGTCATGGCGAATTCTCCTTCCCGGATTTCGACATGATCGTTGCCCGCATGGTGGTCTGCCGCTGCCGGTTGAACGCTGGCTTTGGAAGTACGATGCAACCTCGGCACTGGAAAGTGCCAGCGTTGGATCCGGTTCCGAAGCGATCTCCACATGAAGGCGACGATCCTTCTGAACATTGGTACTCGGCTTTCCCTTGGCCTTAATCGGGACGTAATCATATTAGCGTCCGCTTAAATAGGCTGCGGCGACCTGCCCCGGATGTCGCAGGGCCCGGGCCGGTGATGCCCGGCGCCGGGCCCTCCCCGCGATCCTCACCGGCCGCGCGGCCGTGCCGGGACGTGGGCGATCTGGTCCGCGCTGTTCGGGCTGATGCCGGCGGCCGCGAGCGCACGCGATGCCCGGGGGGCCTTCTCGCCTGGGGTGATGCCGGGTTGGCCTTTGCCCGGCCCGATGACGCCGAAGGCCGGGGTCGTATTGCGTGCGACATTCCCCTTCTCCGTCGGATGGGTGGGCGTGAAGCCGGCCGTGCTGCCGACGAGCCGCGAGCCGTTCGCCCGGCCCGCCGCTTCCGCGGACAGACCGTGCCGCTTTTCCCCGACCTGCGCGGCCACGTGCGTCCCGCCGACGCCGGTGACGCCGAACGCGCTGCGTTGGCCGGTCTCGTGGGTCTTCTCGGCCGTGTTCGCGGCGATGTGGCTGCCGGTGTTGGCCGCGATGCCGAAGGCCGGCACCGCCGTGCTGATGGCGGTGCTCTTGTCGAAGCCGCCGTGCGGTGCGTGCGCCGCCTGGGCGCCGGTGGCGATGCCGGTGGCGAGGGCGGCGGCGAGGGCGAGGCTGGTGATGCGCGTCGTCATGACTGTCCTCCTTGGGGTTCGATCGGGTCTTTGCTGTTTGCCGTCTTCGTGAGGACAATTTATGCGCTGCCGCCGGACGGTGCCGTGACCGTCGTCACAGGTCGAAACGCATACTGGTGAAGTCGTCTGGGAAAAGCTGTCAGGGGTGAGAGCGATCATAAGGGCATGAATAGGGACATCATCCTGATGATAACGGGGATCTCACCGTTGTGTGATTGGGCCGTGACCAGTTGCCAGCCCGCGTAGACGCTGACACCCCACCGGTAGGGCGCGCATCGCGCGCCCGTTGCGCCGGGCGCATCGCGGGGCCATCCTAGCCGCTAAGGGCGAATCGCCGCAGGCGGCGCCCGAGCGGACCAGGCACCGGCGAGAGACAGGGGACGCGAGAGCCATGGCGGAAACGGCGAGCCCAAGTGGCCCGGCGAAGGCGCGGCCGGCGCAGGGCCGGATTTTTGACAGCGTGCTCCACGTCATCGGCGGCACGCCCATGGTGCGCCTGCCGCGTCTGGCGCAGCAGAGCGGCGTATCGGCCGAGCTGCTCGCCAAGTGCGAGTTCAACAATCCGCTGTCCTCGGTGAAGGACCGCATCGGTCGCGCCATGATCGACCGGATGGAGGCCGATGGACGCCTGGAACCGGACAGCGTCGTCGTCGAGCCAACCTCGGGCAACACCGGCATCGCCCTGGCGTTCGTCTGTGCCGCCAAGGGCTACCGGCTCATCCTGACCATGCCCGAGACCATGTCGACCGAGCGGCGCAAGATGCTGCGCCTGCTGGGTGCCGAGCTGGTGCTTACGGATGGCAGCCAGGGCATGCGCGGTGCGGTCAACAAGGCCGAACAGCTTCTCGATGACGTGCCCAAGGCCGTGATGCCGCAGCAGTTCCGCAACCCGGCGAACCCGGCCATCCACCGCGCCACCACGGCGGAGGAGATCTGGACCGACACCGGCGGCGAGGTGGACGCCGTGATCGCCGGCGTGGGCACCGGCGGCACGCTCACCGGCGTGGGCCAGGTGCTCAAGGCGCGCCGGCCCGAGGTGCGCATGATCGCCGTGGAGCCCGAGGACAGCCCCGTGCTCTCGGGCGGCCAGCCCGGACCGCACAAGATCCAGGGCATCGGCGCCGGCTTTGTCCCCGAGAACCTGGACACCGCGCTGATCGACGAGGTCATCCGCATCGGCAACGACACCGCCTTCGCCACCGCCCGCCTGGCCGCGGGCGTCGAGGGCCTGGGCGTGGGCATATCCTCGGGCGCGGCCCTGGCCGCGGCGATGGAGGTGGGCCAGCGCCCCGCATTGGCGGACAAGCGCATCGTCACGATCCTGCCCTCGGCGGCGGAGCGTTACCTCTCCACGCCGCTGTTCGAGGGGATGTAGCCCAGCGGGGCGGAGCGCGCGATGGACTTTACCGACGCCCAGATCGATCGCTACGCGCGCCACCTGGTTCTGCCCGAGGTGGGCGAGGCCGGGCAGGCGCGCCTGCTGAACGCGCGCGTGCTCGTCGTGGGCGCGGGCGGGCTGGGCTCGCCGCTGCTCATGTACCTCGCCGCTGCGGGCGTCGGGCGCATCGGCGTCATCGACGACGACCGCGTGGACCTGTCCAACCTGCAACGGCAGGTGATCCACGACACGGCCGCGATCGGCACGGCCAAGGTGGACAGCGCCGCGGCGCGCATGGCCGCGCTCAACCCCGGGGTCCGGGTGGATACGCTCCCGCGGCGGCTGCGCGCGGACGGGCTCGTCGATCTGATCGGGCAGTACGACATCGTCGCCGACGGCTCGGACAACTTCGCCACGCGCTACCTGCTCAACGACGCGTGCTATCTCGCCTGCCGTCCGCTCGTTTCGGCGGCGATCATGCGCACCGACGGTCAGCTTGCCACGTTCCGGGCGTTCGAGCGCGGGCCGTGCTACCGCTGCATCTTCGGCGCGCAGCCGCCCCAGGCCAAGCAGGCCTGCGCCGACGTCGGCGTGCTCGCGGTGCTGCCCGGTGTGCTGGGCACGCTCCAGGCGACCGAGGTGCTCAAGGAAATCCTGGGCGTGGGCGATGGGCTCACCGGGCGGCTTCTCCTGTATGACGCGCTGAGCGCGAATTTCCGCAGCATCGCCACACAGCCCGACCCGGCATGCGAACTCTGCGGCGCGCGTCCACGCATCACCTCGTTGGCCGACGCCACCTACGGGGAGGCGGCGTGTGCCGCGGGGTGACGGCGACGGTCGCGGCTACGCCGTCGCGACCGGCATGCGCGCGTGGTTGACGGCCGCGCGCAGGGCCTTGGCCAGCTCCAGGCGCTCCGCCGGCGTGAGGAAGCTTCCGATCCGAAGCTCGCGGCCGTGGCCCCGCAGCGTGAGCGGGCTGTCGTGGTCCGGCGGGTCGGCCATGAACACACGCAGCCAGGCGGGCTGGAATCGCCACCGCTGGGCGTCGCCGCGCGGGCTTACCCGGGCGACGGTGCAGTGTTCGCGCGTGACCGTGACAGTCTCGTAAAGCCGCGCGGCGCGGAAGTTGAGCTTGAACGCGCCGTAGATCAGCAGGACATCGAGGCCGAAGAAGCCCACAATGGGCCACGCGCCCATGAGGAAGAAGCCCAGCCCGACGCCGAAGCTGACCCCGCACACCCCCGCCATCAGCAGCCGGAAGCCGCGCGGCGAAAGCGAGCGATGCGGGGTGAGGATGGCGTCGAAGAGCACCGGCTCCTCGTCGCCGTGCGCTCGCGCCGCCAGCCCCTCGTGCCTGGGGGACGCCATGGTTGGAGGATACGGTAGACGGCGCGCGCGGGTAAAGATGCGGGCCGTCTTGCTCCGGTGCTCTACCCCCCGGTCGCGCCCCGCGCCAGCGCTGCGCGCGCCCGCGCCAGCCGGTCTTTCGCATCCGCAAGGGCGGGATCGCCGCCGTCGGGCTGGCGTACGCGGTGCACGGCTTCGGCGGCCGCGTCGATCTCGGCAAGCACCCGCGCGGTCTCGGGTGGCCCGCCGGCGCCGGGGCGCCCGGTGGCCCCTTGGCCGGTGACCCCGCGCTGGCCCGCGGTGCGCGCGTTGGCACCGGCCACGGTGGCGACCGCATAGGGCACGAGGAAGGTCAGCGCGACCTTGAGCCAGTTCAGCCCGTCCCCGGCCAGCAGCGCGTCGCCCTGGTTGATGGCGGTCAGGATGGGCCCCACGATCAGGGCCGTTATGGCCGCATTGCGCGCGATCGGCGCGCTGACGGCGTTGCCCAGCCAGGCGCGGGCGGTCATGCTCGCGTCCTCCGCGTTCCCGATGCCACCTGCCGCGCCGGCCCGCCGGCGCCCGTGTCCCGGAGTGCCATGTCGTCCTCGCTGCTTTCGCCCCAGGAGATCGAGACCTTCTTCGACCGGCTCGCCGAGGTTCTTCCCGAACCGCGATCCGAGCTCAACTACGTCGACCCCTTCACCCTGCTCATCGCCGTTGTGCTATCGGCACAGTCCACCGACGTGGGCGTCAACAAGGCCACCGCCACCCTCTTCGCCGAAGCCGACACGCCGGAAGCCATGCTGGCCCTGGGCGAAGACGGGCTGAAGCGGCACATCAAGACGCTGGGTCTTTATAATTCCAAGGCGGCCAACGTGATCAAGCTCTGTCGTATCCTGTTGGACGAACACGGCGGCCGGGTCCCGCCCGACCGGGCGGCGCTGGAAAAACTCCCCGGGGTGGGGCGCAAGACGGCCAACGTCATCCTCAACACTGCCTTCGACGCGCCCACCATTGCCGTGGACACGCACATCTACCGGCTGTGCAATCGCACGGGCCTCGCGCCGGGCAAGACGGTGCGGGCCGTCGAAGACGGGTTGCAGGCCGTGGTGCCCGCGCACCGCAAAAAGAACGCGCACCACTGGCTGATCCTGCACGGCCGCTACACCTGCAAGGCGCGCAAGCCCGACTGCCCGACCTGCGTCGTCCGCGACATCTGCCGATTCGACGCCAAGACCACGGCTGAAGCGGCCAACGCGAAGGCCAAGGCCGCCAAGGGCAAGACCGCCGGCTGAGCCGGCTGCCGCCCAACCGTTGCCGGGAAACCCGGCTGTTGCCCCAGCTCGCCGTGCGATGGGTCGGAAAACGTGGGCTCGTCGGCGTGTCTGCGATAGACTCCGTCGCATAACAAACGAGTTTTTTGAACGGGTTTATCATACGACGGCCCAGGACGCGGTCGAGACACTCTACGACGACTAGAGCAAAATCGATGAAAGCCGAACCGGCTTGCATCGTGAATTTTGCTCTAACTTCCTGAAGAGCGGGCAAGATTCAGCTGAAACGTGATTCCACGTTTCAGCATCTTGCCCTAGGCGGGCACGTATGACGACGACCTTGCGGCCAACGGCTACATGACGCCGCGCCGCGACGCAGCTTATTACCGGGACACAACGAGGCAATTTCATCGGCGTAATCCAGAAGCTGGGTCGCTATAGGGCGATCCGGCGACCGACGATGGAAATGCAGACCTCGCGTCGGCATGCTCGGGAATCCGAGAGCGGGCCTTGCGAATGCGCGGGCGCAACGGCGCGGCTTTCGGGTCGGCGGAGATCGACCTACCCCGGCAATCGAGGTTAATCGCAGCGAGGAGCGGGACCTGCGCAAACCGGCATAGGCGAAGATCTGGCACATCATGTTCGTCCCGGCTCTGAGACGCGTCATCCACGAAGGTAGCCTCTGCATCATCGATGCCGCCGGCAGGCAGCACATCGTGGGCGGCGACGGGCCGCCCGAGGCCACGGTGCGTTTGACGTCGAAGGCAAGCGAATACGCGCTCGCGCTCGACCCGGGCCTCGCCGTCGGGGAGGCCTACATGGACGGCCGCCTGGTGGTGGAAGACGGCACCCTCTATCGATTCCTGGACGTCGTTGCGCGCAACCTCCCGACCGGCGGGAGCAATCCCTGGCTGGCTCTTGTCGAGCGCGTGCGCCGGGGCGTGAAGCAGTCCAATCCCATCGGCCGCGCGCGGCGCAACGTCGCCCATCACTACGACCTGTCCGCGCGCCTGTACGATATCTTCCTGGATCGGGACCGGCAGTATTCCTGCGCCTACTTCCGAAACCCGGACGACAGTCTGGATTCGGCGCAGGCGCACAAGAAGCGGCACATCGCCGCGAAGCTGTCCTTGGACACGCCGGGCCTGAGGGTGCTCGACATCGGTTCCGGATGGGGCGGGCTCGGCCTGTATCTCGCCGAGGACTTCGGCGCCGACGTGACCGGCGTGACCCTCAGCACCGAACAGCACACCCTGAGCATGGAGCGCGCGTCGCAATCCCCGGCCGCCGATCGCGTGCGCTTCCAGCTTTCCGACTACCGGGACCTGGAGGGCCCTTTCGACCGCATTGTCTCCGTCGGGATGTTCGAGCACGTGGGCAAGAAGAATTATCCGGAGTTTTTTGCGCGCGTGCGGGATCTGCTGAGTGCGGATGGGGTCGCCCTGATCCACTCGATCGGGTATGCCGACACGCCGGCCCCGATCAATCCCTTCATGCGCAAGTACATATTTCCGGGCGCGGACCTGCCCTCGCTGTCGGAGGTTTTCGCCGCGGTCGAGCGCACCGGCCTTTACGTGACGGATGTCGAGATCCTGCGCCTGCACTATGCCGAGACGCTGCGGCACTGGCGCGAGCGCTTCGTGGCCCGGTGGGACGAGGTCGCAAGCCTGTACGACCGGCAATTCTGCCGCATGTGGGAGTTCTATCTGGCGCTTTGCGAAATCGGCTTCCGGCGGCGCACCAACATGGTCTTCCAGTTACAGCTCAGCCGGCGCCTGGACGCCGTGCCGATCACGCGGGACTATATCGTGGACGTCGAGCGTCAGCACGCGGCGGCCGCCCTTCCCGGCCGGGCGTAAGCGACGGCAGAACCCGCGGCTTGCCTCCGGTTCTGGCGTTCGCGCATCGCCGGGAAGGTCCCGAAGACGGGGCGTCGGCCGTGATGCGCGCACAGTGCACCAAGCACGCACACCATCGCCTGATCCTACGCGGCCAAGGCCAAGAGAGCGAAGAAAGAGCGCCCGCGGAAAATCGCTGCCGCGGCGATTGAGGGTCGGGCGCTTGACGCGTGCCCAAAGGCCCGATCGTAACCCGAAGCGCACACCGCATCGGCAAGCGCGTAAACGACCCGGACACTGACCACACGTGTACATATGATATTCGGCCAGATTGTGGGAACCACACAGTACCTGACAAAACTCCGGCGACGCGAATTGTCTGTATCTCTGGCTCTACCGATTAGGGGTGCCTGTTCCTGGTTCGATTTCCACGACTTTTTGACGAACGTTCTAAGCGAAATTGCTGTTTTGCGCACATGAGCTGTCGCTCAGGAGTTAACTCGTTGGCGGCCGGTTGCCCGGTAGGGGACTGGGCCGGCGGCGGTCAGGTCCATGTCGTAACGGCGATCGTCGAGTATCTCCAGCAGCTTTGTTTCGTCCTGTCGACGAGGCTGAAGCCGCCCATCGTCAAGAGTTTTAAATTTTACGCCCTGAAGCTGTGCAATCTCCTGCACACGATCCTGACGGATTTGAGACAGGTCGGATCGCGCAGCGATCGACGCAGCGAGCTTCGCCTTACGGCGATGCCTGGATATATCTCCAGCGATGCGCGAAAGATCTAGGAAGTTCACCATGTTGTTTACATGCTGAACCTTCGATGCAGCAGCACCGGTTACGTGTGTAACAATGTCGGCCAAATATTCGACAGCGCGGATGTTGCGCATAAACACATAATCGCTCGTGACGATCGCGTCGAATTCCTTGTCCAGCTTAAGAACATCGTCCTCAACCATTTTCAACGTGTCATCTGCCGTTACAATCCGCATCAACTTTCTGCGAGCGCGTAGGGTCGTTTTCAGCTGTGTACCCTTCTTGATCCCCAATGCTTTTCGGCCCTGATTGTCACGCAGATCGGCGAAATAATAGTCGATGTCGCCCGCGTGCTGGTGCGCGTTGGAGAGGTCGTCGAACGCGTCGGCGTCAAAGATCGCAGAAAGGTCTTGAAGATAGTCCGTATCCCGAGCGGCGTAAACCGGCCGAGCCTCGCCGTAGTCCTCCGAGATATCGTGCTTTTCCCAGGTGCCTTCCATCGCCAGAAACTCGTCGACCGTATCGTTATAAATTTGTTTCAGCTCTTCCTTTATAAGATCATCAGTGGGCACGAAGTATCGGTTCCTGGTAGAGCGGAGTGCCACGCCAAAGTTAACGCTTGCAACACTTTCTCGATCAAGCTGATTTTCAATCATCGATCTTCTTATCCACCAGCACATTTCCCCCGGCCAAGCGCCAGCCGTTCACGTTTTCCCCTTCCGGTAGGTGATGGCGCTTTGATAATACAGCATAGGTTACATGGCGACCGCTGTCACGGTTGGCTTTCGTCGTGCCGCCTGTCGCCTCGACCGTGTAAATCCTGTAACCGCGGAAGGCAAAAAAGATATTCATATAATGCAATCGCATGTACCAGAAGAGATAGATTATGAAGACTAGAGCAATCGTGACTGCAGCCAAATCTCTATATCCGCCGAGGTTGGCGTCAAAAAGTGGCACAAGCATGGCGAACAGATACACTAGGAGATGCTCCCGTTGATCTTTTGCCGAGCGGACATTGATGGCTTTATCGTTGTTCCGCTTTCTTGCAACGCGCAGAAAGCACCAAAGGAGTAGGTTCGGGATCACGAACAACGCTGCACATATCGGTATCCAAATGGGGTCGGGCACCTTGTCGACGCCCCGGATTGCCCAGAGAATGAACACCGGACTCAGGCTCGACCAGACAAGGATGAATCGAGCGAAGCCAAGACCTTCTTCGATTTTCGCTCTTTGTGCCATTCGTAATGCTTGGCTGTTATCTGACCGCCGTAGGTTTGCCGTTCATGCGTAAAGGATATTAGCCGGTCTGAAGGTGTGACGGCAAAGGGGAAACCCTTCCCTTCGCTGCGACCCGTGCGGTCACTGTTTTCTGCCACTCCTTCGAGCGGGGCAATTTTCATAACACCCAAATTTGTGAATTGGCGTGGCGGTCCAATCGTTGCACCGCTTCACATTGATCATCCATTTTGCCTGTATCCCGACGTTTCATAGTGATAGTAGCAATCGCTCCTGACCCAAAGCCGGCCATGGCACCGTTTGCGGTGGTTTCCGCCTCCATCCGGAAAGCCGGCAGCGCCAACAAAGGTGGTATCAGCACATGTGACGCCCACTTCGCGAACATCACGCATCTTGCTTCCGGCGCATCCGGGATACGCTTCCGGCCACCGCTATCAACCGCTTCATGGCCAACCATTCCCTATCCAAACGGACCGTGCAGGCCCATCCGACGCAGGCCGGCGGCCAACGCCGCGCTTTTTCAGCTACCGTGCATCCCGGCGATCCGTCCGGCCGTCGCCAGCGGGGCCGACCACCGCCACCCGCGGCGTGTTGTCGCGGGCGCTGACGCGGGCCATCTCCCTGGGCGCGAGGAACGCGCACCAGGGGAGGTCCGCATGGCCCGTTACGTTCTCTACGGCTTCGCCGCCAGCACCTACGTCCGTACCGTCCGCATGGCCCTTGCCGAGAAGGGGGTCGCCTACGACCACGTGCCCGTGGACCTGTTTCAGGGCGAGAACCGCACCCCCGAACACATGGCTCGGCACCCGTTCGGCAAGATCCCGGCCTTCGACGTCAACGGCGACACCGTGTACGAGACCCCGGCGATCCTGGAAGTGATCGAGGGCGAGCACGGCCAGCCGCCGCTGTTCCCCGCCGACGTCATGGCCCGCGCGCGCATGCGCCAGTGGATGAGTGTCGTCGACAACTATCTTTATCCCGCGGCCATCGGCCGTCTCGTCTGGCAGCGGCTGATCAATCCCCTCCTGGGCGAGGCCGTGGACGAGCAGGTGGTGCGCGACGCGTTGCCGGACGTGCAGCGCCAGCTCGCCCTGTTCGACCGCCAGCTCGCGGAGACGCCGCAGCTCGCCGGGCACGCGTTCAGCGCGGCGGACCTCTACCTCGCGCCCATCATGGCCTACCTGAGCCAGACGCCCGAAGCGGACGCCATTCTGCGCGATGCGCCCAACCTGGCGCGCTGGTGGGCGGCCATCCAGCAGCGGCCCAGCTTCACCGCCACCGCGCCGGGCTGACGGCGCGCGGACTCCGGCGCCGGTCGGGCGCTTCGGATTCCGGCCGGCGGGATGGGGATGGCCACCCTGGGCGCGACGCCGTGATCCAGGCGCCGCGCGTTTCCCGTCGATCCCGGTCCGTGCCAGCATTCGCGTCCGATTTGCCGGCACAGGGGGAGGCGGATGACGTCGTTTGTCGTGTATGGCTTTGCGGGCAGCACCTTCACCCGCATCGTGCGCATGGCGTTTGCCGAGAAGGCCGTTCCCTACGAGCATGTCGCCGTGGGTATCCACGACGGCGCCAACCGCTCGGCCGAACACCTCGCGCGGCATCCCTTCGGCAAGGTGCCCGCGCTGGGCGTCGACGGCACCTACGTCTACGAGACCGATGCGATCCTCGAGCTGCTGGAGGGCCTGCATCCGGAACCGCCGCTGTTTCCGGACGATGTCCTCGCGCGGGCGCGCATGCGCCAGTGGATGAGCGTCATCCACACCTACGCCTATCCTGCGATGGTCTCCGTGCTGATGTGGGAGCGTCTGCTCAAGCCCATGATGGGGCGCGAGCCGGACCTGGACGCGGTCGGGGGCGTGCTGCCCGAGGTGCGCCGCCAGCTCGGGCTGTTCGACGAGCAACTGGCCGGCACCGCCTGTCTCGCCGGGGACGCGTTCAGCGCGGCCGACCTCTACCTTGCTGCCGTGGTCGCGTTCGTCGCGCGCACGCCCGAGGGTCCCGACCTCCTCGCCGCCGCGCCGCACGTGGCGCGCTGGTGGGAACATATGCAGAAGCGGCAGAGCGTGCGCGATACGGCGCTGGAAATCTGAGCCGGGCGCCGGGGCTGGAACGCCGATTGCGCGCCCGTGGGCGCGCCGTCGTGCGTTATCCCGCCTGCTTTTTCACCGGCTCGTCGAGGGTGGAGATGCTGCGGTCGTCGCCCACCCGGCGCAGCTCCGCAAGCATCCGCTCGACGACCTCCTGGGGCAGGCGGTGGATCTGTTCCGCCAGGCGGTTGGCCAGTTCCGTGGCCTCGGGCGAAAGCCCGGCCGTGTCCACGGTGGTGCGCGGATGTGACAGGTCCGCCAGGCGCTGCAGCTCCTCCGCCTCGTCCCAGATGATGTTCAGGCTCTGGCACACGCGGTGGACGAAGCGCCGGTTCGGCCGGCCGCGGTGGCCGTGCTCCAGCGCGGAAAGGTAGGCCGGCGAAACCCCGAGGTCCGCCGCCATGGCTTTCAGCGTCAGGCCGCGCTGTGCGCGCAGCACCCGCAGGCGTCGCCCGAATGGCGTCATCGCGCTGTCCGCTCCGGCTCTCGATGTCCTTCCCACGAGAAGTATGCCGCGGTGGCGCCGGTATAAAGGGTGTTCCGGTTGCAACCGATCGGGTTTGCCCAAGATCGCCGAGCGAGGTGCGCCGCGGCGCCGGTGCAGCGGGCTGCGTGCGGGCGCTACGAATCCCCGCGCTGTCGGCGCAGCAGGACATAGTACGCCCCGCTGCCGCCGTCGCGCTGCTGGGCCTGCGTCACCGCCACGACCTTCTTGCGCACGTGCGGCAGATTGAGCCAGCGCGGGACCTCGCTGCGCAGCACGCCCGCCTCGCCCCCGCGCGAGCCCTTGCCCGTGATGACCAGGACGCAGCGCTGGGCGCGCGCGTGCGCCCGGTCGATGAAGCCGAGCAGGGCGTCCTGCGCGGCATGGCGGGTCATGCCGTGGAGGTCGATCCGCGCGTCGATGCCCAGCCGGCCGCGCTTGAGCCGGTCCGCGGTGCGCTTGTCCACACCGGCCGTGTCGTCCACCTGCAGCTTGGGCGGGCCGTGCTGTTTCGCCTTCCCCTTGCCCGGCGGCGCGCCGTTCAGGATGCTCGCCGACCCCGCGGGTTGGGCCGGCGCGCGGGCGGCGCCGGAGGTGCCGTTCGCCGGTGCTGTGCCGTCGCCCTCGCTCTCGCCGCGCCGGACGCCGGGCACATCCACGGGCGCGCGGTCCCGCTGTTCGGGCAGCGGGGTCACGTCCCGCGTCATCATGTCCCAAAGCTGCCGTTCCTGGGCCGTGGGGAGGCGCTCGCGGCGCCGCCCGGCCGACGGCCCGCGCTCATCCGACATCGCCCACCACCACGATATGCAGGTTCATCGGTCCGTGGGCACCGAGCTGCAGCGTCTGTTCGATATCGGCGGTGCGCGACGGTCCCGTCACCAGGTTGACCGTGCGCGGCACCGCCCCGTCGGCCTGCTCGGCCCGCAGCCGGTCCCAGGCGTCCTCGTAGGGCCCGACGATCTCCGCCGCGTGCAGGGCGACGATGTGGTTCGCCGGGAGAAAATTCAGCGTCGTCGGGCTGTCCGCCCCGGAGCGGAGCAACAGCGTGCCGGTCTCCGCGACCCCGGCCAGGGCACGCGAGACGCCCACGGCCGTGTCGGGATCCGGCGTGCCGCGGCGCACACCCACCACGGGCGCGCCCACGGCCCAGTTGATCCCGTCCAGGTCGGGGTGCGGCGCCAGCGTGACCTCGGCGCTCAGGTTGCGCGCGCGCAGATACGCGCTGACCGCGCCGGGAAGGTCGTCCCAGGCGGCGACCCGCGCGACCGTGGCGCTGGCGGTCTCCGCCTGCTGTTGGAACAGGTCGACGCGGGCCGCCGGTTCCAGGTCGCTGCGCGCGGGCACGGGGCCGCGCGGATGGTGTCGCAGGCGCGTGGTCACCTCGGCCCGCCGGGCGCTGTCGCCACGACCCCGATCCGCGTGAAGGTTGCGCCGAACGGCGGAAAGGATCTGCGCGCGCGCCGAGGTCATGGCTCACCTGTCGGGTCTAGTCGGGAGATTCGCGTCGGCTTGCGGCCCACTGCGCCTGGAAGGTCGCGCCTTCCGGGGCGGGGAAGTCCCGGTGCCGCGTCCAGGCGCCCGCCAGCGGCAGTCTGCGCAAGCGCCCCCGGCGGCGCGCCACCACCGACAATATGCGCATGGGTAGCCGCACCATCCAGTGGTACACCCTCGGCCGGGTGGCGAAAAAGACCCAGGTCTTCAGGCCGGCGCGATCCATCGCCGGGGTTAGGTGGCGTTCGAATTCGCGCTCGCGCCAGTGCCGCATCATCTTGGGCAGCGGAATGTTCATCGGGCATACGGCCTCGCAACGCCCGCAGAACGTGGACGCGTTGGGCAGGTGCCCGGCTTCGGCCACGCCCACGAGGCTGGGCGTGAGCACCGCGCCCATGGGCCCCGGATAGGTCCAGCCGTAGGCGTGTCCGCCCACCGCATTGTAGACGGGGCAGTGGTTCATGCACGCGCCGCAGCGGATGCAGCGCAGCATGTCCTGGAACTCGCCGCCCAGCATGTTGGACCGGCCGTTGTCGAGCAGGACGACGTGGAATTCGTCCGGCCCGTCCGGGTCCGCCGCCCGGCGCGGCCCCGCGGAGAACGTGGTGTAGACGGTCTGCTCCTGACCCGTGGCCGAGCGCGCCAGCACGCGCATGATGGTCGTGGCGTCCTCCAGCGTGGGCACCACCTTCTCCAGGCTGGCGATGACCACGTGCACGCGCGGCAGCGCCTGGGTCAGGTCGCCGTTGCCCTCGTTGGTGACGATGAC
>CAJXKW010000088.1 GCA_913055855.1 uncultured Limimonas sp. | reverse complement strand
TCTACGACGAAACCGAGTGTTGGAACTTCTTCAAAGCCACCGGCTATGTGGACGAATAAGTGTACGATGCTCTAACGAGCATTTGCCGCGGCCTCCCCGATTCGCTGCCACGCACACGCAGCGCCTCGCGGGGATGTTGGCGATCCATACGTTAAGAATCCGGTAAAACCGCCGCGTCGCCGGCTCAGTAAAGGTGTTGCCCACCCGTGACGAAGACTTCCGTCCCCGTCACGTACCCGAAATCCGGGCTGCAAAGCTGGAAGACCGCACCGGCGACCTCATCGGGCGTGCCCATGCGGTGCATCGGAATGCGCGGAATCAGGGTTTCGTATTCCGGACCGACCATGGAGGTCTCGATCTCGCCCGGCGCCACGGCGTTGACGCGCACACCGAGTTCGGCGAACTCCACCGCCAGTTCGCGGGTCAGCGCGGACAGCGCCGCCTTCGACGTGGAGTACGCCGACCCGGCGAACGGGTGAATGGCGTGCCCGGCGATCGAGGTGATGTTGACGATCGACCCCTGCCCCTTGCGTAGCGAGCGGGCGAGACCGCGCGCGAGGCCCAGCGGCGCGAAGAAGTTGAGTTCGAAGACGCGCCGCCACTCCTCCATATCACCGTTGAGGCAGCCCAGCCGCTCCTTGAACGGCGTCTTGGGCGAGACGGCCGCATTGTTCACCAGCGCATGCAGCGGCCCCCCGTCCAGGATGCGGTTGGCCTCCCCGATGAAGTGGTCGAGGCCCGTCCGCTCCGCGATGTCGGCCATGATGTGGTGCGTCCAGTTCGGATCGCGCTTGCAATCCTCGGGGATGTCCTCGCGGGAACACGTGATCACACGCCACCCTTCGCCGCTGAAGCGGCTGACGGTGGCGTGGCCGATTCCCCGGCTCGCACCCGAAAGCAGGACGGTCTTGCGCGAATCGCTCATCGTACCGCGAGTCTAGCGCATCCACGGGCCGCGCGTGAATGCCCGGCGCGCAAACTTAGGCCTTTTCGGTCGAGCGTTTCGCCGCGAGTTCGGGGTGCGCAGCGACGAACCGGCGCAGCACACCGCGCAAGTGCTCCAGCGTGGCCGTGTCGCCGTTGCGTTTCGCTTCCTCGATATCGTCGAGGATGATCCGATGCAGCATGGGCACGCCGTTCTCGCTGTGCACCAGATAGTGCCCGAACTCGGCGGCACAGATCTCCGGAATGTGCTCGTGGTGCGCGATGGCCGCGATCTCGTCGTCGGTGAGTTCGCTAAGGGCACAGATGTCGTCGACGGTCAGCATGGCGAACCTCCTTGTCGGTCCGGCGCCCCCGCCTGGCGGCCGTCAATGCGCCAGAAGCAGGGGCAGACTGGCGGAGCGCAGCACGGTTGCCGTGACACCGCCCAGAATCAGTTGACGCAACCGGCTGTGCGCATACGCGCCCATGACGAGCAGGTCGGCATTGTTCGCCGAGGCGGTCTCCAGGATGGCCTGGCCCGCCTCCCGCCCGTCGGCGGCAACCGTCGAAGCTGCGCCGCGCACCCCGTGAAACGCCAGGTAGCGCACCACGTCGCCCGGCGCCGAGCCGGCGTGGCTGCCTTCGTCAACGGTAACGACATGCACGTCTTGGGCCGCGGCCAGCACGGGCAGCGCCGCTTGAAGCGCGTGCACGCCGGGAATGCTCGCGCGCCACGCCACCGTGGGCCGGCGGCCGATGTGCTCGGGCGCCTGGGGCGGCGCGACCAGAACCGGTCGCCCCGTTTCCATGATCGCCGCCTCCAGTGTGGGCGAGGCGGGCGGTTCGCCCTCGCCGTGGCGCCGGCCCACGACGATGAGGTCGTAGAGCAGCCCCCGTGTCGCCACCACCTCGGCCTCGCGCCCGCGCAGCACGCGAAAGCTCGCCGTCGGGCCGTCGTCCGGAACCTCCGACTCCGCCGGCACCTGGCGGATGCCCGCGTCGGCGACGGCGTGCTCGAACATCTGTTGGGCCCGCTTGGCGCGGTTGGCCGTGTCCGTCTCCACCGAGGACATGATGTCCTCCGCCATCGTGGCCGTCATGCCGTCGGCGACGATGGGGATCGCCTCGCGCGGCTCGATGGAGACGTGCAGCACCTCAAGGCAGGCGCGGTGCGAAGACGCCACCGCGAGCGCCGTGGGCAGCGCCGGCTCGCGCGCCTCGTTGCCGTCCAGCAGACAAAGAATCCGTCGGATCGCCATTCCCGCCTTCTCCGCCGGGTTGCACCCCGCACCAACATTCGGTCGCAGCGCGAATCGTCGCGCGTGCACACGGCCCGGGTCAAGCGACCGGTCGGCGCACCCGACCACTCGGTGGAGTTTGCCCCCCGCCGCCCGGCGGCGTCACGGCACCGATGGGGGTAGACGCATCGTCCACCCCGTGCGGATCCTGGTGAATGATCACCTCGGCCGCGGGAAATGCCGTGCGCAGGCGGGTCTCGATGGTGTCCGCGATGACGTTCGCCTGATACAGGTTGATCGCGCCGTCCAGCTCGACGTGGAGCTGGATAAAGGTCGTCGGCCCGGCGCACCGCGTGCGCAGGTCATGCATGCCCAGGACCTGGGGGTGCTGTTTGACGATCTCGACAATGCGCCGGCGCTGGTCCTCGGGCAGCTCGCGATCCATCAGCATGTCCAGGGCGCCGGCGAGGATCCGCCACGCGGTGAACAGGATGTAGCCGGCGATCACCATGGCAAAGGCCGGGTCCACCCAGGTCCAGCCGGTCCCCATCCAGATCGCCAGCGCCAGGATCACGGCCGCATTGACCAGCAGATCGTTGAGGTAGTGCAGGCTGTCCGCCCGGATCGCCAGGGAGCCGGTGCGCCGGGCCACCGAGCGCTGATACGCCACGAGCGCCAGGGTCGCCGCGATCGAGACGACCATGACGGCGATCCCCACGCTGCCCGCCTGCACCGGCCGCGGGTCGAGAAAACGCTGGCCCGCGGAAATCAGGACGAAGATCGCGGAACCCGCGACGAAACCGCCCTGCCCCAGCGCCGCCAGCGGCTCCGCCTTGCCGTGGCCGAAGCGGTGCTCCCGGTCCGCCGGGACCAGGGCCTTGCGCACGGCGACCAGGTTCACGGCCGAGGCGGCCACGTCGAGGAAGGAATCGATCAGCGTCGCCAGCAGACTCAGCGAATCGGTGAGCAGCCACGCCGTGATCTTGATGGCGAAGAGCAGGGCCGCCGTGCCCACCGAGGCATAGGTCGCCCGGCGCATGAGTCGGGCCGTGCGCGCACCGCCCAGGTGCCCCCGCGTGCTACGCTCGCCCTGGTCGGTGGCCATGGCCCTTCGTCCGTCCGTCCCACGCGCGATCCGGCTTAGCCTGTCGTGTCAGGGATACAGCCGCTGGATCGTCCAGCCGCGCACGCCGTCCGCGATGTAGAGGATGCGCTCGTGCAGCCGGAACCGGCCCTCGCGCCAGAACTCGATGCGTGCCGGCGCGATGCGGAAGCCCGACCAGTGATCCGGCCGGGGCACGCCGCCCACGTGGAACCGCGCCGTGTACTGCGCCACGCGCTTTTCCAGGTCGTGGGCGCTGGTCATGGGCTGCGACTGCCGGCTGGCCCAGGCGCCGATCTGGCTGCCGCGCGAGCGCGAGGCGAAATAGGCGTCGGCTTCTTCGTCCGAAACCTGATGGACCATGCCCTCAACGCGCACCTGCCGGCGCAGGGACTTCCAGTGCATGACCAGGGCGGCCTTGGGATTCGCCAGAAGCTGAACCCCTTTACGGCTTTCCAGGTTGGTGTAGAAGACGAAGCCGTCCGCGTCGTAGCCCTTGAGCAGCACCATGCGCACCGAGGGCATGCCCGCCGGATCGGCCGTGGCCAGCGCCATGGCATTGGGATCGTTGGGCTCGGATTCCTCGGCCTCGGCGTACCACTGGCGGAACAGCTCGAGCGGATCGGCGGGCGGCGTGGTCATGGGCGCGCGTGTCTCCGGACAGTGCTGGCGGGAACCTAGCGGCGGCGGGACGGCCCGCCAAGATCCCGTGTCCTGGCGCGCTGCGGCGCGGCATAGCCGGCCGGGCACGCCGGGCTTGGCATACCGTGTTACAAAGCCTATTTGACAGCCGGTATCGCAACGGGGCGGATCGCCACCCACGCGGCGCAGCCCGGCAGCCTCGCCATGCCAACGCGGCCCACGCGCGAAGCAACGGCAAAAGACCGGAGCCGATGAAAGATCTCTACGCGATCCTCGGCGTAAGCAAGAACGCCAGCCAGGACGACATCAAGAAGGCCTACCGCAAGCTGGCCAAGGAATACCACCCGGACCTCAATCCGGGAAATTCGCAGGCGGAGCAGACCTTCAAGGAGATCTCCCAGGCCTACGACATTCTCGCCGACCCGGATAAACGCAAGCGCTACGACCGCGGCGAGATCGACGCCAGCGGCCAGGAGCAGGCCCCGCGCGGGGCCGGCGCGGGTGCCGGGGCGGGCGGTTTCTACCGCAGCTATACCGCCGGCGGCGCCGGCAAGAAGTACCGCCAGTTCGACTTCGGCGAGGATTTCTCCGCGGAAGACATCTTCGCCGACCTGTTCGGCGGCGGCTTCCGCGCCGGCGGCGGTCCCGGCGGCGGGGCGGGCGCCCGCTCGCGCGCGGGCGGCCCGCGCATCCGCGGCGACGATGTGAACTATTCCGTGCCGGTGAGCTTCATGGAAGCCGCCAACGGCGCGCGCAAGCGCGTGCGCCTTGCCAACGGCGAAACCGTCGACGTCAACATCCCCCAGGGCAGCGACGACGGCGACACCCTGCGCCTGAAGGGCAAGGGCAAGCCCGGCTTCGGCGGCGGCGACGCGGGCGACGCCTTCATCAAGCTCAACGTGCAGCCGCATGCCTATTTCAGCCGGAGCGACAAGGACGTCTATCTGGACCTGCCCATCACGCTGCAGGAGGCCCTCGACGGCGGCGTCGTCACTGTGCCCACGCTGCGCGGCTCGGTGTCCATGCGCATCCCGCCCAAGTCCAGCTCGGGCAAGACCCTGCGCCTGCGCGGCCGGGGCGTCCAGCCGCAGGGCGAGGACCAGCCGGGCGATCAGTACGTCAAGTTGCGCATCGTCCTGCCCGAGGACGCGGACGAGGAGCTGGCACGCCAGATCCGCGCCTGGAGCGAAAAGCACCCGTACAATCCGCGCGAAAAGGCGGGCATGGTTTGACACGCGCCGCCATGGGCTAGGGAGGCACGGCCATGGCTATGACGCTGAAGGAAGTCGTCGCGCAGACCGAGATCCACGAGGGCGACATCGTCACCTGGGTGGAACAGAGCTGGGTGCTCCCCAACGCGGAGAGCGGCCGCTGGCTGTTCGACGATTCCGATGTGGCGCGGATCTCGCTGATCCGCGACCTGCGCGAGGACATGGCGATCAACGACGAGGCCATGCCCCTCGTCCTGCGCCTGCTCGACCAAGTCTACAGCCTGCGCGAGGCGCTGCGCGAGATCCAGGCGGCGGTGCGCGAGCTGCCGCCGGAACACCGGGACGCCCTGGAGGCGCGCCTGCGCCAGGTCATGGCAGCGCACGGTCAGGAGCCGTAGGCACGCGCGCCGGCATCCGACTCCGCGCCGGCAAGGAGCCGTTCCAGATCGGTATCCGTCCACCCGCCGGCTGCCGCCGCCAGCGCGGTCGCGCCCCGTTCCGCCGGCGCGGGCCATCCGGCGCCCGGCATCAGCGCAAGATCCAGTTGCCCCATGAGCTGGCCCAGGGTCACGCTGCGCAGATCCGTCGCCAGGAGCCAGCGCGTGCTGCTCGTCCGCGCCACCACCCCGGCCCGGCGCAGCGGCGCCAGCACGCCGTCCACTTCACCGGGTGTCGCGGGGAGATCGCGAACCAGCTCGCGTCGGCCCAGCGACCGGCCCTGCGCGTGCGCATCGCGCAGACGCGCCAGCAGCGCGAGCGCGAGCGCGAGACGGTCGCCCGCCCGCGCGGTGCCCGCGCGCATGCGATAGGCCGCCCACTCGGGCAGCGCTGCCGTGACTTCCGCGCCGAGAAGCACCACCGCCCAGGAAAGATAGAGCCAGATCAGGAAGATGGGCACCGCCGCCACGGCCCCGTAGACGGCCGTGTAACCGGGAACCACGGCGAGGTAGAGGGCGAAGCCGGCCTTGAGCACCTCGAACAGCAGCGCTGTCACCAGGCCGCCCCCGACGGCATGGGGAACCCGGATCGGGCGGTTGGGCACCACCAGGAAAAGCAGGCCGAAACCGACCCCGCCCACCAGGATGGCCACCAGCCATGGCGGGATGAGCCAGCGCACGGCCTGGGTCACGGCGCCCCCGGACATCGCGTTGAACAGCGGCGCCGTGGCGGAGATCGACGCCGCCAACAGAAGCGGCCCCAGGGTGAGCAGCGCCCAGTACACGAGGAAACGCAGCGCCAGGGGGCGCGGTTCGCTGACCCGCCAGATGGTGTTGAACGCGCCGTTGACGTTGGAGAGCAACAACACGGCCGTGACCGCGAGCCCGACGATGCCGGGCCCGGTGAGCGCCTTGGCGTTGGCGACAAAGCTGCGGATGCGTGCGCTCGCCTCGGATTCCACGGCGGGGAGCAGGTCGCTGAGGATGGTGTCGAGGATGCGTTCCTCCACCCCCGCGAAGGTCGGAAACGCGGAGACCACGGCAAGCATGATCGCGAGCAGGGGCACCAGCGCGAGCAGCGAGGCGTAGCTCAACCCGGCGGCGGATTCCGGTCCGTGGTCGCCCAGAAACCGGCGCACCACGTATCCGGGAAAGCCCCGGACGGCGGATACGTTGACGCGCGCCACGCGACGCCATACCCGTTCGGCCCGCGCTGCCGCCGCCGTCTGTCCCACCGCGCTGAGCAGCCGGGTTCCCGGCCGGTCCTGCAGGCTCATGACCGCCCCGCTGGGCACCCGCTGGCGCGCCATCCGCGGATCGGGTCACGGGGCGCGTGCCGGGCGCAGTGTGCGTTTGATCCGGTGGACCAGTGGTGTAGGATTGCGCGACCCTGCCGGGGCGCGCCGAGCCGAAGACGAGAGGGGACGCGATGGCCGAGGATGTATCGCTGATGAAGGGAAAGCGCGGTCTCGTCATGGGCGTGGCGAACGACCGCTCGATCGCCTGGGGCATCGCCAAGCAGCTTCACCAGCAGGGCGCGCGCCTCGGCCTGACCTATCAGGGCGATGCGCTGCACAAGCGCGTCAAGCCGCTCGCCGACCAGGTGGATGCGGAGATCTTCACGCCGTGCGACGTCGCCGACGACGCCTCCATCGACGCGACCTTCGAGCATGTGCGCGAGGTCTGGGGCGGTCTGGACTTCCTGGTGCATGCCATTGCCTATGCGGATCGGAACGAACTCAAGGAAACCTACGTGCGGACCAGCCGTGAAGGCTTTCTGCGCAGCCTTGAAATCTCGTGCTACTCCTTCACGGCCGTCGCGCAGCGCGCCCGTCACATCATGCCGGAGGGGGGGAGCATGCTCACCCTCACCTACTACGGCGCCGAGCGCGTGATGCCGCACTACAACGTCATGGGCGTCGCCAAGGCCGCCCTCGAGGCGTCGGTGCGCTACCTCGCCGCCGATCTGGGCGACGACGGCATCCGGGTCAACGCCGTCTCCGCCGGCCCGATTCGCACCCTGGCGGCCAGCGGCATCGGGGATTTCCGCTACATCCTCAAATGGAACGAACTCAACTCGCCGCTGCGCCAGAACGTGACCATCGACCAGGTGGGCGGATCCGCCATGTATCTGCTCTCCGACATGGCCTCGGCGGTTACCGGCGAGGTCCACCACGTGGACTCGGGCTATCACACCGTCGGCATGATGGCGGTGGACGCCGCGCCCCAGCTCGCCGATCTGCTGGAGAGCCTCAAGCGCGAGCCCAACCCCTGACGCGCCCGCCCACGGAGCGTCCATGCCCGGCAATCAATTCGGCCACGCCTTCACCGTCACCACCTGGGGCGAAAGCCACGGCCCCGCCATCGGCGGCGTGGTCGACGGCGTGCCGCCGCAGATCCCGCTGAGCGAGGCGGACATCCAGGGCCACCTGGACCGCCGCAAGCCCGGCCAGTCGCGCCACACCACGCAGCGGCGCGAAAGCGACACGGTGCGCATCCTCTCCGGCGTGTTCGAGGGCGTGACCACGGGGGCGCCCATCGCCCTGCTGATCGAAAACGCTGATCAGCGCTCCAAGGACTATTCCGGTATCAAGGACAAGTTCCGGCCCGGGCACGCCGACTACACCTACACCGCCAAGTACGGCCTCCGCGACTACCGCGGCGGGGGCCGCTCGTCCGCGCGCGAGACGGCCGTGCGCGTGGCCGCGGGCGCGATCGCGCGCAAGGTGCTGGCGCACGTCCTGGACGCGCCGGTGCCGGTACGCGGCGCCCTGGTCCAACTGGGCCCCCACGGCATCGACCGCGAGCGCTGGGATTGGGACCAGGTGGACGCCAATCCGTTCTTCTGTCCGGACGCCGCGGCGGCCGAACGCTGGGCCGGGCACCTGGACGCCGTGCGCGAGGCGGGCAGCTCCGCGGGCGCCGTGGTCGAAGTCGTCGCGGAAAACGTCCCCGCCGGCCTGGGCGAGCCCGTCTACGACAAGGTGGACGCCGACCTCGCCAAGGCGATGATGAGCATCAACGCGGTCAAGGGCGTGGAAATCGGCAACGGCTTCGCCGCCGCGGCGACGCCCGGGGAAGACAACGCCGACGAGATGGCGCCGGGCCCCGACGGCCGGCCGCGCTTCGCCGGCAACGCCAACGGCGGCACGCTGGGCGGCATCACCACCGGCCAGGACGTGGTCGCGCGCTTTGCCGTGAAACCCACCTCGTCCATCCGCATCCCGAAGCAGAGCATGGATCGCTTCGGCCAGCCGGTGGAGGTGGTGACGACGGGGCGCCACGATCCCTGCGTGGGCATCCGGGCCGTTCCCGTGGGCGAGGCCATGATGGCCATCGTGCTCGCCGATCACCTGCTGCGGCACCGCGGCCAGACCGGTGAAACAGGCCCCGTACCTGCCTGCGATCCGGCGGGCGACGACGCGCCGGGCAAGATCCGATCAGGTTGAGCCACGCGCGCTGGAAGACGCGACGCTTGGCGTGGGAGTCAGCGCCTTGTCGGCTCGTAGCGGCCTTTCGGACGGCGCTACCACTCGAGGGACCAATTCACGTGGGTCGAGGCCGTGCGCTCGCTGGGCATGCTCTTCAACCGGAAATCCACGCTTCCCAAGGGGAGCGGATGCTTCCAGCGCGCCGTCAGGCGGGGCGTCGGCGCGAGAATGCCCGCCCCGAAATCCTTGGCAATGCCCAGCGCCGCGCCGCCGTGCCGGAGCGAGAACGCGCCCGAGCTGCCCGAGACGGATCCGTGCCAGCGCAGCGAATAGCCCACGCCGGCCAGGCTGCCCTCGAACGCCGCACCGCCGAAGGGACCCTCGGTCAAACCGCCGGCCCCGGAAGCGGCCGGGTCCTCCTTGAATCCACCCTGCAGGAGTACCGACGTCGGCCCGGTGTCGATTGCGACCTCGCTCGCGGCCATGCGCTCGCCCGCCGGCGCCATGACCAGCGCGGAGGCCACGTCGAGGTCGCCCATGTCCTGCCGGGTCATCATGCCGAAGCCCGTCAGCCCGAGGTACGGGGACTTGGGCAGACCGCCGATGTCGAGCGCGACCGAGTCGAACTGGGACTCCAGGCTTTCCCGCGCAGCGAACGCAACGCTGGAATCGCCGAGCTTGAGCTTGAGCGTCCCGGTTTCCGGCTTGGGCACGCCCGCTTCCGTCTCGGCAAGCTTGACGGTCATGCGGCCGGCGCCGGGCCGCTCCAGGGCGATCCCGGCAGGTGTGCGCCGCACGGAGTCGATCAGACTCGCCAGGAGACCCTCCGCATGCCCGGCGCCGGGGAACAGGACACTCGCGGCAGCGGCAGCGGCGAAGCTCACGCGGCGCACGGTCGACCTCCGCCTTTGGACGACAGCGAAAAACGCAGGCGCGGGTCCGCCCGCGGGCGCATGCGGGCGCGTCACGATGCGGCCACGCAGCCCGCCCATCACCAAGATGTTTGTACCACGCTTCCGACTGTCGAGCGAAGGGCAACGGAGTTAAAACAATGCTAACCTCGCGTAGCGCTCTCGTCGCAAGCCTTGTGGCCGTCGCGCTCGCCGCCGCGGCACAGGGGCGGGCCGCAGCCGAGGACGGCCAGCTCAGCATCCGCGACGCCTGGGCGCGTGCGCCGGCGGTGCCCGGCCGCAACGGGGCGGCGTTCCTCACCCTGGTGAACACGGGCGCGCAAGAGATCCGCCTGGTGGGCGCGGAAACGCCGGCGGCGGCACGGGTCGAGCTGCACCGTTCGGTCATGGCGGACGGCGTCATGAAAATGGTGCCGCAGGACGCCATTCCGGTGCCCGCCGGCGAGACCACGGTTCTCCGGCCCGGGGGCCTCCACCTGATGCTGATTCGGGCGGATGCGCGTGTGAAAAGCGGCGCGACGATCGACCTGACCCTGCACTTCCGATCCGCGGAAAGCCGCAGCGTGCGGGCACGCGTTGTCGCCCCGGGACGGACACCCGATATGGCAGAGTAACCGCACGCCCGCCGCCGCAACGGAGACGGGACCACCGCAATGCATCGCAAGGGCCGCTGGATCGCCCTGCTCGTCCTGGGCCTGCCGCTGGCCGCCGCCGCGTCGATCTGGATCGGGCTGCGCATGGCGGGGCCGCAAGGCGGCGGCGCGGGCACGGGCATCGGCGGCGCGTTCGAGCTGGTCGACCCTCGGGGCGAGACCGTGCGCGCCAGCGACTTCGATGGCCAGTACCGGCTGATCTACTTCGGCTACACCTACTGCCCGGACATCTGCCCGACCACGCTGATGGACATGACGCGGGCGCTGAACCGGCTCGCCGAGACGGCGCCGGCAAAGGCCAAGCGCATCACGCCGATTTTCGTTTCCGTGGATCCCGAGCGCGACGACCCGCAGACCGTGGGCACGTACACGCAGCACTTCCACGACCGCCTGGTCGGCCTGACGGGCACGCCCGAGCAAGTGGCGAGCGCAGCCAAGGCCTTCCACGTGTATTACGAAAAGGTCCGACAGGACCGGCCCGAGGGCCAGTACCTGGTGAACCACTCGTCGTACATCTACCTGCTTGGACCGCAGGGGCGCTACATCGACCACTTCACGCACACGACCGACGCGGCGAAGCTGACGGAGCAGCTCGCCGCCAAGGTCGGATCCTGAGGCCGCCGGCGCCCGGCGGTTATTCGGTCAAAGCCGCACACGCCTCATGGATGCGCGCGCAGGCCGTCTCCAGCGCCTCGGTGCTGGTGGCATAGGAGATGCGGAAGTGCGGCGACAGGCCGAACGCCTCCCCCTGCACGCACGCCACGTTGGCGTGTTCCAGCAGGTAGGTCACGACGTCGGTGTCCGATTTCAGCGTTTCGCCATCCGGCGTGGTGGCCCCGATCAGGCCTTCGCACGAGGGATAGACGTAGAACGCGCCCACCGGCTTGGGACACGACAGCCCGGGAATGGCGTTGAGCCGGTCCACCACGAGGTCGCGGCGCTGCTTGAACACCCGGACGTTCTCCTGGAGGAAGTCGTGCGGCCCGTTCAGCGCCGCCACGGCCGCGGCCTGGCTGATCGAGCACGGGCTGCTGGTGGACTGCGACTGGATCTTGGCCATCGCCTTGATCAGATGCGCCGGGCCGCCGGCGAAGCCGATGCGCCAGCCGGTCATGCAGTACGCCTTGGAGACGCCGTTGACCGTGAGCGTACGCTCCTGGAGATGCGGCGCGATCTGGGCGATCGTGGCGAAACGGAAATCGTCGTAGACAAGGTGCTCGTACATGTCGTCGGCGAGCACCCAGACGTGGCTGTGCTTGTCCAGCACGGCCGCGATCTCGCTCAGCTCTTCCGCCGTGTAGCCGGCACCGGTCGGGTTCGCCGGGCTGTTGAGCACCACCCACTTGGTCTTCTCGGTGATCGCCCGGTCCAGATCCTCCGGGCGCAGCTTGAAGCCGTTCTCCTGCGAGCACGGCACGACCACGGGCTCGCCACCGGCGAGCAGGGCCATGTCCGGGTAGCTCACCCAGAACGGCGCGGGGACGATCACCTCATCGCCCTCGTCCAGGCTCGCCATGAGGGCGTTGTAGAGGACCTGCTTGCCCCCGGTGCCCACGGTGACATTCTCACGCGCGACGTCCAGGTCGTTGTCGCGCTTGAACTTGGCGCACACGGCGTCCTTCAGCTCGGGCGTGCCGTCCACGGCCGTGTACTTGGTCTCGCCGCGGTCCATGGCCGCCTTGGCGGCGTCCTTGATGTGCGCCGGCGTATCGAAATCGGGCTCGCCGGCGCCCAGGCCGATCACATCGTAACCGGCGGCGCGCAGCTCGCGGGCCTTGGTGGTGACCGCCATCGTCGGCGACGGCTTGATCCGGTCAAGCCGCGACGCAAGAAAAGCCATACGGGGATTCTCCGGATATCATGTCGAAAAAACGATCGATGCTGGGGAACCGGCGGCACGCTACGCCAGCGCGCGCGCCCTGTCCAGCCGGCGCACGGCATACACGGTGACGCTTTCGCGGGCGCGAACGCGGCGGCGGGCGACCAGGCCGGGATAAACGTCAGGGCCAGGGGGCTACCGACCCTGGCCCTGGAAGGATGGTCGGGGAGACTGGATTCGAACCAACGACCTCCGCCTCCCGAAGGCGGCGCTCTACCAGGCTGAGCTACTCCCCGTCCGGCGGCACCGGATATAGCGCCTTTGGCGGGCCGGCGCAATAGGGTGAAGGCGGGCGCGCGTCTTCAGTTGCACCGGCCCACCGAGCCCTCCCGGCAGGTGTACTCGCCGCCCGTCCAGGTTGCCCCGGAGAGGTCGGCCCCGGTGAGATCGGTGTTCTCCAACTGCGCCCCGCTCAAATCCGCATTGCGCAGATTCGCATTGTAGAACTCGACGCTGCGCAGATCCGCGCTGACGAAGGACGCCCCCTCCAGGTCCGCGCGCGAGAAATCGGACTGCACCAGGTTCGCCCGGTCCAGCTTGGCGTTTTTCAGGGATGCGCTGATGAACTTGGCGTTCGGGGCGTCGATTCCGGTGAGGTTGCTGTTGTTCAGGTTCGCCCGGATCAACGTGGCGTCGCGCAGGCGCGCGCCGCTCAGGTCCACGTTGGAGAGATTCAGGCGGTCGAAGGTACAGTCGGTGTAATCCACCCCTGGACGGGGCGGATCGGTGCAGTCGGCCGCCCCCGGCTGCGGCGCCAGGCCGACGGCCACGGCGAGCGCGGCCGTGAAGACGGCACCGCGTTCCAAAAGCTTTCGCCGTCTCAAGGTTCAGCCAAGCTCCATTCCGGCGGACCGCATGCCGCGGTGCTGCGTGGCGTTCATCCCGTTCCCCTCGTTCGGCTCCGGCACAGCCGGGCTAATTTCGCACCCACGCGGGAACATAGCCCGCGTTTGCGCATCGGAAAACCCGCCGGACCCCACGGTGCCGAAACGGCGGTTTTGGGCGGTCGTGTCGCCGGTCGGGTGTGCGCGCGCTCACTGGTCAGGCCGTGGCGGCTATGCTACCCCGAAGGTCACCGTATGGCGTGTCGGCGGCCGCGCCGCCGGTCCGCGCCGCGCCCCGGCCGGCACGCCCGTCCGCCCACCCGCCGAGGAGCAAGGCATGATGCAACGACGGCGTTTGGGACATCTGCGGCGCATCGCGGGCGCCCTCGCCCTGGCCCTGTTGACGGCCGCCTGCGCATCCGAGCCCGAGAGCGACGATTCGGCGGCGATGCTGGGCTACGAGCCGCCCAACGATCCCATCGAGCCGGTCAACCGGCAGATCTTCGCCTTCAACCAGGCGGCGGACCGCTACGTCCTCAAGCCGGTGGCGCAGGCCTACGAGGAGGTTCCCAAGCAAGTCCGCGACATCATCCGCAATTTCATCCGCCACGTCGCCAGCCCCGTCGTCCTGGCCAATGACCTGCTTCAGGGCGACCTGGACCGCGCCGGGGATACGGCCGCGCGCATGTATATCAATACCTTCACCCTCGGCCTGGGCGACATGGCGAGCCCGCGCTACCCCTACCACAGCGAGGACTTCGGCCAGACCCTGGGCACCTACGGTGCGGGGGAGCAGTTCTATCTCGTGCTGCCGCTGCTGGGCCCGTCCAGCGGCCGCGACGCGCTCGGGCTGGTGGCGGACATCTTCCTCAACCCGCTGTTCTATGTCGACGCGACGGCGGCCACCGCCTACAACGCGTCGAGCACGGGTGTCGAAGGCATCGATCTGCGTACGCGCAACCTTGGTACGATCGAGGAACTCAAGCGCGATTCGGTGGATTTCTACGCCCGCATGCGCAGCCTTTATCTCCAGCGCCGCGAGGCCCAAATCAACAACAACACCGAGGGCCTTCCGGCCGGGCCCGGTTTCGCCGGTGACGACGCCGACGGCAACGACGCCGGCCCGGCGAAATCGGAGGCGGCCGGTTCCGGCGGCCTGGGTCTCGGCCCGACGGACGGCTCGACCGATCAAGCCGCCAGCACGGAGAAGCCCTGACATGCACGCGCTTTACCGCCCCTTCCGCGTCCTCGCCCTCGCGCTCGCGCTCGTCACCGGCGCCAGCTTCGCCGCGCCCGCTCATGCGGCGTCACCGGACGGTGCGGCGCAGTTCATCCGCGACCTCGGCAACCAGGCGATCGCCGACCTGAGCGACGACAGCATCCCCGTCGACAAGCGCGTCGACCGCTTTCGCGAGCTGGTCAACAAAGGCTTCGCCATGGAGCCCATCAGCCGCTTCGTCCTGGGCCGCTATGCGCGCGTGGCCAGCGACTCGCAAATGTCGGCGTTCCGCGACGTGTTCCTGCAAGTGGTCACCCAGCGCTTCCTGCCGCTGTTCGAGGGCTACACCACGGACGACTTCCACGTGGACGGCGCCAAGCCCGACCCGCGCAGCGACGGCCTGTATCTGGTGAACTCTCGGGTCCGGTCGCCCAAGAACGATCAGTTCGCCAAGGCGGGTTGGCGCGTCCGGCACAAGAATGGCGAATACGAGATCGTCGACGTCATCGCGGAGGGGGTGAGCATGGCAATCACCCTGCGCAGCGAGTACAGCTCCGTCATCCAGCAGAACGGCGGCCGGGTCGAGGCCCTGATCGCCAAGCTCAAGGAGAAGGTCAAGGCCGGCGAGGTCCAGAGCACCGCCATGAGCGAGTCCGAGGGCTGAGCCCCGTGCGGCGGGCGCGACGCGGCCGTTTCGCCGATGGACGGCCGCGTCACAGCACGCCCGCGATGAATCCCGCCCCCATGAGAATCAGGATCGCGGCCGACGCCTTGGGCAGGTGCGGCGCCCAGTGTTCCAACCGGTGGCGCCAGCGGTCGTAGCCGGCGATCAAGGCCAGGGTCAGGCCGACAATCGCGGCGAGAACGGTCCCGGCATAGGCCAACATAAGTGCCAGGCACAGATCGGAACCAGCGCACAGGCCGAGGATCTCGAACTCCTCCTCGTGCGCGAAGCCCAGCGCGAATGCGGCCGCGGCCATCCCCCAGAGCCCCGTGTCCCCATCGGCATCGGAGGCGTGGCCGTGATGGTGGCCGTGGTCGCGCGCATGGGCGTGCGCTTGCCCCGGCTCGTGGGCGTGTCGGCGCAGCTCCCATAGGCCGAGCGCGATGAGCAGGCCACCGGCGACGAGGTTCATCCAGCCCAGCTCGCCCAGGTCGAACCACGCCTTGGCCCCAAAAAAAACCAGAACGACGGCGATGCTGCTTACCAGGTGCCCGATCCCCAGGATCAGGCTTGCGGCGAAGCCGGCGGCGAAGCGGTTCGCCCGGCCGACGGCATAGCCCGCCGCGAGCGGCCATCCGTGCCCCGGCTCGATCCCGTGCAGGAGCCCGAGACCGATCGCGCCGGCGAACACCGCAAGCGTGCCGTCCATCTTCACCTCCGCGCGATCCGCCGCACAGATCCAGGGCCACGGCGGGTACCGCACCGGCTCGGCCTATGCGGCTGCGGGTTGGCATATCCCCTCCAGGGGGATAGGATCAAGTATGAGCAACGGAACACACCGCCACACGACGCATCCCGAGGTCGCCAACCGGCTCAAGCGCGCGGACGGCCACTTGCGCAAGGTGATCGAGATGATCGAGGCGGAGCGCCCCTGCCTCGAGATCGTGCAGCAGCTTTACGCCGTGGAAAGCGCCCTCGCACGGGCACGCACCACCCTCATCGAAGACCACCTGGACACCTGCCTGGACGGCGTGGTGGGCCCGATGACCGCGGAACAGCGCCGTCAGATCGAAGACTTCAAGGCGATCGCGAAGTATTTGTGATGCCGCCGCGGGGTCGGCGGGACGGCCGCACGCCCCGCAAACGACAACGCCCCGGCCGCCATGGCGGCCGGGGCG
>CAJXKW010000087.1 GCA_913055855.1 uncultured Limimonas sp. | reverse complement strand
CTCGCCGGCGAGGGCACCGCCATGGAGCGCGACTACGCCTTCCACTCCGCCGTCTACGGCGGCGACCTGGAGGACCCCGCGGTCGTGGGGCGGCGCGCGGGCGAACGTACGGTGCGCCGGCTGCACCCGCGACAGGCCAAGACCGGGCGCTATCCCGTGGTCTATCATCCGCGCGTGGCGAACAGCCTGCTGCGTTCCTTCGCCGGGGCGATCAACGGCGCGGCCGTGGCGCGCGGCACCTCGTTTCTCAAGGACGCCATGGAGTCCCAGGTCTTCGGCGAGCACGTCACCATCGTCGACGACCCGCACCGGGCGCGCGGGCTCAAGTCCAAGCCCTTCGACGCCGAGGGCCTGCCAACGAAGCGGCGCAACGTCATCGATCAGGGCCGCCTGACGAACTGGATCCTATCGCTCAGCTCGGCGCGCCAGCTCGGTCTCCAGTCCACCGGCAATGCCGCGCGCGGTACCGGCGCGCCGCCAAGCGCCTCGCCCAGCAACCTCTACATGGCGCCGGGGACACAGGATCCGGCCGCGCTCATGGCGGACATCACCGAAGGCTTCTACGTCACGGAAATGATGGGCCAGGGCGTGAACATGGTGACCGGCGACTACAGCCGCGGCGCGGCCGGCTTCTGGATCGAGAACGGTGAACTCGCCTATCCGGTGAGCGAGGTCACGGTCGCGGGCAACCTGAAGGACATGTTCGCCCGGCTCGTGCCCGCCGACGACCTGGAGTTCCGCTTTGGCATCGACGCGCCCACCCTGCGCATCGACGACATGACCGTCGCCGGCAACTAGACGCACGTCCCGGCGGAAACCCGGCCCGGAGGTCGCCGTGACCGCGTCCAGCGCGTCGGAGCCCGGTATCGCTGTCGACCTCACGGCCGTCGTCATCGGCGTCGAGAACGACGCCCCGCAGGTTCTGGTCGTCCCCGGTTCGACGGGCGGGTGCGCCGCGTTGCCCGCCGGGCCGCTCAGCACCGGCGACCGGACCCTGCAGGCGGGGCTGCGCCGCTGGGTCGAGGCGCAAACCGGGCACCGCCTGGGTTACGTCGAGCAGCTCTACACCTTCGGCGACCGCGCGCCGCGCGCCCCCGAGGCGGCGGCTGCGCGCACGTTGTCCATCGCCTATCTGGCGCTGACCCCCGACATTGGCGCGGTTTCGGGGCAGGGCGCGGCGTGGCGCCGCTGGTACGGCTGCTTCCCGTGGGAGGATTGGCGCGACGGCACGCCGGTCGGGTTCGACGCGCTGGTGGATGCGGTGACGGCCTGGGCGGCGGATGCCCCGGACAGCGGCCGACGCGAGCGGGTGCGGTGGACCTTCGGCCTGGACGGCGCGCCCTGGGACGAGGAACGCGCGCTGGAGCGCTACGAGCTGCTCTACGAGGCCGGGCTCGTCCCCGAGGCCTGGATCGACCGCGGCCGGGCCGTTCCGGACGACGCGGCCCGGCTGCCCGGCACGTCCATGGCGCTCGACCACCGGCGCATCCTGGCCACAGCGATCAGCCGGCTGCGCGGCAAGATCAAGTACCGCCCGGTGCTGTTCGAGCTGCTGCCGGAAACTTTCACCCTTTCCCAGCTCCAGCGTACGGCCGAGGCGCTTTCCGGCTTGCGCCTGCACAAGCAGAACTTCCGGCGGCGCGTGGAATCCCTTGGCCTGGTCGAGGACACCGGGCAAAAGGCCACGGACACCGGCGGTCGGCCGGCGCGGCTGATGCGCTTCCGGCGCGACGTGGTTCTGGAACGGCCGGCGCCAGGGGTGCGTGGTCATGCCACGCGGCGGGCCGGTTTTCCTTGATTTGCCCGCCGCCGGGGATATGCTCACATAAAGCATATCGGCCGCCGGGGCGGCCGTTGTTTCGGCCCACGAAATGCTCACCATGAGCATAAGGATACCGCCATGTCCGACCGGACTCCGATACCCGCCGCCGACCACGGCTACACGGCCGAGGTCGCCGAACGCACCGCCGACGTCTTCGAGCGCATCAAGACGGTCGTGCCCGCGGTGGAGTGGCCGCTGCACGCGCCCGAGATCGACGCCATCCGGCGCCTGAAGGCCGAGCGCAACGCCATCGTCCTGGCGCACAACTACCAGACGCCCGAGATCTTCCACGGCGTGGCCGACATCGTGGGCGATTCCCTCGGCCTGGCGCGCCAGGCGGCGCGCGCCGATGCCGACGTGATCGTCATGGCGGGCGTCCACTTCATGGCCGAGACGGCCAAGCTGGTGAGCCCGGACAAGACCGTGCTCATTCCCGATGTCGAGGCCGGATGCTCGCTCGCCGCATCGATCACGGGCGCCGACGTGCGCCGCCTGCGCGAGGCCTATCCGGGTGTGCCGGTGGTGACCTACGTCAATACCTCGGCGGAGGTGAAGGCCGAGTCGGACATCTGCTGCACGTCCAGCAACGCCGTTGAAGTGGTCGAGGCGCTGGGTGCCCCCCGGGTGATCTTCCTGCCCGACGCCTATCTGGCCAATTACGTGGCGCGCCGGACGGACGTCGAGATTATCGCCTGGCACGGCCAGTGCGAGGTGCACGAGCGCTTTACCGGCGACGAGATCCGGGCGTTTCGCAGCCGCTTCGACAACCTGGCCGTGATCGCGCACCCGGAGTGCCCGCCGGATGTGCTCGATGCGGCGGATTTTGTCGGCTCGACCTCGGGCATGCTGGGCTACGTCCAGGGCGAGCGGCCGAACCGGGTGCTCATGGTCACGGAATGCTCGATGAGCGACAACGTCGCCGCCGAGGTCCCGGACGTGGAATTCGTCCGGCCGTGCAACCTCTGCCCGCACATGAAGCGGATCACCCTGCCCAAGATCCGGCAGGCGCTGGCGACCATGCGCGAGCCGGTCGAAGTGGATGGCGCGACGGCCGAACGTGCCCGCGCCGCGGTCCAGCGCATGCTTGAGGTGGCGTGAGCCATGGCGGAAGCGGATGCACGGGCGCGCGTGCTCGTCCTGGGCGCGGGCGTCGCCGGGCTCGCTGCGGCCCTGGCGCTGCGGCCGATGCCGGTCACCTTGATCACGCCCGGCCCGGTGCGCGCGGGCGGTTCCACCGCCTGGGCGCAGGGCGGGATCGCCGCGGCGCTGGATCTTCCGGACTCGCCGCACCAGCACGCGGCGGACACCGAAGCCGCCGGTGCGGGGCTGTGCGATTCCGAGGTGGTCGCGGCCGTGACCGCGGCGGCGCCGGACGCCATCCGCTGGCTGGCGACGTTGGGCGTGTGCTTCGACCGGACGCCGGACGGCACGCCCGCCCGCGCCCTGGAGGGCGGGCACGGCCGGGCGCGGGTGCTGCACGCGGGCGGCGATCGCTCCGGCGCGGCGATCCGGGACGCGCTCCTGGCCGCGGCGGCGGCGAGCCCGTCGATCGCATTCGCCCCCGGCTGTGTGCCCACGGCGCTCTTGCTGGACCATACGGGCGTTGCCGGGGTGCGCGTGCGCCGGCGGCGCGGCGGCGAAGACCTGCACGGGCGCGCGGTCGTTCTGGCGAGCGGCGGCTACGCCGGGCTGTTCGCCGGGACCACGAATCCCCTGGGCAACTGGGGCGGCGGGCTCGCTTTGGCGGCGCGCGCCGGGGCCGAGCTGCGCGACCTTGAGATGGTCCAGTTCCATCCGACGGCGATGGCGCTCGACGCCGATCCCCTGCCGCTCGCCAGCGAGGCGATCCGGGGCGCGGGCGCGCGCCTCGTCGACGAAAGCGGGGCGCTGGTGATGGCGGCCGAGCCGGGCGGCGACCTGGCCCCGCGGGATCGCGTGGCGGCGGCGGTGTTCCGGCGCCGGACGGCGGGCGACACGGTTTTCCTGGACACGCCCGGTGCCCTGGGCGCCCGTTTTGCCGATCACTTTCCAAGCGTGGCGGCCCAGGCGCGGGCGCATGGCCTGGATCCGGCGACTCAAGCGATTCCAGTGCGGCCGGCGGCGCATTACACCATGGGCGGCGTCCGGGCGGATGCGTCGGGGCGGACCACGCTGCCCGGCCTCTGGGCCTGCGGCGAGGTCGCGGCGACGGGACTGCACGGCGCCAACCGCCTGGCGTCGAACAGCATGCTCGAGGGTGTGGTGATGGCGCGCTGGCTGGCCGAGGATATCGCGGGGATTGCGGCGCCCGCACGGCCGGGCCGGGCCGCGCCGGCGGCGGCGGATGCGGAAACCGGTATGGCCATGTCCCTCGCACCGGGCGAGGTCCGTCGGATCATGGATGGCGGCGTGGGCGTGCTGCGCGACCGCGCCGGGCTGACACACGCGATCCGCCGGCTCTCGGACCTGCGCCAATCGGCCGGGGCGCCGGCCGAAGTGGCGCTGATGGTGGCGGTGGCTGCCCTGCAACGTGCGGAGAGCCGGGGCGCGCACCAGCGCGCCGACGCGCCCCACATGGCGTCGGCACCGGGCAAGGCCCACGCGCTGACCCGTGCGGATGCGCTGGACACGGCGGCTGTACTGGCCGGCACCGACACGCCGGAGGCGGCATGACGGCGGCGCTCCCCCGATACCTCGTGGAACCCGCGGTGCGGGCGGCGCTCGCCGAGGACCTGGGCCGGGCCGGCGACCGAACGACGGACGCGGTGGTCGACGCCGACGCGTTGCTGACAGCGGTGGTCGCGGCACGCGAGCCGGGCACAGTGGCGGGCGTGGACGCGGCGCGCGCGGCGTTCGACCTCCTGGACGCGCGCGTCGAGACCACGGTGGCGGCGCCGGACGGCACGCGCGTCGGTGCGGGCGCGTCCGTCCTCCATCTGCGCGGGCCGGTGCGGGCGATCCTCGCGGGTGAGCGCGTGGCGCTGAATTTTCTGGGGCACCTATCTGGCATCGCCACGGCGACGGCGCGGCTGGTCGATGCCGTGGCGGGCACCGGCTGCACGGTCACGGACACCCGCAAGACCACACCCGGTCTTCGGGCCCTTGAAAAGGCGGCGGTGCGTGCCGGCGGCGGGACCAACCACCGCTTCGGGCTGGACGATGCCCTGCTGGTGAAGGACAACCACATCGCCTGCGCCGGCGGCATGGCCGACGCCGTGGCGCGCGCCCGGGCTGCCGCCGGGCACATGGTCAAGCTCGAGGTGGAGGTGGACACCCTGGACCAGCTCGACGCCGCCCTGGCCGGGCACCCCGACGTCGTCCTCCTGGACAACATGGATACCGCGACGCTTCGCACGGCCGTGGCGCGCGTCGCCGGGCGCGCGGCCACCGAGGCCTCGGGCGGCGTTACGCTGGCCAATGCGGCCGAGATCGCGGCCACGGGCGTGGATTACCTCGCGGTGGGGTGGCTCACCCACAGCGCCCCGGCGCTCGACATCGGCCTGGACATGGCGCCGACCGGGTAGGCCGCCGGCTCACGCGCGCAGCGGGGTCACCCCGGGAAGTTCGCGCCCCTCCAACCATTCCAGGAAGGCGCCGCCCGCGGCGGAGACGTAGGAGAACGATTCCACCACGTCGGCATGGGTGAGCGCGGCCACGGTGTCGCCGCCGCCGGCGATGGACAACAGGCGCCCGGCGCGCGTGAGTTCGGCGGCCTTGCGCGCCACCTGCACCGTGGCGGCGTCGAAGGGCGGCGTCTCGAACGCACCCAGCGGCCCGTTCCACACCAGCGAGGCGCTGGTCTCCAGATGCTGGCCCAGGGTCTGCGCGCTCTCCGGGCCCAGGTCGAGGATCATCCTGTCCGCCGGGACCGCGTCGACGCGCACGACCTCGGTCTCTGCATCACCGGCAAGGCGGTCGGCGACCACGACGTCGCTGGGCAGCAGCAGGGCGCAGCCCTTGGACGCCGCCTGGTCCATGATGCGCCAGGCGGTGTCGGCGGCGTCGGACTCGTACATCGAGCCGCCCACGTCGTAGCCGGCCGCGTGGAGGAAGGTGTTGGCCATGCCGCCGCCGATGGCGAGCACGTCCACCTTGGCGGAGAGGTTGCGCAGCAGGTCGATCTTGGTGGACACCTTGGCGCCGCCGACCACGGCCATGAGCGGCCGCGCCGGATTCTCCAGCGCCGCTTCCAGGTGCTCCAGCTCGGCCTGCATCAGGCGTCCCGCCACCGCGGGCAGGCGCTCGGCCAGTGCGGCCACGGAGGCGTGGGCGCGGTGCGCCGCGGAGAACGCGTCGGCGACGTAGAGGTCGCCCAGGCGCGCAAGCTGGTCGGCGAAGGCCGCGTCGCCTTTTTCTTCGCCCTTGTGAAAGCGGACGTTCTCCAGTAGCGCGACCTCGCCGGGCCGCAGCCCGGCGACCACGGATTCGGCCGCATCGCCCACGCAGTCCTCGGCGTAGCGCACCGGCACGTCGCCCAGCGCTTCGCGCAGCGGTCCGAGCACGGGGGCGAGGGACATCTCGGGCACGACCTCGCCCTTGGGCCGGCCGAAGTGGGAGAGCAGCACCACCCGCGCGCCGCGCTCGGCGAGTTCGGCGATGGTGCGCGCGGCGCGGTCGATGCGCGAGGTGTCGGTCACGCGGCCGTTCTGGATGGGGACGTTGAAGTCCACGCGGACGAGCGCGGTCCGGCCGGCCGGATCGATGTCGTCGAGCGTGCGCAGGCGCGCCATGATCGGCTTTTCCCCCTTGAGCGGATGTGGCGTCGCGACAGGGTTGGCCGTCGCGGCGGGGCGCAGCCTACACAGCACCGGACGGCGCGCAAGGGCGTGCGACATGCTGCGGAGCGGCGAAGGGTTTGCCGTGGATTTGGCGGCGTACTCAGCCCGCGTCCAACCGCTCGGCGAGCCCGGCATACCCCGTGTCGGCGAGCATGCGTCCGGCCGCGGCGACGGTCTTGGCATCCGGGCCGAAACCCAGGCCCTCGACCCAGCGGTTCATCATGTTGAAGAAGCCGCAGACCAGCGCGGCTGTCTCCACGTCCGTCTGCGACCAGCCCGCACCGAGCATGGCGTCGACCTGCTCGCGCGCCACCGCGGCCGGCTCGCGGTTGAGCGTATCGACATACGCGAGCACGGGGGTCAGTGCGGCAAGGCCCTGCGCGTCCGGGGCGCCGTACACCACGGGGTCCAGTTCGGCCGCCGCCAGCCCGAGGTTGTGCGCCGCCGCCGCGTGGGCGTCCCGGCAGAACGCACAGCCGTTCGCATGCGACACACGCGCGGCGATGGCTTCGCGCAGGGCCGGGCTGAAGGCGCTGGGGCCGCGCATGACGGCGTGGGCGAAGCGGTGCAGCGGTGCGGCCGCCTCGGAACGGGCGTCGAAGCGGTCGAGCAGGGTGGCGCGGGGCTGGTCGGGCAGGTAGCTCATGGTCGGGTGTTGGCGCTCGTGCGTGGAACGGGATCAGTGCGCCACGGTACGGCCATGCGTGCCCGAGGTAACGCACGCGCGCGTCACGATTCCGTGCCCGGCCGCGTGAGCGCCCGCGGCCCGCCCTCTTGATCGCCCGCCCGGGCGAGCAATCCTTGCGCACGAGGTGAGGCTTTCACGGGAGGAGACGAGCCATGCCCGAGCGCACACCTTTGGGACCGCTCGCCCAGGCGGCCTATGCGCTCAGCCATGTCGCGCGCGCCGGGGCCTATTTCGGGCAGTCGATGCTGGCCTCGCGCCAGATGACGCCGGTGACGCCGGCAAAGCCGATCGAGACGCCGTTCCCCGACAATGACGCCATCCTGGATGGCCTGCGCCGTCTGTTCGCGCGCGACTGGGCCAATATCGCCGCGGGCTTCTACCGCATGCCGCACGACCTGTTCCGCGCGCCCGTGGACGCGTTGCGCGGCGCGCCGGCGTATTTTCGGGAACTGCCCGCGTTCGAGGCGCGCCGCCACGCCGGCCGCTCGCAGGAGGTCGCGGCGAAGATCCCAAAGGGCGACTACCCCCGTTATTACCTCCAGAACTTCCATTACCAGACCGACGGCTGGTTCAGTCGGGAGTCGGCGCGCCACTACGATCACCAGGTCGAGGTGCTTTTCGGCGGCGGCGCCGACGCCATGCGCCGGCAGGCGCTGGTGCCCTTGCGGACGGC
This sequence comes from uncultured Limimonas sp., assembly GCA_913055855.1. Taxonomy (GTDB): domain Bacteria; phylum Pseudomonadota; class Alphaproteobacteria; order Kiloniellales; family Rhodovibrionaceae; genus CAJXKW01. Next base: position 8,517 of record CAJXKW010000087.1, on the reverse strand, counting down.
CCTGGCCCGCTCGGGCGTGCGCGGCGCGCATCTGGTCGATCTGGCCTGCGGCACCGGGCGCTTCCTCAGCTTCGTCAAGGACAACTACCCGTGCCTGAAAGTCACCGCGCTCGACCTCAGCCCGCCCTACCTCGATCAGGCGCGCGAGACCCTCAGGCCCTGGCGCGGCGTGGATTTCGTTCACGCCAAGGCGGAAGCGACGGGGCTTCCGGCCGCGAGCGCCGACGCGGTGACGGCCGTGTACCTTTTCCACGAACTTCCCGAGAAGGTGCGCAACCAGGTCGCCGCGGAGATCGCGCGGATCCTCAAGCCCGGCGGCACCTTCATCCTGGTGGACTCCATCCAGCGCGGCGACATCCCGGAATACGATGGGCTACTGGAATACTTTCCGGTGGGGTTCCACGAGCCGTATTACTGGGACTTTGTGACCAGCGACCTGACGGCGCTGTTCGCGACGGCGGGCCTGAGGCACACCGAAACCGACATTGCCTTCTTCTCGCGCGTGATGGTGTTCGTGAAGCCGGGTGCGGGCGGATGTCTCGCGGCCGGGTAGACCGGGCATCGCGGCTAAAGGGCATGCCGCCGGGTCCACGATGCGCCGCGGCGGGCGGGTTGCTTTGCTGCTGCAAAGCAACCCGCGCTGCGTTCTACCGCGCGGCATCCTGGCGCGTCGGCGCGTCGAGTTCGCGTATGCGCTGAACCAGGCCGCAAAGCTGGCGCATCTCCGCAATGGCGCTGTCCAGGCGGTCCGCGGCGTGGCGGACGCGGGCTTCGCATTGGAACAGGAGGTTCGCCGCATCGCCTGTGTCGAGCCGGGGCGGACCCGCGGTGGCGTTGAGGTGGGTGACCGGTGCCGCCATGGTTCAGCCCTCCGGGGTCGTGGAATGTCACAGGACCGAAAGAGGTATGTTACGTTCCTGTAACAATCAACCCCGGCGGGCGCGAAAACTTATATGTAAACTTTTACGTCATTGCGTGCGACCCGATTGGGATCACCGCGACTCGTCAACGACGGGATTGGAGAGCGTCCCGATTCCCTCGATGGTCACGCTGACCGTCTCGCCCGCGCGCAGCCAGCGCTGCGGCTCGCGGGCGAGGCCGACGCCCGGCGGTGTTCCGGTGACGAAGATCGTCCCGGGTTCCAGTGTCATCACCTCGCTCGCCTTGCTGACCAGATGCGCGACGTTGAAGATCAGGTCGTCGGTGCGTCCTTCCTGCATCCGCTCGCCGTCGATGTGCGTCTCCAGGTGCAGGCCGCTGGCGCCCGTGGGCAGTTCGTCGGCGGTGACGATGTGCGGGCCGAACGGGCCGGAGGCGTCTGCGTTCTTGCCCAGGGTCCACTGCTTGCCCGCCTTCTGGTAGTCGCGCACGGATCCCTCGTTGAAAATGGAATAGCCCACGACGTGGTCGAGCGCGCGCTCGGGCGGGACGTGTTTGGCCGTGCGGCCGATGACGGCGACCAGCTCGCCCTCGTAGTCGAACTGCTCGCTGGCCGCGGGACGAACCATGGGCTGGCCGTGCCCGGTGAGCGACGACGCATAGCGCGAGAAGAAAATCGGGGTTTCCGGGATCTTCGCCCCGGTCTCCGCGGCGTGCGCGCGGTAGTTCAGGCCCACGCAAAGGATCTTGGGCGGCACCGGGATGGGCGGCAGCAGGGTCAGCCCGTCCAGCGGGATGGTATCCGACCACGCCACGCCGTCCGCAAGTTCGCGCAGGCGCTCCAGGTTGTCTTCGGCGAACAGGGTCGACCAGTCGCGGGCGAGATCCGGAATCAGCGCGGTCAGGTCGACGACGCGGCCCTCGCGCCGGATCCCCGGGGCGGGCCGGCCGCCCTTGTCGAAGGTCACGAGACGCATGAACACCTCCCGGCGTGGCTTGGCGCTATACGATCACCGCTAGCACAGCCGGCGCCAGTCCTGCTACAAGGCACGCTCAGACGGATTCGGGCAGTCCGGCAGTGTGTTGTGGCGCGCGCCGGGATTGCCGCCATCACAGCGTACGGCCGATCACATCATGGTCTTCGACTTCCTCGTCGGGCGCTCCGGCGATCTCGCCATCGACCTGGGCACGGCGAACACCCTCGTCTTCGCCAAAGGGCGCGGCATCGTGGTCAACGAGCCCTCCGTGGTCGCCATTGCGACGCGCGGCGGTAAGCCGCAGATTCTTGCCGTGGGCGAGGAGGCCCGGCAAATGCTGGGCAAGACGCCGGAGTCGATTCGCGCCATCCGCCCCATGCGCAAGGGCGTCATCGGCGACTTCGAGGCGGCGCAGGCGATGACCGCCTATTTCATCAAGCGCGCTGCCAAGGGCCGCGGCCTGCGCCGGCCGCGCGTGGTCATCTCCACGCCGCAGGGGGCGACGCCGGTGGAGCGCCGTGCGATTCGCGAAGCCGCCGAGGGCTCCGGGGCCGGGCAGGTGTTCCTCATCGAGGAGCCCATGGCCGCGGCGATCGGCGCCGACCTGCCGGTGACCAGCCCGCGCGGCTCCATGGTCGTCGACCTGGGCGGCGGCACCACCGAAGTCGCCGTGCTCTCGCTGGGCGGAATCACAAATGCGGTGTCCGTGCCCGTGGGCGGCGACGACTTCGACGAAGCGATCCACGGCTACGTGCGGCGCGTCCACAACGTTGCCATCGGCGAGGCCACGGCCGAGCGCATCAAGCGCGAGGTGGGCGCGGCCCTGTCGCCCGATCCTCAGGACGAGCTCACCGTGCAGGTCAGCGGCCGCGATCTGATCAGCGGGGTGCCCAAGGCGATCGCGGTCAGCGAGTCCGAGATCGCGGACAGCCTGACCGAGCCGGTCTTCGCCATTGTCGAGGGGGTGAAGAGCGCACTGGAGCGCACCGCCCCCGAGCTGGCCGCGGACATCGTGGACACCGGTCTGGTCCTCACCGGCGGCGGCGCGCTGCTGCGCCGGCTGCCCGACGCCATCCGGGCGGCCACGGGGTTGCCCGTGTCGGTGGCGGAGGAGCCGCTGACCTGCGGCGTCTCCGGGGCGGGGCGCGCGCTTTCCGAACTCAAGACGCTGAAGACGGTGCTGCAGGATTGAGCGAGGCACACATGAGCGCGAGCGAGCACGCCGCCGAGGAGGCCGAAACCTTCGCGCAGCTGAGCACGACGCTGCGCCCGCTTCTGGAAGAGGTGGCACGCAACGGCGAGACGATCACCTACCGCGATCTGGCCATCAAGGCGAAGGTTGCCTCGCCGCACACCATCCACAAGACCACGCACGCCCTGGAGGCGCTGATCCACGCGGACCATGCCGCGGGACAGCCGCTGCTGGGCGCCGTGGCGGTGAGCAGGACGGGCCGGCCGCAGGTCGGGTTCTTTCAGCTCCTGCACGAGCTGGGGCGCTATGACGGCCCGGAACGCGGACCCGAGGCAGCGGCGCAGCACGACCGCGAGCTGGCCGAGGTTTATGCCGCGTATCGCGGGTGACGCGCCGTGAACCGGACAGGGCGTATGCGGCCATGAGCAACGACCGGGCGTCGGCGCGCCTTTCCGACAAGCCCATCCCCGCGGGCGAGCGCCTCATCGTGGCGCTGGACACGGCGAGCGTGGACGCAGCGAAGGCGCTGGTCATGCAGCTCGGCGATTCCGTGTGCTTCTACAAGCTCGGACTCGAGCTGTTCATGGCGGGCGGCTACTGGGAGTTCGTGGACTGGCTCGCCGCGCGCGGCAAGAAAGTTTTCGTCGATCTCAAGTTCTTCGACGTGCCCGCCACCGTGGGGGCGGCCGTGCGCCAGCTCCGCGGGCGGAACGTCGCCTTTGTCACGGTGCACGGGAACCAGGCGATCCTGGAGGCCGCCGCGGCGAACAAGGGCGACGTGCAGGTCCTGGGCGTGACCGTGCTGACCAGCCTCGATGCGGGGGACATGGCCGATCTCGGCTTCGACTGCGAGGTCCGCGCGCTCGTGGTCTCGCGCGCCCGGCGCGCGCTGGAAGCGGGGTGCGACGGCGTCATTTCGTCCGGTCTGGAGGCGCCTGAGCTGCGCGATGAGCTGGGCGCGCGCCTGATGGTGGTGGTGCCCGGCATCCGGCCTGTCGAGAACAAGCCGGCGGACGACCAGAAGCGCACCGTGGACGTCGAAGAGGCGTTCCGTCGCGGTGCGGACCACATTGTCGTCGGCCGCCCCATCCGCGCCGCCGACGATCCGAAGGCTGCCGCCGGGGCCATTCAGCAGCGGATTGCGGCGCTGTTCGCTGCGTAACAGCCGTCTTCAGTGAGTCTCGCGCACCTGTGCGGACGCTCGCCGTGCCTTCTGCCCGAGCGCCGGGAATGGCGGCAGGGTGGCCAGGATGCGGGTCAGTGAACGGTGATCGTGACTTGTCTGTCGGATTGCTCGGTTCGGGATGGATCCCGTTCGGTATCCCTGGCGGCCCTTAAGGTCTCCTCAGCCAAGCATTGCGGGCCTTGTCCCTGGCAGCGCGGACACTCGTCGCAAATTATGCAACGGAATTCTGGCGCGAAATATGTAAGCAATCGGCAGGTGTTCCGGAACGGCATGGCGCATCCCTTTCCGTACCCGGATTGGATCAGGTTTCATCAGCTTTTCGTCGAATCGTAATTTTCAAGAGGAGGTACGTCTAACACGATTTTTCGCATATCCGCGCGATAATAAACTGCCGGTGGCCGGGACGATGGGTCCCACACATTGTGCCCGCCGGCGGATCTGGGCACCCTTCGGGGTGCGCACACGAATTCACGGACAGGGATTCGCGGACAAGGGAGCATGCGCCATGGCGAACCGCATCCGCCTGACGTTCGGCGACGTGAGCATCGATGCGAGGCTGCGGGACACGCCCACGGCGCGGGCCGTGCTTGAAGCGTGTCCGTTGACGGGAACGACGCAGACCTGGGGCGAGGAGGTGTATTTCACGACGCCGGTCGAGGTGCCCGAGGAGCCCGACGCACGCGCCGTGGTGGAACCGGGTGAGATCGCGTTCTGGCCCGGGGGGCGGGCGATCGCCGTGGGCTTCGGCCCGACGCCCGCGTCGCAGGGCGACGAGATCCGGCTCGTCGCGCCCACCAACATCTTCGCCGACGCCGAGGGCGATGTGCGCGTCCTTGCGGGCGTCAGCGGGGGCGCGCCGGTCCGGGTCGAGCGCCGCGACTGACCGGCGCGCCGCGCACGGGTGCTTACTCGGCCGCTTCCTTCATGGGCTTCGAGGAGACCATGGGCTGCTGGTACACCTTGTGGGCGCCCAGCATACGCATGACCCACTTCTCGTAGAACGGCTCGACGATGCCCTTGCGTAGCTTGCGCATGAAGTACCACTCGTAGCCGATCTTCGCCCAGTGGGCCCAGCGGCCCTCCACGGCCCAGTTGATGTTGCGCGGCGGCGTTTGCGGGATGGCCAGGATCGCCGCGCCGCCGTTGCCGTAGTCGGCGAGGCAGAACGCGTTCCAGGTGGGGACGTACTGCGGGGCTTCGCCGGCGGCGGAATCGCGGATGTTGCGCGCCGCGGCGTTGGCCATGGTCTCGATCATGAAGCCGGTCTTGGGCACGCCGCAGGGTACGGGCGTCTTCTCGACCGGCGGAATGGCCACGCACACGCCCACGGAATAGACGTTCTCGTAAGCGGGATTGCGCTGATAGTCGTCGACCTCGACGAAACGCCGGGCATTGACCAGGCCGCCCGTATCGGAAAGCGCCGGGATGCCGCGGAAGGGCGGAAGCATCATACCCATCTTCATGGGCAGTTCGTGGCGCTGGTATTCCTCGCCCTTATCGTCCACCTGGAGGACGTGCATCTTGTCCGCTTCGATGCTTTCCGTCCGCGCGTTGGTGATCCATGGGATGTCCCGGTCGCGCAGCTCGGATTCCAGCATGCCCTTGGTGTCGCCCACACCGTTCAGGCCGAGGTGGCCAATGTAGGGCTCGGCCGTGACGAAGGTCATGGGCACCTTGTGGCGCAGTTTGCGTCGGCGCAGCTCGCGGTCGAGCACGAAGGCGTACTCGTAGGACGGACCAAAGCAGGACGCGCCCTGCGTCGCGCCCACGATCACCGGGCCGGGATTGCGGCACAACGCCTCCAGCGCCTGATAGGCCTTGGCGGCATGATCCGTGGTGCAGACCGATTCCGTGTAGCCTGTCTCCGGTCCGCAGCCGGGAATTTCATCGAACGCCAGCTCGGGGCCGGTGGCGACGACGAGGTAGTCGTAGTCGACCGTGCTGCCGTCGGTGAGTTCCAGCCGGTTGGAGTCGGGGTGGACCTGCTTCACGCCCTTGGAGATGAAGGCCACGTTGTGGCGCTTCATGTAGGGCTCGAGGGGAATCTTGATCTTCTTCTCCTGGCGCCACCCCACGGCGACCCAGGGGTTGGAGGGCGTGAACTGGAACTCCTCGCGGTCGGAGATCAGGGTAACGGCGGCATCCCGGCCGAGATGGTGGCGGACCTCATAGGCCATGCTGATGCCGCCGATGCCGCCGCCGACGATGGCAACGTGTGTCATGAGCGCCTCGCGCTGCGTTTCCGTGAGTGATCGACGATCTTTCGCCGCCTGTTCCGTGGGCGATCTATCCCTGTCACGGCCTGCGACAAGGACGCACCTCCCCAATAACCGTGCGGGCCAGACCAGGACGGAATTTCGAATTTTGCAAATGAGAAAAGGGCGGAACACAGCCCGCCCTTCCCGAATCCGCCTTTCGGATTATCCGTCGCCGATCGGACCAGCACCCCAGTCATGCCGTCAGCTTGCCATATAAAGAAGTGCTAAAACAAGCACAGCCTGCGTCGGCATGCCGCGGCCGCTGGGCTGCCGGTCACTCCGCCGCCTGCTGCTGCGCCGGCTCGGGGATCTGCTCCAGGTCCATGGGCTGCGGTGGCTGCTCGGTCGTGTTGTTGGCGATGTCGCGCAGCGCGTCCTGGAGCCGCTCCTCCAGCGTGGGATGATAGAACGGCATGCGCAGGAGGTCCACGGCCGTCAGCCCGTGCTGGACCGCCAGGGCGAGCAGGTGGCCCATATGCTCGCCGCCCGGCGCGATCAGGGACGCCCCGCGGATTCGGCCATTCTTGCGGTCGGCGTAGATCCGCGCGACGCCGGTGTCGTTGTGCTTGATCCGGCTGCGCTGGTCGCGCTCGAAGCGGCAGGTTCCCACGAGGATATCCGCGTCCTTGAGCGTCTGCCAGGGCTCGCCGATCGTCACGATGTTGGGATCGGAGAACACGATGGCCAGCGGTGCGCGCCGGCGGAAGCCCTGGCCTGTCTGCCGTGCCGCGTTGTAGCCCGCGATCTGGCCCTCGTCGCGCGCCTCGTGCTGGAGGGGAAGCTCGCCGTTGGCGTCGCCGGCGACCCAGATGGGCGCGCCCGGGACCTTCATGGTCTGCGGGTCGTATACCGGAACGCCGCGCTGATCGAGTTCGATGCCGAGCTGGTCCAGGCCCAACCCGTCCACGTTCGGCTTGCGGCCGGCGGCGACCAGGACCTTGTCCACGTCGACCTGATTGTTGCCGGCGGATACGCGGATACCGCCGTCCGGCGCTTCGGCGAGTTCGGCGGCGGTGCCCAGCCACATCGGGAACTCGCGCCGCATGGCGGCGACGGCCGTCTCGTTCACCGTATCGTCCTGAAGGCCGCCCACGCGCTCCAGCATGTCGATACCGGTCACTTCGACGCCCATGCGCGCCAGCGCCTGGCCCAGCTCCAGCCCGATGACGCCCAGGCCGACCACCGCCATGCGCCCCGGAAGCTCGGCCAGTTCGAACAGATCGTCGGTGGTGATGACCCGGTCGCCGAAGGCGCGCCAGGCGCCCGGTACCACGGGCTTGGAACCGGTGGCGATGATGACGCGCTCGGCCCGGATGGTTTCGCCGCCGGCCCTGAGCACGTTGGGTTCGACGAATTCGGCGTGGCTGCGGATCAGCTCGTTGCCCAGCTTGGAAATGGGGCCGCCCATGACGTGCTCGACGAAGCTGTCGCGCATGGCGCGCACGTAGTCCATGGTACGCGGCCAGGCCATCGACAGGTCCTCGCCGCCCTCGATGCCCATGACGTCCAGGTTCTGACGGTGATGGAAGTCATCCGCGGCCTGGATCATCACCTTGGAGGGCATGCAGCCTACGCGCGCGCAGGTCGTGCCAAGCTGCCCGCCGTCGATCACGACAAAGCTGTCGGTCACCTGCTTGACCTGACGCAGCGCAAACAGGCCGGCCGTTCCGGCTCCGATGATCGCCACGTCGACGTGTCGATCCATATCTCGCGTCTCCTCTCGATGTTCCGTTGACTCGCTCGCGCACACGCTTGACCGCGCGCGCCAGCCCACCGCGTTAGATAAGTTGCTCCTAACATAAGAAAACCGCGCGCGGATATCGCAGCGCACAAAAACCGCCTTCGCACGTGCGGCGCGTTGTCCGCGAAACCGGTCGGGACGGACTTCGGCGGGCGCGTGGTTTTGGTGGGGCGATGCGGTCCGTGCTCAGGGATCCGTATCGGCGGGGCCGGCAAGCGCGTCGTCCAATGTCGCCGCCGTGATCGCCCGCGCGCTGAGCCGGCTCAATTCGGGTGCGGACATGC
>CAJXKW010000086.1 GCA_913055855.1 uncultured Limimonas sp. | reverse complement strand
TCCTCGACGAAGTTGGCGAGGTTGCGCGCCGAGACGGGCCGGCTGAAGCCGCGCCACTGGTCCTCGATCTGCTTGTCTTTGGCCAGGGTGTTGTGGATCAGCGCAAAGGTGCGGGTGTTCTGCCCCAGCACCTCGCCGAAACTCTTGGCGGCCTTGCGCCGCGTTTCGGCATCGTGGCTGACCAACTTGTTCAGGATTTCCGAGGAGGTCAGGTCCTCGCGGCCCTTCGGCCCCTCCAGGGGAAAGCGCAGCGCCGCCATGGTCTCGTCGAACAGGCGCACCCAGGCCGCGCGCCCGGCGACCTGCTTCTCGTGGAGCAGGCGCTCCACCTCGTCGGAGAGCTGGTGCGGGCGGAACGCGCGCGTGTCGCGCAGCCACGGCCGGTAATAGGCGAGCCGCTCGCTGGCCTGGAGCCTGCTCTCCATCTCGGCTTCCGGAATCTGATTGATTTCCAGGGTGAAGAACACAAGATCACCGGAAATCCGAGTGACCTCCTCCTGAATTTTTTGATAAAACTTCCCGACTTCGGGATCGGACATGTCACCGGAGTAGACGAGCTGGGCGTAGCTCATCAGCCGGCCCAGCGTCTCGTCGACGCCCTCGTAGCGCGCGATGGCGTGGGCGAGGGTCTCGCCGTCCGCTTCGGCCAGACGGCCCTGGTAGTCCTCGCGGATCTGGCGGGCCCGCTGCTCGGCGCGCTTCAGGTCTTCGTGGAGTTCGGCGGAGTCGGGGCCGGGATAGAGGTCGCGCAGGTCCCACTGCGGCAGGTCGCCCAGATCCGAATCCTCGGCGGCGGGCGCGCGGCTGTCGCGGATTGGGGACGCGGGCATCGAATCCTCCTTGACTCGTGACATTGTCCGGCGCACCGGGCGCGCGCACAATGCCATCGATGCACGAACGCCAACAACAATGGACCGTCGGGCACCACGGGCAACCCCGGCGCGACACACCCGACGATCCGATCCCAAGGGGAGGGACCATGGCCGAGCATCCTGCGGGCGATGCGCCCGTGGCCTGCCAGGATATGTCCAACCTGCCGTCCGTGCTCTTCACCCAGGCGGCCGCGCGCCCCGACGCCGACCTGCTATGGGCGCGCGGGCAGGACGGCTGGCGCGCCCACACCCGGCGCGAGGCCGCCGAGCAGGTACAAGCCCTGGCTGCGGGGCTGCGCGCGCTGGGGCTGGACCACGGCGAGCGCGTCGTGCTGGTTAGCGAAAACCGGCCCGAGTTCCTGATCGCCGACCTGGCCATCATGGCCGCCGGCGGCATCACCGTCCCGGCCTACACCACCAACACCGAGGCCGATCACGCCCACGTGCTTCAGGACAGCGGCGCCGCGGCCGTGATCGTATCCAGCCCGGCGCTCGCCGGCCGGCTCCTGCCCGGCGCAGCGGCGAGCGCGAGCTGTCGCTTCGGCCTGACGATCGATGCCGTTTCCCGGGCACACCTGCCGGCGAACGGCCCGCCCATGCATACCTGGGCGGACGCCCTGGCGCGCGGACGCACCGCACTGGCCGCGGGCGGACACAACGGCCACGGACCGCTGGGCGCCGAGCCGGGGCGGGACGACATCGCCACCCTGATCTATACCAGCGGAACCGGCGGCAAGCCCAAGGGGGTCATGCTCACGCACGGCAATCTCCTGGCCAACTGCGCCAGCATCCACCCCCTGCTGGACGAAATCGGCGTGCGCGCGAACCTCGAGCGCTTCCTGTCCTTCCTGCCGCTCTCGCACGCCTACGAGCGAACGGCCGGGCAGTTCTTCCCGCTCACCATCGGCGCGGAAATCTTCTACTCGCGCGGCGTCGAGCATCTGACCACCGAGATGGGCGAAGTCCGGCCCACCATCATGACGGCCGTGCCGCGCCTCTACGAACTGATGCACCAGCGGCTCATGGCGGGGCTGCGCAAACAAGCCGGCTGGCGCCAGCGACTCTTTCATGTGGCCGTCCGGCTGGGACGGCGCCGTCAGGCGAAGGGCCGCCTCGACCCCGTGTCTGCCGTCGCCGACCGGGCCCTGGAACGTCTGGTGCGCGACAAGGTGCGCACGCGCTTCGGCGGCCGGCTGAAGGGCATGGTTTCCGGCGGCGCGGCCCTCAACCCGGAGATCGGGCGCGACTTCCTCGCCCTGGGCCTGCGCGTCATTCAGGGTTACGGCCAGACCGAGGCGGCACCGGTGATCGCCTTCAACCCACCCAACCACGTCAAGATCGACACGGTGGGCCGTCCCCTGCCCGGCGTCGAGGTGAGCCTGGCACCGGACAACGAGCTTCTGGTGCGCGGCCCCAACGTGATGAAGGGCTACTGGGGGCTGCCCGAACACACCGCGCGCACGATCAAGGACGGCTGGCTCTATACGGGCGACCTCGCCCAAATCGACGAAGACGGGTACATCACGATCACCGACCGCAAGAAGGACATCGTGGTGCTTTCCGGCGGCGACACCCTGTCCCCGGCCCGGGTGGAGAGCGTGCTCACGCGCCAGCCGGAAGTGGCGCAGGCGATGGTGTACGGCGACAAGCGCCCGCACCTGGTCGCGCTCGTGGTCCCGGACGAAGAGTTCATGCGCACCTGGGCGTCCGAGAACGGCTGTCCCGCCGAACTCTCCGCACTGTCCCGGATGAAGGCCTTCCACGACCAGATGGACCGGGTGCTTCGCCGGGTGAACCGCGAGGTCAGCCAGATGGAACGCGTGCGCCGCTTCGCCGTGGCGCCGCAGCCGTTCACCGTGGACAACGACATGCTTACGCCGACCATGAAGATCCGCCGGCACAAGATCCGCGAGGCCTACGGCGAGGTGCTGGAGAACCTCTACTGAACCGGGGCCGCGTGGCTATGCCCGCACGAAGATCAGCGCGATCAGCAGCCAGTGCGTCAGCTCGCCCAGGCAGATGGTGAAGCCCAGGACGTCGCCGTTGATGAAGCCCAGCGTCGGCAGGATACGCTGCTTCAGGGCGTAGCCGGCGAGGGCGAGCTGACCCAGGGCGCCCAGCACCAGAAGCCCCAGCACCGCCGGCGAGCCGCCGCTGACCGCCAGGATGGCCAGGGCGAGCACAGCCCACCACGCGACACCGGCGAGGTTCACCGGACGCCCGCCGCGCCACCACGGGTACGGCGGCGTCACCTTGGTCAGCCGGTCGTTCTGGAAACCGTGGCCGAAGCTGACCATGACCAGGCCGTGGCAGAACACCCGCGGGCTGATGGCCGCCGTGGCCAACGCCGCGGTCAGCACCGGCCCCGGTGCGGCCAGCCAGGCATCTACCGCAAGGCCGGCGAACACCCCGTAAAGGGCCAGATAGATCAGCAGATAGACCACACCCAGCGCGCCCACGTGCGGGTCGCGCAGCGCCGCTTCGGCCCGTTCCGAACTGGCGGCGAAGAGGGCGTCCATGGTGTCGGCGAAGCCGTCCAGGTGCATGCCGCCGGACAGGGCCAGATACCCGATGACGCCGATGGCCGCGCCGGCCGGGTCGCCCCACAGGGCCGCCGCGCCGAACGCCAGCGCCAGCGCGACCGCCAGCTTCGCCAGCCCGACCAGGGGCATGGCGAAGTACTGGATGATGTTGATGGAATAGGTGTACAGCTCGGGCCGGTCGCCGTCACGCAATGTGCGGCTCAGCGGCACCACTGGGAGCACGCTGAACAGCGCGAAGGTCTTGATCACCTCGTAGGCGTAGACGCGCAGGCGGGTGCGCAAGGGCGGCATGGGCTCGGACATATCATAACACACGCGGTTTTCGGCTGCGCCCGCCCATAGCCGCCGCGCCGGCGCGTGTCCACGCCCTTTCGTGCGGCGTGGCACGCGCGGCCACGATGGGGTGAACGGATCAGCCGCCCCCGCCGCCGCCACCCCCGGCACCGCCGCCGCCAGCGCCGGCGCCACCTCCCGGACCGCCGGGGGCCGGATTGGCCGCCGCGGGCAACAGATCCCGGGACATGGTATCGACGAGATTGGCTGCGTCCGTGGGCAATGCCCCATCATCAACAACCAACCACGCGGGCAACGTTGCGGCCCCGACCGCCGTGCCGCGAACCTGTTCCCGGAAGCGCTTGATCCAACCGTGATCCGCCTTCGGATCGACCGTGAGCCAGCTCAGCTCGGTCAGGTATCTTGCCACGGCCGCCGCCGGTTCAACGCGGCCGCGCTCCAACAAATCGGCGCGCTTCCGGTCGAAAAGCTCCCGCAGCCGGCGCCGGGTCAGCAGGCCCAGCCCCGTTTCCCGATACGCGCTTCTGCCCGTCGACCACATACCGATGGCCGCACCCACGAGGAGCGCGTTGAGAGGAAGCTCGGGGGGCACTGGGAGGTTGTCCAAAAGGCCCGGGTAAAGGGCAACCAAGAAAAGCACCAACGCCGCCGGTTGCTGCGCTTGCCCGAGCCAGGCGCCCCGATCCTCGAGAAGCCCCATCCGGGCGAGGGATTCGGACGTGCGTTCCCGTGGCGCGCTGTTCCGGCGCAAGTCCTTGACCAACGTGTCCAGCTTGACCGGACCGTCGGTGCAGTGTCCCAGCACCTCGGCGCCGAAGGAGGTATCGGCATCTTCCGGCCGGGTGCGCGCTTCGGCGTAGATGATCCGGCGCGGAACCGGCCCGATGTCCTTGCGGCTGTGGCGGAGCACAAGCGCGCCCGCTTCGGCCAGGCGGAAGATCGCCGCCGGCCATGCGGACCCCTCATCCTTGTGAAGAAACACGGCCGCTTCCTCCGGCGAGAGACGGGGTGGTTGACGCGTCTCCGTCGCGGCCTCGCGTCTCCGCCGCCTGCGTGCGAGCAGATTCGGTACCGCGGCCACGAGCCCGAAACCCAGGAGGAAGCCCAGCACCGACCGAAGTCCGGATACCAACCACGCCAGCCAACCGGTTTCCGTTTCGGACCCGGCGGGTTTGCCGGCGCCGGCGGAATCCGCTTCGGGAAAGCCCACACGGACCCGGAACCGCTCGCCGGACGGCACGCGGTCGCGCGCCATGACGACGCGCCAGAAGTCCGCTCCGCGACGGATCTGCGCATGATCGGGTACGGACAGCGCCGCCTCAGTGTCGGCAAAGGCGCGGGGAATTCGGATCGTGGCATCCACCCCCCGGACCGCCACCGGCCATTTGCTTCCGACGATGTCCCAGTCCACCACGTTGCGACCGTGCTCGGCGTCGAGCGCGCCGCGGGCCGTGTAGCGCAGGGTGTATCGTGCCGGCTCGCGGCGGCCCGGGAATTCCCAACGGATGCGCCATTGATCGCCCTGGTCCGTGAGCGCGGCGTTGCGGATCTCGGCGTCCGGGCTCTCGACGCCGCGCAATTCAAGGGAATCGATCCTTGCCTTGGGAATCGTGCGCTCACCGTAGGTGAAACGCCCGTCGGAATAGGCGTAGTGGATGGTCTCCCGGACCCGATAGTCGCCCCGCTCGGTGACCGTGAGGGTGACGTCGTAATCGGGAATCCGGAACGGCTTTGCCGCCGCGCCCTGGACGGCGAAGCCGGTTGTCGCGATCGCGAGAAGCGCGCAAATGGAACGTAGCAATCGCGGCAAAGCCGAGCCCTCCCTTTTTCGCGCGCGGCCGACCGGTCCCGCCGCACCTTACCACACCGGCGTGGGCGCGTGCGCGGCACGGCGCACACGCTAACGTCATGCGGCACGGGACTTTGAGCTGTCAAGTTCGGTGCGAACGGGCTTGCGTCGCCCCGCGGCTTGGCCGCATAGTCCGGTATCTCAAGGTGGTTCCCGCTACGGGAGGCAAGAGGGAACGCGGTGCGGCGCCGCGCCGGAAACGGGCGCCAAGTCCGCGGCTGTCCCCGCAACTGTAGGCGGCGAGCCGGCGATCCAGACGCGGGCCACTGGGCGCGACGCGCCCGGGAAGGCGGATCGCCGGGCGTGAGCCGCGAGCCAGGAGACCTGCCACCTTGGCGTCACCTGCCCGCGGGTCGGGGTGTGCCCACGGGACGGTCGTTCGAGGGTGACGCGGCATGCCGGCCGCCGGCGGCGGATCCGGGCCGCGGTGCAATCGCATCTCCGCCCCGTCGCCATATGCCGTAAGGGCCTGCGTGCCGCGCCGCACGGCCGGATGCGCATACACGGCGCTGCGTCCGGCCGCATCCCCCGCCGACAGTCCCCGTGCGTCCGCCGTCCGGTCCGGGCAGCGAGGGAATACGGCGGCCGATGCGGCGACACCTCCATGCCGAGAGACACATCCGTCGGACGGGCACGCGCCTGGCCGCGGGCGCCCTGGTGCTCGCGTGCGCGCTGCTCGCCGGGCCGGTGGCGGCCCGGCCGTCCAACGTCGTCTCGCTCAACATCTGCACCGACCAGCTCGCCATCCAGCTTCTCGAGCCGGATCGAATCGCCTCGGTGTCCTTCCTGGCCGCGGACCCGCACTACTCCGTGGTCGCCGACAAGGCCGAGCAATTTCACCTGAATCGCGGGCGGGCGGAGGCGATCCTGCGCCTGGACCCGGATCTCGTGCTCGCGGGCACCTATACCAGCCCCGCCACCGTGCGCCTGCTGCGCCGCCTGGGTTACGAGGTGGTCCAGGTGCCCCCGCCCCGGGATCTCGCGGCCGCGCGCGAGCAGATCCGGACCGTGGCCGACGCGCTGGGCGTGCCTGATCGCGGCGAGCGGCTCATCGCGCGCATCGACCGGCGGCTCGCCCGTGCCGCGCCCGAGGGCAGCCACGCGCGCCGCCCCGTGGCGGCGGTGTACGAGGCGAACGGCGTCACCCCCGGCCGCGGCGAGCTGGCGCACGCGGTGCTGCACGCAGCCGGGCTCCGCAACCTTGCGGCCCGGCGCGGCCTGCGCAACCTGGCGCCGCTGCCACTGGAGGCGCTGGTGATGGCGGACCCGGCCGTTCTGGTGTTCGTCAGCCGGCGCGACGCACCGCCGTCGCAGGCCCAGAACCTGCTCGCGCACCCGGCGCTGGCCGCGCTCAAGCAGCGCGCCGCGGTCGCGGTGGTGCCGCCCGCGCTATGGAGTTGCGGCGGCCCGCAGCTCGCCCGCGCCGTGGAGCGGCTGGCGCAGGCGCGCGCGCGTGCCCTTGCGGCGCCGGAGGCGACGCGATGATCGCGGCCGCACCGCGCCTTCCCGTGTTCGCCGCAGCCCTGGGGGCGCTCACGCTGCTTGCGGCGGTGGGGTCGATGCTGGTGGGCCCGGCGGGCCTGGCGCCGCAGGCGGTGCTGCGCGGCCTGTTCACCGCGGATGCGGACACGGTGGCGCTGGTGGTGCAGCAGATCCGGTTGCCCCGGACCGTGCTCGCCGCGGGCATCGGCGCCGTGCTCGGACTGAGCGGGGCGGCGCTCCAGGGCTACCTGCGCAACCCGCTGGCCGAGCCGGGACTCATCGGGGTCACCGGGGCCGCCGCGCTGGGCGCGGTGCTCATGCTCTATACCGGCGCGTCGCAGAGCTTCGCCCTGGCCCTGCCCGCCGGCGGGATGGTGGGGGCGATGCTCGCCGTGCTGCTGGTGCTCCTGCTCGCCGGGCGCGCCGCGGACACGCTGACGCTCATCCTCGCCGGCGTGGCGGTTACGTCGTTCGCCTCGGCGCTCACCTCACTCGCGCTCAACCTCGCGCCCAGCCCCTTCGCCGCGCTGGAAATCGTGTTCTGGCTGCTGGGCTCGCTGAGCGGGCGCAGTCTGGAGCACGTCGCGCTGGCGCTGCCCTTCATGCTCGTGGGCGGGGCGCTCATCGTGAGCACGGCGCGCGCCCTGGACGCCCTGGCGCTGGGGGAGGACGCAGCGCAGAGCCTGGGCTTCCGCCTGGGCGCGGTGCGCTGGCGCCTTGTGCTGGGTACCGCCCTGGCGGTGGGCGCGGCCACGGCGGTGGCGGGCGCGATCGGCTTCGTCGGCCTGGTGGTGCCGCACGTGCTGCGCCCCCTGGTGGGCCACAAGCCCAGCGCCCTGCTCCCGGTGAGCGCGCTGGGCGGCGCGGTGCTGCTGCTGCTCGCGGACATCCTGGTGCGCGTCATCACGCCGGCGCAGGAACTCAAGCTGGGCGTGGTGACCGCCCTGATCGGTGCCCCGTTCTTCTTCACCCTGGTCATCAAGAGCCGCCGGAGGCTGGCATGAGCGCGATCCTCAGCGCCGATGGGGTGACCGTCCACCTGGGTGGCCGGCGCGCCCTCGACCGCGTCGACCTGGACGTCGGACCGGGCGGACTGGTCGGTCTCATCGGCCCCAACGGCGCGGGCAAGACCACGCTGCTGCGCACCCTGGCGGGCCTGCTCCGGCCCGAGGCGGGCGCGGTCACCCTGGACGGCACGCCCGTCCGGCGCCTGCGCCCGGCGCACGTCGCTGCGCGCGTCGCCTACCTGCCCCAGGGCGGCGGCAGCGCCTGGCCCCTGCCCGTGCGCGAGGTGGTGGCGCTCGGCCGGGCCCCGCACCGGCGCGGCTGGACGACCGCCTGGACGGCCGCGGACCGGGCAGCGGTGGATTCGGCGCTCGCCGCCACGGGTACGCAGCACCTCGCCGACCGGCAGGTCACCACGCTCTCCGGCGGCGAGCGCGCGCGCGTCCTGCTCGCCCGGGCGCTCGCCGGCGAGCCGGACGTCCTTTTGGCCGACGAGCCCGTCTCGGGCCTGGATCCCTATCACCGGCTGGAGGTCATGACGCATCTGCAAACCCTGGCCGGCGCCGGGCACGGCGTCGCCGTGGTGCTGCACGACCTGACGCTGGCCGGGCGCTTCTGCGACCGGCTGGTGCTGCTCGACGGCGGCCGGGCGGTCGCCGATGGGCCGCCCGGCGCGGTGCTGACGCGCCGGCGGCTGGCGGGCGTTTACGGGGTGCGCGCACTGCACGGCCGTGTGGCGGGCGAACCCGTGGTGGTGCCCTGGGCGCGCTGTGCCGATGAAACGCCGGCCGCGGACCGGGGCGAAGGCTGGCCGGCCTGGGCGGAGGTCGCGGAATGACTCGAACCACCGCTGCACCGCCGCGACACGGCGGGGCGCGTTGGCCCGTTCTGGCGGGCGTGGCGGGCTCGCTGCTCCTACACGCCGGGATCGCCGCCGCGCTCGTGGCCGCGCTGAACGATTCGGCGACGCCCGAGGCGCAGGGGGGCCGGAGCACAACGGTCTCGCTCAGCCGCGGCGTCGCCGGCGGCGGTTCCGGCGTGCAGGCCGCCGGAACGCCCGCTGCGGCGACGAGTCCCGCGCCGGCAAAGGCGGCGTCCCGCCAGCCCACGCCCACGGCCGCGCATGAACCGTCGGCGCAGGCTACCCAATCGCCCCAACCGGCAGACGCCCGCCCGGCGGATGCTGCTGCCGCGCGGCAGCCCGCCGCCGCCCCGGAATCCGTCCAGACGCCGCCATCGGCCGAAGCCCCGGAACCCGCGCGCAAACCGGCCGTGGTTCCGGCATCGGCAACGACCGGCGCCCCCGCGATCCGGCAGGCGGCGACGGCCGAGCCGGCGAAGCGCACCGCCACCGTGGCCGAGACACCCCCGCGACCCCGAGCCAAACCCGCGCCCGCGCAGCGAACGCCGACGGCCACGGCCGATCCGCCGCCCAGGCCGGCAGCGAAGCCCGATCCGCCGACCGCGGCGCCGGATCGCCCAGAATCCGAATCGGAACCGTCGACACAAACCGCATCGGCAGCCGCTGCCCAGAACGCGTCGGATACCGCCGAGCACGCCGCCGCGGATACCTCGTCTGGGTCGGGCGCTGGGGCGACCGGCCCGGAGACGGCCAAAGCCTCGGGCGCGGGCGCCGGTGACCGCGATGCCCGCCGCGAAGGCGCCGGCGGCGGGGGCGACAACGCCCGCCCGGTGGCGCCCAAGGCGGGGAATCCGCCGCCCAGCTATCCGCGCGTGGCGCGCCGGCGCGGCTGGGAAGGCCGCGTCGTGCTGGCCGTGACGGTCTCGCCCGACGGTACGGTGGCCGCCCTGACGGTCGTGCAGAGCAGTGGCCACGCCGTGCTCGACCGCGCGGCCAAGCGCACCGTCCGGGACTGGCGTTTTCGCCCCGCCGAGCGCCTGGGCCGGCCGGTCCGGGACCGTATCCGCGTGCCCATCGCGTTCCGGCTGAAAAGCGGCTGACCGGCCTTGTCGCACCAGCAGGTGCGCGCATATGTCCCGCCCCGGCGCTGCAGGCGCAAACGCCGGCGCCGCGGACGAGAGCGAGCACGAGGAGAGCGTCATGGACGAGCCCACCCGGACCGAGGTGGAGGCGCAGGTCTTCCGCGACCTGGTTGCCCACCTGCAAAAGCGCACCGACGTGCAGAACATCGACCTGATGAACCTGGCGGGCTTCTGCCGGAACTGCCTGTCCAAATGGTACGCCGCGGCCGCCCAGGCGTACGGCCACGAGCTGACCTATGACGAGGCCCGCGAGATCGTCTACGGCATGCCCTACGAAGACTGGAAAGCGGCGTACCAGACCGAGGCCACGCCCGAGCAGAAGGCCGGGTTCGCGGCAAGCCACGGCGACGGCCAGGCCTGACCCGCTTCCCGACAGCGTTGATCCGCCGTGGCGGGATCGCTAGGCTTCCCACTCCCGCGCGCCCCGACGCATCGCCGTCGGGGCGCCGTCGTTTCAGCCCAACCAGCGCGGCACATCCGGAGGACGTTTCATGGCCGACGTCGGCGGCATCACGCCGGATCAGCTCAAGTCCTACATCGAGCGCATCGAGAAGCTGGAGGAGGAGAAGGCCGCGCTCCAGGCCGACATCAAGGAAGTCTACAACGAAGCCAAGGCCAACGGCTTCGACACCAAGATCATGCGCCAGGTCGTCCGCCTGCGCAAAATGGACCAGAAGGACCGCCAGGAGCAGGAACACCTCCTGGACCTGTACAAGCGCGCCCTGGACATGGCCGAATAACGCGCGTTTTCCCGCGCAAAAACGCAAGGCAGGTCCCCTTAACGGGACCTGCCGCTTCCGGCGATCAATACGGCGGGTCCGCCTTCGCGGACCCGCCCCCCAAGATGCCCCGTTCGGGCGGATGTCGGGCTGCGGTTACGCCCGCTCGCCCTCCGTCTCCGCGACCGGAACGTACGAGGCGTCCTTGGCCGCCGCGACGGCGACGATGCCGAAGCCGACCTTCGTGACCACGTCGGCGATATTGTAGAGCAGCTCGCGCAGCGCCCCGCCGCTGGCGCCGTCCCAGACCAGCGCCATCAGGAAGCCCAGCGGATAGATCAGCCAGCCCACGCTGATGAACACCTTGAGCGTGCCAATGCGTTCGGCGCGCTTGCGCGGCAGGTTGGCCTCGGCGCTCGAAAGGGTGGCGTAGAGCGTGAACAGGATGAAGATGAACGCGGCGACGGCGATGAAGAAGAACAGCCAGCCCACCAGCGTCGCCCCGAGTTCGGCGTTGATCGAGGTCTCGCCCACGTAGCCGGCCGCGATCATGATGATGTCGGCCACGATGAGCTGCGCCATCAGCCCCTTGGTCCCTTCTTTCAGACCGATCAGGATGGGAACAATCGCGAGCAGCATGGGCGTGGTGAGAAGCCAGTCGACATAGC
The DNA here is from genome assembly GCA_913055855.1 of uncultured Limimonas sp. Taxonomy (GTDB): domain Bacteria; phylum Pseudomonadota; class Alphaproteobacteria; order Kiloniellales; family Rhodovibrionaceae; genus CAJXKW01. Next base: position 5,031 of record CAJXKW010000086.1, on the reverse strand, counting down.
GGAAATGGGTGGGGAACTGGGCGAACTGGCCCGCATCGCCGATGTCGAACTGGCTCTTCATGTAGAAGTAGTTGATCGCGGCCACGAGCGCCACGGCGGCGCTGAGCGTGCCCACGAGCTGATACTCTACGGCCAGGCTCTGGCGCTCCAGGGCGAAGTAGAGCACCCCGCCCGCCATGGCCGAGAAGCCGAGCCAGAAACTGTACTGCGCGAGCAGTTCGAGAAAACCGATCTCCATCGTGTCTGTGCGTCCCCCTGCGCTAACTGGCGTTCGCCCGAATGGTGCTGTCCAGGAACCGATCCACCTCCTGGCGGATGGCGCCCACGCTTTGCCCGACGGTCTCGGCGCTGTTCCGCACCTTCGCGGCGGCGTTCTCGGTGTCCTGGGTCTGCTGCGCCACCGATTGGATGCCCTGCTGCATGACCTGTGTCCGTTCGCTGGCCTCGCGGGCGTCCCGGCTGATCTGCGAAGCCGTCTGGGACTGCTGTTCCACGGCCGATTTGATGTCCCCGGCGGCGTTGTTGATCATGCCGATGACGTCGATGATCTCGCGCACCCGTTTGGCCGTGTTGTCGGTCTTGCTGCGGATATCGGCGATGTGGCTTTCGACCTGCTTGGTCGCCTCCGCGGTCTGGCGCGAGAGGTTCTTCACCTCGCGCGCCACGACCTGGAAGCTGCGCCCCGCTTGGCCCGCACGCTCCGCCTCCACCGCGGCGTTCAGGGCGAGCATGTTGGTCTTGCCGGCGATGTCGCTGATGAGGTCGATCACCTGCGTGATGCTGTCCGCCGCCTGGACCAAGGCACTGATGTCGCTGTCCGCCTGCCGGGCGTCCTCGGCTGCCTGATTGGACATCTGCGTGGTCTGGTCCACGCGCTGCTCGATGTCGGTGATCGCGCCCGAGAGATCGTCCGCCGAACCGGCGAAGCTGGACGCGATCTCGTTCGCCCGGCCGGATGCCGCGTCCATCTCGCCGGCGCGCTGGGTCGCCGCCTGTTGCGCCGCCAGCATGTCGTCGGCGAGGCCCCGCAGGTCGGCGACCTCCTGTTCCGCCTCCGTCACGCGGCTCTGGACCGTGGTTTCCAGATCCCGGCCGAGCTGTTCGCGCAGCGCCTGTTGCGCTTCCTCCTGCTGGCGGCGCTCTTCCTCGCGCTCGGCCATCAGGCGCTGGACCTCGAGGGTGTTGTCCTTGAACGTCTGCAGCGTGCCGGCCATGACGCCGAGTTCGTCGGCGCTGCGCGCCTGGGGAATGGCGACGTCGGTATCGCCCTCGGAAATCCGCGCCAGGGCATGGGTGATGCGCTGGACCGGGTTGGCCACGGACAGGGCGATCACTGTCCCCAGGATCACCGCCAGCAGCGCCGTTGCGCCGGCGGTGATGTAGGCCATCCACCGTGCGCTGGCGATCTCGTCGAGCAGTGCCCGCCGCTGATCCGCCGCCAGGTCCGCGGGCACGGTCGTGCGCACGCCGTCAAGCTGGAACCCGGTCATGAACGCCGTGGCCAAGGCGGCGAACGCGACCAGCGCGAACGCGCCGATCAGCCGGACCTTGATGGAGATGTCCGTAACGCCGGCGCCGGCGGCACCGGGGGCGTCCCCGATCGACGCCGAGCCGGTGGTCTCTCCGGCCGCGCGCGACCCCGCGGCCGCGCCGGTGTTCGCCGCGGCCGGCGGCGTCAGCCCCGGGGCGATGGCATAGGCCCCAGCACGGCGGTAGGCGGAAGCGAGGCGGTACCCCGACCGCGAGCGAAAGGCGCTTGCAGGCTCTGCCATGTATCGATCTCGTGCGGCTTCGCGACGGTTTCAGGCCAGAATGCACAGGCGCGGTAAACACCGCGTGTCCGCGCACGGTGCGCCGCGCCGGCGCAGCCGGTGCGCGGGACACGATCAAATATATTTGCCATTTCGTACGACAGCCACCCCGATTGGATGACCGGAAACGAAACCGAATCCCACCGAAACGTTGCGGTTGCCACCGCGGCCGGCTGCGCGGGCCGGGGCGGACGCGTGGGTGCGGGCTGAATCGGCGCGGTTTAGAGGCTGTAGGCAAGGGCGCCCATGAGCGCGACGCCAAGCAGGAGGGCCGCTTCCACCGCGCGGCGCGTATCCGGTGCAACCCCCTGAACAAGCTGGGTCAGCAGAAGCCCGTTGCGGCCCATGGCAAGACACTCCGCGACAGCGTTGACCTCGACCCGAAGGATAGTGCGAATGCAAGCCGTTTGCAACCGGAATTGCAACGCAGTCGCACCTGCCCCGATGACATGACGCCGCACGCGCCCGGCCTGCGTCAGAAGCGCTCGACCCAGGGCCGCAGGTCGAGTTCGTGGGTCCAGGCGCTGCGCGGCTGCTGGTGAAGCTGCCAGTAACCTTCCGCCAGCGCGTCCGGATCAAGCAGGGCCTCGGGCTGGTCGCGCGACTCCGGATCCCAGGCGCCACCGCGTTCGGGGTTGGCGATCAGGCCGTCGATGACGGTATGCGCGACGTGGATGCCCTCCGGATGAAGCTCGCGCGCCATGCTCTGCGCCAGCGCGCGCAGGCCGAACTTGGGAACGGCCAGGCTGGCGAACCCGGCGCCGCCGCGCAGCGCCGCGGTGGCCCCGGTGAAAATGATGGTACCGCGCTTGTTCGGCGCCATCACGCGGGCCGCTGCCTGCCCCACGTGCAGCGCACCCAGGCAGCCCGTCTCCCAATGACGCTGGAACGCCTCCGGATCGATCTCACGGATACCCGCGCGTTGGAAGCTACCCGCGTTGAACACGACCAGCTCCGGCGTGCCCAGGTCGTCCTGTACGGCGTCGAACAACGCGGCGACCTGCGCCGATTGCGTGGCATCGCAGGCATACGCCCGCCCGCCGATCTCGCTGGCCAGGTCCTCGGCCGCGTCGGCGCGGCGGCGCGCCGCCGCAACGGTCAGGCCGCCGGCGGCGAAACGCCGGCACAGCGCCGCGCCCAGACCGGACCCGGCACCCACGACGATGGCAACGGACATGGCGTGTCCCTCCTCTCGGCGGCCTGTGTAATGGGCTGGGGACCGTAGCCGTCGCCGCTGTCGCCAACAAGTTTTGACGGCGCCAGGCTACAGATCCGCCACCGTCTCCGCCGCCAGGTGGTCCACGACCCGTTGCAGCGCGGCATGCGGGTCGCAGCCGTCGGCGAGCGCGGCCTGATACGTGGCGAGCTGGCGGTGCGCCGAGGTCCCGCGCTGAAGGATGGTGCGCGCGTGCGCAACTTCGCGGGCGCAGCCCAGCTCCTCGGCATCCTGCTTGACCAGGTCGAGCAGCTCCTCGAGCAGCTCGGCGTAGGGAAGGATCTCGCCGCGGCCGAAATCCACCAGGCCCTGGTCCAGCCCATAGCGCTGCGCCCGCCAGCGGTTCTCCTGCACCAGCATGTTGGCATAGCACCGCCAGCGCTGGTTGTTGCGCTTCAAGCGGTAGAGCATGCGCAGCGTGCACACGAACAGCGCGGCAATGCACACGCTATCTTCCAGGCGCGTGGGGATGTCGGTGATGCGCAGCTCCAGCGTGGGAAAGCGCGCCGAGGGACGGATGTCCCACCAGATCTTGGTGGCGTCCTCCAGGATCCCGGCGCGGATCAGGATGTCCAGGTGGCGCTGGTACTCCGCCCAGGACTCGAAGATTTCGGGCAGCCCGGTGCGCGGCAGCTCGTCGAACACCGCCAGGCGGTAGGACTGCAGCCCGGTGCGCTCGCCGCGCCAGAACGGCGAGGAGGTCGACAGCGCCAGCAGGTGGGGCAGGAAGTACGTCGCCTGCCCCATCAGATCCATGCGCAGTTCGTCGTCCTCGATCCCGACGTGGACGTGCATGGCGCAGATCACCAGACGTCGCGCCAGGGCCTGCATGTCCCGGGCGAGGACGTTGTAGCGCTGCTTGTCCGTGTGCTTCTGGCTCGTCCAGGCGGCGAAGGGATGCGTGGAGGCGGCGATCGGCGCCAGATCGTCGTCCCCCGCGACCTCCGCGACGGCACCGCGCAGCTCCGCGATCTCGCCGCGCAGCGCGGGGATGTCGGTGCATACGTTGGTGCCCACCTCGACCTGGCTGCGCAGGAACTCCGGGCTGACGCGCTCGCCCATGCGCGCCTCGCACGCGGCCATCAGGCCCTCGGGCGGATCCGCGACCAGATCGCGCGTCTCCCGGTCGACGAGGAGGTATTCCTCCTCCATGCCCAGGCTGAACGAGGGTTTCGGATGGGTCACGGGCCGCACCTCCCCGGTCGTCCGTTGTTGTCTTGGACTGACAAGTGTGCCCGCCCGGCCCGCGTCTGCCAAGCCGGCCCGCGGCGCAATCACCGCGGCCGCGCGTGGTACAGGGCATCATCGGCGAGCAGCGCGCGGAACATGGCGATCAGCTCGCCCGCCCAGCGCACCTGGCCGTCGCCGTCGGCGATGTGGTCCTGCCGGATCTCCAGCAGGATGTTGGGCAGGCCCAGGCGGTCGCCGTGGACGTGCTGGGTGTAGCCGTGGTGGTCGCGGCCCGAGTAGGGCTCGTTGTCGCCCACGCTCCAGCCGCGTGCGGCGAGCCAGTCCATCACGGGCACGGGCAGGCGCTCGTCGCGGTCCCAGAGGATGCCCACGTCCCAGGGCCGCTGGCGGCCGTGCATGACCGGCGTGAACGAATGCAGCGAGATCAGCACGGGCGCCGCACCGCGCGCCCGGCTGGTTTCCAGCCGGCGCGTGATCGCGTGGTGATAGGGCCAGAAGAACGTCGCCAGCCGGGCGCTCACCTCGGCATCAGTCAGGCCGCGGTTGCCGGTGACGATCGTGCCGTCGGCGATTTCCGGCATGAGCGTGGCGTCGTCGAGCTGCCGGTTGGGGTCGACGATGAGGCGGGAGAAGTTGCTGCGCACCAGCGGCGCGTCCAGCGCCTCGGCCACCTGCCGGGCCACGGGCAGGATGCCGATGTCGTAGGCGATGTGGCGTTCCAGCTCGGCCGGCGGCAGCCCCAGGTCGTCGAGCGCGCGCGGGACGACATTGGTGGCGTGGTCGCACACCACGAGCACCGGCGCCGCGCCCGTC
>CAJXKW010000085.1 GCA_913055855.1 uncultured Limimonas sp. | reverse complement strand
CTGCTCGACCGCTCCAAGGACATCATCATCTCCGGCGGCGAGAACATCTCCTCCATCGAGGTGGAGAACGCCCTGTACCGCCACCCGGCGGTGGCGGCCTGCGGCGTCGTCGCCAAGCCCGATCCCAAGTGGGGCGAGACGCCAGTGGCCTTCGTCGAGCGGCAGGAAGGCTACGAGACCACGACGGCCGAGGACCTGATCCAGCACTGCCGCGATACGATTGCGCACTTCAAGGCGCCGCGGGCGGTCTACTTCGAGACCATCCCCAAGACCTCGACGGGCAAGATCCAGAAGTTCCAGCTTCGCGAGGAAGCCAAGGGCCTGTCCTGACGGCGCGCACGGAGCACGGGCAAGCCGGCCGCGACCGCCCGGATCGCGGCCGGCGATCCGCAATCCATCGCCGCGTGCAGCGGCCGCCTACTGCAGGCCGTGCTGGCCCATGTCGAGGAAGAGCTGGCGGCGCTGGCGCTTGAGCGCGGCGCCGTCCTCCCGCGCCAGGATCTCCAGTTCCGCCGCCACGCGCTCGCCCAGCGCATCGATGGCCGCGTTATGGTCGCGGTGTGCGGCGCCCAGCGGCTCGGTCACGACCTCGTGAATGACGCCCAGCTTGTGCAGGTCCTGGGCGGTCAGGCGCAGCGCCTCGGCGGCCTCCTTCGCCTGATCGCCGCTGCGCCAGAGGATCGAGGCGCAGCCCTCGGGCGAGATCACCGAGTAGATCGCGTGCTCCAGCATGAACACCCGGTTCGCCGCGGCCAGCGCGATCGCGCCGCCCGAGCCGCCCTCGCCGATGACCGCGCTGATCACGGGCACGCGCAGATCCAGGCAGGTCTCGATCGTGCGCGCGATGGCCTCGGCCTGGCCGCGCTCCTCCGCGCCCACGCCCGGATAGGCGCCCGGCGTGTCGACGAGCGTGATCACCGGCAGGCGAAAGCGCTCGGCCAGGCGCATCAGGCGCTGCGCCTTCCGGTAGCCCTCCGGCCGGGCCATGCCGAAGTTATGCTGGACCCGTGTGTTCAGGTCCCGGCCCTTCTCGTGCCCGATCCACACCGTGGAATAGCCGCGGAAGCGTCCCAACCCGCCGATCACGGCCGGGTCCTCGCCGTACAGGCGGTCCCCGGCGAGCGGCGTGAAGTCTTCGACGAGCCGGCCGATGTAGTCGCTGAAGTGCGGCCGCTCGGGATGCCGGGCGACCTGGCACTTCTGCCACGGGGTCAGGCGCGCGTAGGTCTGGCGGAGCATGCGCTCCGCCTTGGCCTGGAGGCGCTGAACCTCTTCGGCGATGTTGACGTTCTCGTCGCCGCTCAGGTGACGAAGCTCTTCGATCTTGCCTTCAAGCTCGGCGATCGGCTTCTCGAAGTCGAGAAAACGCATCTCGGGTTCGCTGGACGATGGGCGGGAACGGCCGCCGGGCGGCTGCGGGCGCGCAACCTAGCGACCAGCCGGCCGCGGGACAAGCGCTACCCGACGCGCATCGTCACGCGGCGTCGGCACCGCATTCGGGAAGCGCGAGAATCCGCCGCGCGGGCAACCAGGCCGTGGCTACCGTTCCCCCGTCCGCCGGCGAGGCCAGATCCACCCGGCCGCCGTGGAGGTTCAGGTAGGATTCGCTCAGGTAGAGGCCGATTCCCATGCCGTCGTGCTTGCGGCCAAACGCCCCGTCGGCCTGCTCGAACGGCCGCATGACTCTGTCCATGGCGTGATCCGGGATTCCCGGCCCCTGGTCGATCACCTCCACGGCATAGGCGCCACTCGCCTTATCGACGCCCTCCACCCGGACGGTCCCACCTTCGGGCGAGAACTTCACGGCGTTGCGCACCAGATTGAGGAGCGCCGCTTCGAGCAGGTCTGGGTCGACGAGCAGACAGCGCACCGGCACCGTCCCCAACTGGATGGTCACGTCGCCGTCCGCGGTTTCGGCACGGGCGCGGGCAACCACCTTCGCCGCCAATTCGTCGCTCCGGACGTGCATTTCGTCCACGACAATGTGCTGGCTTTCAACCCGCGTCACGTCGAGCAGACTCTCCACAAGCTGCAACAGGTGCTGTCCGCTGTCCCGGATGTGCCGCGCGTATTCCGTATAGGCGGGCCTTCCCACCGGGCCGTGGATTTCCTGCCGGATCAGATCCGCGAAGCCATTGATCGCGTTCAGCGGCGTGCGCAGTTCGTGCCCCAGCATCGCCAGGAAGCGCGTCTTGGCGCTGTTCGCCGCATCCAGCTCCAGGTTGGCGTTGGCCAGGGCGCGTTCCGCCGCACGCTGGCGCGTGACATCCTGGAGAACCCCGAACACGGCCTGGAGCGCGCCGTCGTCGTCGCGTTCGACCTCGGCCTGGGCGTGCAGGATCCGGCGCACGCCGTCCCGGCGCACGAAGGTCAGGTCGACGACGCCCGGATCCTCGCCATCGAAGGCCAACCCGAAGAAGTCCTGCGCACACATGCGTTCCTCAGGCTCTACATGGGCAAGGAGGACGTTATAGCCCGGGTCGATCGCTTGCGGCGCGTACCCGAGCAAATCGTAGAGTTCCGCCGACCAGACGAACTCCCGCATGGCGATGTCCCAACACCAGTGGCCGAGATGCGCGACGTGCTGGGCCTGCCGGAGCCGGCGTTCGCGGGTTTGGAGCTTGGACTGCTGGATCTGCCAGTCGGTGAGATCGCGCATGAAAACGGCGAATCCGGCTTCCCCGCTTTCATCGATCTTGACCACCGACCCGCGCGCCGAAAACTCGCTGCCGTCGCGGCGCAGTCCTCTGATTTCCCCGGTCTGGCGCATCCAGTCGCTGTGCTGCGCGCCTTCGGCGAAGCGCGCGACGTACCGGCGATGCCGCGAGCGATAGCGCTGCGGCATGAGCACGTCGATGGACTGGCCCTTGAGTTCCTCGGCGCGCCACCCGAAGGTCCGCGCCGCGCCGGCGTTGATGCGCACCACACGCAGATCGCCGTCGACGATGATAACCGCTTCCGGCGACGCATCGACGAAACGCGTCACGAGAGCCTCGAGGCGGTTGCCCTCGTCCTCGCGCGCGTGCTCGGCCGTCACGTCCGCCTGCATGGCCATGTAATGGGTGATGCGCCCCTGACCGTCGCGGACGGGCGAGACGGACCAGCGCATCCGGAACGGCGTGCCGTCGCGGCGATAGTTCGTCGCCTCGCCGCGCCACGTCGTCCCGGCGCGCAGCGCGGCCTTCATGTCCCGGAACAGATTCCCCTCGGTCTCGGGCCCCTGGAGGATCCGCGGCGTGGCCCCCAGGACCCGGTCGCGCGGCCATCCGGTCATGACCTCGAACGCCCGATTGACGTAGACGATCCGGGGCCCGGGAACGTCGAGCGTCGCATCGGTAATCATCACCGCCGTCGGCGCGGCCTCAAGGAAAGGCCAATCGTTGGATGCGCCCAGCGCGCCCGCCGGATCCCTCAGCTCGGACATCGGCCGTTCCCCTTCTTTTAAGCGGTGCCGCGTTTCACGCTCACCCCGATTTGACGCTTCCGACGAAGGAGTCGGCCTTTTGCTGGAGCGTCTCGGTCTTGTCGTGGAGTTGCTTGACGGCCGAGGCCACCTGCTCCGCGGCCGAGCTGGTCTCCTGGGCGGCGTCGTTGACCCCGGAAATGTCGCGCGTGACCGCCTGCGTCCCCGTCGAGGCCTGCTGGACGTTCGTGGAAATGTCCTGCGTCGCCGAGGTCTGCTCCTCGATCGCCGAGGCGATGGACGAGGCCGACTCGTCGATCTGGCGAACCGTCCGGGCGATGTTGTCGATCGCCTCGACCGCCTGGTTCGTCTGGTTCTGGATGTTCGTGATCCGCTGCGCGATGTCGTCCGTCGCCTTCGTCGTCTGGTTCGCCAGGTTCTTGACCTCGCCCGCCACAACGGCAAAGCCCTTGCCCGCCTCGCCGGCGCGCGCCGCCTCGATGGTCGCGTTCAGCGCAAGCAGGTTGGTCTGCTCCGCGATGTCCTTGATCATGTTGACCACGTCGCCAATCTCGTTCGCCGCCGTGGCCAGTTCGTTGACCTGCTGCCCCGCGGAATCGGCGGCGTCGCGCGCCGAGCGCGCCTGCATGCTCGCCTGCGAGATCTGCCCGCTGATCTCCTGGATGGAGTTGGACAGCTCCTCGCTCGCAGAGGCCACCGTGTCCACGTTGCTCGCCGCCTGCTCCGCCGCGGCGGCAACCGACTGCGCCTTTTCCGTCGTCGTCTCGGAAACCCGGCCCATCCGCTGAGCCGCCTGCTGAAGCTGCTGCGTCGCCGAGGTCACCTCCTCGATCACGCCGCCCATGTCGCGCTGGAAGCTGTCAGCGAGATCGTGCAGCGCCTGCTTGCGCTCACGCTCCGCCTGCCGCTCCTTCTCCGCCTGCTCTTCCTTGAGGCGGTCGCGCTCCTGGGCCTGCTCCTTGAGATACCGCAGCGCCCCGGTCATCTGATCGACCTCGTCGCCGCGGTTGGTCGCCGTGATCGCGACATCGCGCTCGCCGTTGGCGAGCCGGGTCATGGCATCCACCGCCCCACGTAGCGGCCGGACGATCCCGTAGCGGGAGAGAAGCCACGCGATCACCATGCCGATGGCGATCCCGCCGACCCCGATGACGATCACCATTTGCCGCGCAAGCGAGGCCGTGCTGGCGGCCGCCTGCCGCCGCTTGTCGGCCTGGTCTGCGACAACCTCGATGAAGGCCTTGATCCGCTCGGCGGCCTTGTCCGCCGCCGGCCGGCTCTCTCGCAGCGTTCTGAAAATGCTGGCCAATCCGAGTTCGCCGGCTTGCTGCTTCTCGCCGATCTTCAGCGTCTCGTCGAGCTTTTTACCGTACGTGCGATACGCCGTCTCGAATTCGCCCAGCGCTTTTCTTTCGATTTCACTGGAAAGCGTCGCCCTGGCTTCCTCGAGGTGGCGCCTGATTTGTTCACGCCGCGCTTCGATCTCTTTGCGGATCTCGGGGAACGCATTCGGGTTGGAAGCCAGCCGGTATTCGCTCCGGCTTATATAGAGAATATCCTCCTGCAGCCGCGCGCCCAGGTCGGTCTCGACCGTGGTCTGCTGAACGCCCTCGGTGGCCGACTCCAGTCGCGCCAGCCCCCACAATGCCACGGCGCCGATCATCACGGATATCATGGCCATGATACCGGCCAGCCCGAGGATCTTGGCCGACATCGTCATGAAGCCGGTGCGCCGCGAACCGTCGCTTGTCTGCACTGCCATGCTCACCGATCCTTTCCGTTCCCGCAGGCCCGAATCCCGACCCGGCCTGCTGTTCGCCGTCGTACCGTACCTCCCGTCCGATTTAGGATAAATTGATATCCGTTCGTAGCAAGGTAAACACGATCCCGCTGCCCCTGGGACGACGGGTCGGCCGCACCATTGCGTTCGCGGCAAAGCCCCAACAAAACACCCGTATCGAGTTGGCGGGCGTCCCGGCTGTGTGGCTCCGATGGGAACATCCCCGTGCTTGTGCGAATGGACCGGCGACTTCACATTTGCGCCGATTGGATATCGCGTGCGCAGAAGGGGCCGGGAGCGGTATCAGGACCGCAGTGGTCAAACACCCTGCCATCGCCCTCCTCCTGATGGATGCCGTGATGACCGGCCGCGGCATGGATCGGGTGTTGCCGCATCCGGGTGATCCGAGGCGCCAGGAGCCGTCCACGCCCGAGCTGGGGACTGCGACTCAGGCGACGTCGTCCGCATCCGGTGCACGGCCGTTGCCGGGCGCTCCGACGATATCGATCTCGGCCAGCGTATCGGCGAAGCTCGCGTAGCTGGCGTCGACATCCGCGAATGGCAGGCGCAGCTCCGCCTTGGTCGGTTCAGCGCCCTCGGCGCCGAGTTGCCTCGCGGTTTGCTGGGCGAGTTCGATGCGCTGGCGCAGGGTGGTGGCTGCCATACCCAACGCACGACGCAAAAAGCGCGCCGCCCGGAGGACGGCGCGCTCATTATAATACGGACGGATGTCCAGATGTCAGATGTCGCCGCGAATCAACCCTTCTTGGCGATCTGGTCGGCCTTGTCGACCATCGCGCGCGCCTGGCGGATCGAGGCGAGGTCGATGAGCTTGCCGTCGAGCGTGACGGCGCCCTTGCCCTCTTTCTGCGCCTCGTCCATGGCGTCCAGGATCCGCCGGGCCTGCTGGACGTCCTTGTCCGCCGGCGTGTTGATCTCGTTGGCGAGTTCCACCTGCGAGGGGTGAATCGCCCACTTGCCCTCGCAGCCCAGGACGGCCGCGCGCTTGGCCTGCGCCTTGAAGCCCTCGGTGTCCTGGACGTCGCCGAATGGCCCGTCAAGCGGGCGCAGGCCGTGGGCGCGCGCCGCCACGACCAGGCGCGCGATGGCGTAGTGCCACATGTCGCCCCAGTGATACGCACGCTCGCCGCTGTCCAGGGTATCCGTGAGCACACCGTAGGCCGGGTTGGGCCCACCAATGGTGGTGATGCTCATCTTCGTCGACGCGGCATAGTCCGCCACGCCGAAGTGCAGGCTCTCATTCCGCGGGCTCGCCCCGGCGATCTCGTGGATGTTCGCCATGCCCAGCGCCGTCTCAATGAGCAGCTCGAAGCCCAGCTTCTTCTTCCGGCCGATGGCCGCCTCAACCTGGGTGACCAGCATGTCCACGGCGTAGACGTCGGCGGCCGTGCCGACCTTGGGAATCATGATCAGATCCAGGCGGTCGCCCGTCTGCTCCAGGATGTCCACGACGTCCCGGTACATATAGTGCGTATCGAGGCCGTTGATGCGCAGCGAGACGGTCTTGTCGCCGAAGTCGATGTCGTTCAGTGCGGAGATAATGTTGCGCCGCGCCTGCGCCTTGTCATCCGGCGCCACGGCGTCCTCGACATCGAGGAAAACCACGTCCGCCGGCGATTCGGCGGATTTCTCCACCATCTTCGCATTGCTGCCCGGCACCGCCAGCTCGCTGCGGTTAAGGCGCGCCGGCGCCTGCTCGAAACTCGTGAAGCTCATTGACGTCTCCCCTTATAAACCGAATAAACCGACCGAGCGCCGCCGCCTCCCGTGCGCGGCGCCGCAGGTTGCACATTGATAGGCAACGTGCCGGCTCGCCCGCCGGCTTTCAAGCCTCCCCGATCATCCGGATACGCGTCACAGCCCCGGAATGTCGAGCCCGCCCCCGGCGAGCGGGTGGTGGGTCGCGACCAGATCGCGCAGCCGTTCGTCCAGGACGTGTGTATAAATCTGAGTCGTGGAGATGTCCGCGTGGCCAAGCATGGTCTGCACCGCGCGCAGCTCCGCGCCGCGGGCGAGCAGATGCGTGGCGAAGGCGTGACGGAGCACGTGCGGCGAGACCCTGGCCGGCTCGATCCCCGCCTCGACGGCGAGCTGCTTGAGCATCTGCGCCACCCGCGCCCGCGTCAGATGCCCCGATTTCGACCGGCGCGAGGGAAAGAGCCAGCGCGCGTCCTTGCCGTCGGCGGTGAACTGCGCGCGCACCGGCAGATAGGCCATCAGGGCCGAGCGCGCCGACTCGCCCAGGGGCACGCTGCGCTCGCGCCCGCCCTTGCCCCGGACGACCAGCATCTCGGGCTGGCGTCGCAGCGCGCGGTCGGGAAGCGCGACCAGCTCGCTCACGCGCAGCCCGCTGGCATAGAGCGTCTCCAGCAGCGCGTTCAGGCGCAGGTAATAGGGTGTCTCGGCCGCCTTCGCCGCGTTCAGCAGCGCATCCACCTCGGTCTCGCTCAGGATTCGGGGCAGGGGCCGGCCCTGGCGCGGCGAATCCAGGGGATCGGTGGGGTCGTCGCCGCGCACGCCCTCGGAGAACAGGAAGCGGTAGAACTGGCGCAGCGTCGACAGCCGCCGCGCCACCGTCCGCGACGCAAGGTCGCGCCGGGCGAGCTCCGCCAGATAGGCGCGCAGATCGTCCGGCCGCGCCTCGGTCAGGGGCACGGCGATCCGGGCGGCCAGATCGTCCAGGTCGCGCCGGTACGCCTCGAGCGTGTTGGCGGCGCCGCCGCGCTCGCCCGCCTGCATCTCCAGAAAGCGTTCGACCCAGCCGGCGTCGCCCATGCCCCTGCGCGTCTCCCCGGCATCACACGCCGTTGGCCAGCGCGGCCTCAACGGCCAGCCGGCGTGCCGTGTCCGTGAGCCCCACCTGGCGCAGCGCCGTCAGCGCCGTGTTGAGCGTCACCGGATGCACCTGCGCAAGTCCCGTCTCGCCCAGGGCGATCACGGCGAGCAGCGCCACCTCGCCCACGCGTGCGCCCATCCCCGCCTGTTGCAGGGCGTAGATCAAATCCGCCGAGGGCACGGACCGGGGCTGCGCCGGTGCATCCGCCGTCATGGCGAGCCAGGTCCGCGGGTCGCCCTCCTGGAGCGCCTGGAAGGCCGCGCGCAGCAGCCCCTCCTGGAGGGCCAGGCGCGCGCCGTCGGCCGGTTGCGCGCCGCGCCAGGCGGCCAGGCCACCGTTCATGGGCACCGCCGCGGCGCCGGACATGCGCGCATAGGGCCAGAGCGCCGTCAGCGCGGTGGCCGCGTCGGGCGTGATGACGGCCTCTTCCCGGGCCAGTTTGAGCCATTCCGTCGCCGCGTCGGCACGCCCCGCGGCGTAGAGGGCGCGCCCGGCCGTGCCGGCGAACCAGGTCAGTTCCGGCCGCGGGCCGTCCTGCAGCAGAAGCGGCACGAACGCGCGCACGACGCCGGCATAGCGGTCGTCCGGGACGGCCCGGAACACCGCCGCCAGGATCCGGGCGCGCCGGGCCGGGCTGGACGCGCGCACCGCCGCCTCGAAGTGCAGCGCGCGCCGTTCCGCCGGGGCGAGCGCGCCCGCCGCCGGCGGCGCCAGGACGAGCCGGCGTTCGCGCGCGGCCGTGACCAGGCTGTCGGGAAACTCGATCGCACGGTAGAGCCGGCGCAGCTCGGCGGGCCGCAACAGGTCCGCGGCGACCGCCCGTTCCGCCGCGGCCACGCGCCGCCGCGCCGGGGTGGCGGCGTGCCGGGCGACGGCGGCGGCAAGCCCCGGATCGGTGCCGCCAGTCGCCAGCGATGCGGGCAACGCCCGGTCGCCGGTGAGCAGCAACGCCCGCGCCATGGGCGGATACGGCGGCCCGGGCAGCGGCGCCTCGGCGCGCACGGCGTCGTACACGGCGAGGAAGCGCGACGGCCGGTCCGCCATCTCGCGCATCAACGAAACGGTCAGTCCCGCCTGCTGCGCCTGTCCACGGGCGAGTTGGCAGACGGCGAGCGCCTCCTGCCAGAACACCCTGTCGGCCCGGCCGGCCATGGCGTCGACGATCCGGCAGGCCTGTTCCGTCTCGCCCGCCATGAACGCCGCGGTGACGCGGGTGCGCCTTAACGCGGGCGTCTGGTCGCGCCGGGGCACGACGCGCAGAAGCGCAACCACGTCGCTATAGTGCCCCATGGCCATCAGCCGGTCGAGGCGCAGGCGCAACAGGCTCGGCGCGTCGCTCTCGGGCGTCTGGCGGCGTTTCGGCGGGGCGCTGCTGGACAGCAGCAGGCGCCGGGCGAGCGCGCGCAGCGCGGGCGCATCCAGCTCGGCGGGCATGCGCGGGAGCAGGCTCGCCACCACCCGGCGCGGCGTCTCGCGCCACATGTCCGGGCCCAGCCCACCCGCGTCGGGGTCCAGGATGCCCAGTGTGCTCGCGTCCAGCTTGCCCAGGCGGTCGATCTCGATTCCCTCGGGATCGGCGCGCCCCGACGCACCATTACCTGTGGAAGCTTCGCCCGGCGCGCCATTGCCCGGCGAAGCATTGCCGCCGGAACCAGAACCGCCGGAAGCCGTGTCCGTCGCCGCGTCCCCGGGCGCCGCCTGCGCGCCGTCGCCGTCCGTTTCGCCGTCGCCGGCCGCCGGCGCGTCATCCGCCCGGTCGCGGGCCGACTCGCCGTCCTCGCCGGCGGGCGCGGGGGCCGGCACGGGATCCAGCTCCATGGGCCCGAGCCGGCTGGGCGCGCCGCTGCCATCGGAGCCGTTCTGTGCCAGGGCCGGCGACATCCCGGCGAACGCGAGCGCCAGGACAAGCGCGCGCATCCGCTTACGGCTGGAAGCGCTCATTCGGAATGACTTTCTCGACGTTGTGCGTCGGCGCGGGAATGTCCCAGGTCATCAGGAACACCCCACCGGCGGCGAGGCCGCCCAGGAGAAGGATCAACACGAAAAAGCTCAAACGTGCCATGCGCCGTCCGTTTCGTCGTTGCTTCCCGTCGTTGCTTCCGGCCCCACTCGCGGCGGATGCTTGCACCATCCCAGCGTTGCTGTGATAGGCTTGCAATATGGCAACATCGCGGCATCCGCCGGCCGGGTCGGTGAGCGTGCCGCACGCGCGCCGCCGCGTCGATTCCGACCGTACCGCACGGGACACGAAAGGACGCCTTGTCACAACCGCTGGAGCTTCCCCGCAGCATCGTGCTGGTCGGCCTGATGGGCGCGGGCAAGACCTGCATCGGCCGCCGCCTGGCGCAGCGCCACGATCTGGCGTTCCGCGACGCCGACGCCGAGGTCGAGGCCGCGGCCGGGCGCGCCATTCCCGAGATCTTCGAGACCTACGGCGAGGGCGCGTTCCGCGACTGCGAGCGCAAGGTGATCGCGCGGCTGCTCGGCGAATCGCCCCACGTGCTCGCCACCGGCGGCGGCGCGTTCATGAACGCGCAGACGCGCAGCCTCATCAAGGCGCGCGGCATTTCGGTGTGGCTGCGTGCCGACCTCGAGCTGCTGGTGCGGCGCACCGCCCGCCGCAACAACCGGCCCCTCCTCCAGGGCGGCGATCCGCGCCGGATCCTCAGCGATCTCATGACCGAGCGCTACCCGGTGTACGCCGAGGCCGATGTCGTCGTGGACAGCCTCGACGGTCCGCCCGAGCACACCGTCGACCGCGTGCAGGCCGCCGTGCGCCGCTTCATCGCCGAGCACGACCCGGCGCCCCCGTCGGCGGCCGAATCCGTCGCCGTGGACGCCGCGAACGGCCGCTGCCTGTCCTGAGCACAGCCATGCCGTGGCGAGCGCGACCATCGTGCGCAAGCGAGTTCCTGCTGTGAACGAGGTCCTTTCGTGAGCGAAACCGAGACCCTGCGCGTCGACCTGGGCGCGCGCAGCTACGACATCGTGGTGGGCGCCGGCCTCCTGGCGCGCGCCGGTGAGCTGCTGGCGCCGCTGCTCCAGCGCCCGCGCGTCTTCGTCGTGACCGACGAAAACCTCGCCGAACAGCACCTGCCCGCCCTGGTGCGCGGCCTCGCAACGGGCGGGATCGCCGTGGAGAGCCTGGTTCTCCCCGCCGGTGAGTTCACCAAGGATTTCCAACACCTCCAGCGCGTCGTCGAGACGCTTCTGGAAAAAGGCGCCGAGCGGCGGGACACCGTTATCGCGCTGGGCGGCGGCGTGATCGGCGATCTCGCCGGCTTCGCCGCGGCCGTCACCCTGCGCGGCATCGACGTGGTTCAGGTCCCCACCACCCTGCTCGCGCAGGTGGACAGCTCCGTGGGCGGCAAAACCGGGATCAACAGCGCGCACGGCAAGAACCTGGTGGGGGCGTTCCACCAGCCGCGCGCCGTCCTGGCGGACACCGACGTCCTCGATACGCTGCCCCTTCGGCAACGCCTCGCCGGCTACGCCGAGGTGGTCAAGTACGGCTGCATCGACGATCCGGGCTTTTTCGCCTGGCTGGAGACCAACGGCCTCGACGCCATCGAGGGGGAACGCGCGGCGCGCCGGCACGCGGTGGTGCGCTCGTGCCGGCGCAAGGCCGACATCGTCGCCGCGGACGAGCGCGAGTCCAGCGGCGCGCGCGCCCTGCTCAACCTGGGCCACACCTTCGCCCACGCCCTTGAGGCGGCGTGCGGCTACGGGGATGCGCTGCTCCACGGCGAGGCGGTGGCCATCGGCACCGTCCTGGCCGCGGACCTGTCCGTGGAACTGGGCCACTGCCCGGCCGAGCACGCGGTGCGCATCCGCAACCACCTGGCGGCCGTGGGCCTGCCCACGAGCCCGGCGCAGGTGCCCGGGCGGGTCTTCGAGCCGGAGCGGCTGATGGCCCATATGCAAAAGGACAAGAAGGTGCGCGACGGGCGCACGACTTTCGTCCTGCTCAACGGTATCGGCGGCGCGTTCCTGTCGCGGGACGTCCCGGCGGATGCCGTACGCGCCCTGCTCGCGACGGCGGTCGCCGCCTGAGACCCGGCCATCGCCTTCACGCCCGACATCGGATCGCACGATACACCATGGGAACCGACCTTCTTCTCGCCATCCTCGGGATCGCCGGGCTTCTCCTGGCGTCCGGTTTCTTTTCCGGTTCGGAGACGGCGCTGACGGGCGCCTCGCGGCCGCGCATGCACGCCATGGAACAGCAGGGCTCAGCCGGCGCGGCCATGGTCAACCGGTTGTGGCAGCGCAAGGAGCACCTGATCGGCGCGATCCTGCTCGGCAACAACCTGGTCAACATCATGGCTTCGGCGATCGCCACCGGCGTGCTCGTCCGGCTCGTGGGCGACGCGGGCGTGCTTTACGCCACGGTTGTGATGACGCTGCTGGTGCTCATCTTCTCCGAGGTGCTGCCCAAGACCTACGCCATCCACAACGCCGACAAGATGGCCGTACATGTCGCGCCGGTGATGCGCGTCTTCGTGGTGGTCTTCGGTCCCGTCACCCACGCCATCTACGTCTTCGTCCATCAGGCGCTGAAGCTCGTGGGCGTGGACATCGGCGCGCCGCTGGGCTCGGCGCAGACGGAGGAGGAGCTGCGCGGGGCCATCGACCTGCACGCCGGCGGTGGCGAGGAGGTACGCCAGGAGCGGCAGATGCTCCGTTCCGTCCTCGACCTGGGCGACGTCGAGGTGGGCGCGATCATGACCCACCGCAAGAACATCGTCACGGTGAACGCCGACCTGCCGCCCGAGGAACTGATCCGCCAGGTGCTCGCCGCGCCCTACACGCGGATCCCGCTGTGGCGTGGGACCTCGGACAACATCGTGGGCGTTCTCCACGTCAAGAAGCTGTTCAACGCGGTCAAGGCCGCGGACGGCGAGCTGGACCAGATCGACGCCGCCGCCCTGGCCAACGAGCCCTGGTTCATCCCGGACGCCACGGACCTGTTGAGCCAGCTCCAGTCGTTCCGGCGCCGGCACGAACATTTCGCCATCGTCGTGGACGAGTACGGCGAGCTGCTGGGAATCGTCACGCTGGAAGACATCCTCGAGGAGATCGTGGGCGAGATCTCCGACGAGCACGACACCGAGATCGAGGGCGTCAAGCCGCTCAAGGACGGGGCGATCGTGGTCGAGGGGACGGTGACCATCCGCGACCTGAACCGGCAGTTCGAATGGCGCCTGCCCGACGAGGACGCCTCCACCATCGCCGGCCTCGTGCTCCACGAGGCGCAGCGCATCCCGGACGTGGGTCAGGTCTTCGTGTTCCACGATTTCCGCTTCGAGATCCTGGGCCGGCAGCGCAACCAGATCACCTCGATCAAGATCACCCCGCCCGAGACGGCCGCGCCGGAAGCCGATGGCGAGGCGGTCGAGACGTTGGGGGAATCCGGCTGACCGCCCCTACGCCACACGTACCCTTGCGTCGCCGGCTTGACGTTTGCTGCCCGGGCCGTAAAGTGTGCGCTGCAACATTGGCCCGCTTTCGGAGAAACGCCATGCCCTTGTCCGCCCCGGCCGAGCGCGAGGAACTGCACCAGCGCCGCTACGACTTCCGCGGGTTCCGGCGCCGCGACGGGCTGTGGGATGTCGAGGGCTGGATCGCGGATACCAAGACCTACAGCTTCTCCAATTACGATCGCGCCAACGTGGCCGCGGGCGAGCCGCTGCACGAAATGGCCGTTCGCATCACCCTTGGCGAAGATTTCGTCGTCCGCGACATCGAAGCGGCGACCGACGCGAGCCCGTTCAACGTCTGCCCCGAGATCGCGGGGAACTATACCAAACTCATCGGCGCGCGCATGGGGGCGGGCTGGCGCCGCACGGTGCGGAACGCCATGGGCGGCACCGAAGGGTGCACCCATATCACCGAACTGATCGGCGCCATGGCGACCGTGGCCTTCCAGACCATGTATCCCATCCTCGCCGCGGAGGGGAAGATCAAGCCGACGGGCGGCCAACGTCCGCCGCTGCTCGACAGCTGCTACGCCTTCCGCAGCGACGGCCCGATCGTCGCGCGCGAGTACCCGGCGTATTATACCGGCCCGGGAGAAGCAGCCGGCGAAGGATAAGAAGGAGGCTAACCTCCGGCCGCCCTTCCACGAACGCCGTGGGGCCATGCACAGGGCGGTTTCGACCCATACGTGCGATCCCTCCTGTGCTCATGCCGTTCGGCCCCCGATTGGCGCGAAGCGGCGCAAAGCGGGATTGGCACGCCCCGCCCGCATCGCTATACACGCGCGCGTTCCCAATCCACGCCGCAGGGTGCGCATACCGACATGACGTCCGAGCCATCCGTCGCCGGTGCGGGTTCCGCCCCGTCCGGCAAGCCAAAGAAGCGCGAGCACTGGGCCTCCCCGCTGGGCGCCATCTTGGCCGCCGCGGGCTCCGCCATCGGCCTGGGCAACATCTGGCGCTTTCCCTACCTCGCCGGGGAGAACGGCGGGGGCGCGTTCGTCCTGATCTATCTCGGCCTCGTCTTCACCATCGGGCTGAGCGTCCTGGTCGCCGAACTCGCCATCGGCCGCCTCGCCCAGGCCAACGCCGTCACGGCGTTCCATCGGCTGGGTAAGCCACGCTGGGCCGTCATCGGTTGGCTGGGCGTGGCCTCGGCACTCATCATCCTGTCCTTCTACAGCATTGTCGCCGGCTGGACCGTCGCCTACGCCGGCAAGATGGCGGCCGGCGCGTTCACCGCCGAGGGGACGCAGGCGGCCGACGTGTTCAATGCCTTCGTGGCGCAGCCGCTCACCCCGCTGCTCTTTGGTGCCGGCTTCATGACGGTGACGGCTGTCGTCATCTGGCGCGGTGTCAGCCGCGGGATCGAGCGCCTGAGCCTGGTGCTCATGCCGCTTCTGCTGCTCCTTCTCGTTGCCCTCATGGTGCGCGCGCTCACCCTCCCGGGCGCACTGGACGGCGTGGCCTTCCTCTTCGCGCCGGACTTTGGCGCAGTCGATTTCGACACCATCAACGCCGCGCTGGGCCAGGCGTTCTTCTCCCTTTCGCTGGGCCTGGGCGCCATGCTCACCTACGGCAGCTACATGAACAGCGCGCACAACGTGGGCCGGTCGGCGGGGGCGATCGTCGCACTGGACACCGGTATCGCCATTTCGGCCGGACTGGTGGTGCTCCCCGCGGTGTTCGCCTTCGGCCTGGAGCCCGGCGCGGGGCCCGGTCTGGTCTTCGTCACCCTGCCCGAGATCTTCGCCCAGATGCCCCTGGGGCAGGTCTTCGGGACGCTGTTCTTCGTCCTGCTCGCCTTCGCCGCGCTGACCAGCACGGTGGCGCTGATGGAGCCGGTCTGCGCCTTTCTCATCGGCGCGCGCGGGATGCGCCGGCACACGGCGGCCGTACTCACGGGCATGGTGGCGTTTGTGCTGGGCATTCCGTCCTCGTGGTCGCTGGGCATGTGGTCGGGCGTCACCCTGTTCGACATGACCATCTTCGACATCGCCGACTACGTCACGGCGAAGCTGATGCTCCCCCTGGGCGGCCTGCTCATCGCCGTGTTCACCGGCTGGGTGCTGGGCGGTCGGATCGAGGCGAGCCTGGCGCCGCAGGGCGGCGGGGGCGTGCTCGTCGCCGGCTGGCGCCTGGTCGTGCGCTTCCTCGCCCCGGTGGCCATCGCCTGGATCCTGGTTAGCGGCCTCCTCGGCGGTTGAGCCCGCATCTCGCCCGAAAGGGCGCGGCTCTAGCCCTTGTGCCCGGTGGGGCGCTGCCGACATCACCGTGCAGCGGCGCCGCACCCGGGCCGGGGAGATGCGCATGCTCGATCAGCCCAAGCCGCCCGAGCGCGAAACGGGCGCGCAGCATCACCACCATCACCACGTGGTGGGAATCGACGCCCTGCTGCCCGACGAAATCGCCAGCAAGGTCCAGCACGGCGGCGCCGAAAAAGCGCGCATGGCCGTCACGCCGCTGCTAACCCTGGCCGTGCTCGCGGGCGCGTTCATCGGTTTCGGCGCGCTCTTCGCCATGGGCGTAACCGTCGGCACCGACGCCGCCGGTGTCCCGGCGGGGTTCTCGGCGCTGGTCGGCGGGATTGCGTTCTCTCTCGCCCTGGTCCTGGTCATCATCGGCGGCGCGGAGCTGTTCACCTCCAACAACCTGATGGTCATCGCCCTGGTCAGCGGGCGGATCCGAAGCTGGGAATTGGTGCGCGCCTGGGTGGTGATCTACATCGGCAACCTGCTGGGCGCCATCGCCACCGCCGCGATTTCCGTCGCGGCCGCGATCAGCCGTGCGCACGATTCCGCCATCGGCGCCAAGGCCACGGCCGTGGCCGCACGCATGGCCGAGCTGGACGGCACGGAGACCTTCTTCGCCGGGATGCTGGGCAATGTCCTGGTCTGCCTGGCGGTCTGGATCAGCTACAGCGGGCGCACCACCACCGACCGCAT
>CAJXKW010000084.1 GCA_913055855.1 uncultured Limimonas sp. | reverse complement strand
ATAGGCGAACCGTTCGGCGCCGATGCCGCGCTCCACGACGACGGGGTCGCCGGCGCCCACGAGGAGCAGGTGTTCGATCTCGTCACGGCGAACCATGACGAGCTTGTTCCGGGCGTCCACGGGCGCGACCTCGACGATCTGAAGCCGGCGCCGGCTCCCCGGCGGCGGGGCGAAGCGGCCGCCGATGCCGAAGCGCCGCACGGCCCAGGCGACCAGGAGAATCAGCCCGATCACGAAGATCAGGGCCAGGACGGCCTGGGCGTAGGTGGACGAATCGATCATGTGTCGGTGGCGGGCTTGCCGGGAAGCCACTGCGCGTACGCCCGGTTCGCCTGGCTGCGCCGGCCGTGCGCCTGGAGCTCGGCGCGGATGCCCTCGAACTGCTCGCGCATGCGCGCGTCCAGCCGGTCCATGCCGGCGAGGAGCTCGGACAGACGGGGCCGCAGCGCCGCCACGGTTTCGGCGGGGTGCGCGGCGACCGCGTCGCAGGCGCGCTGCACCTCGCTGTCCAGGCCCGTCAGATCCACGCTGGCCCCCTCGGTGACCTCGCGCTCCAGGCGCGCGACCCAGTCGTTGAGCGCATCCAGCTGCTGTGCCAGCTCGGCCGTCATGGCTCAGGTGCCGTCCTCTTCCGTGCTCGGCGCCGCCTCCGCGCGCGACTCGGCGTCGACCAGGACATCCAGGATGCCCGTGATGGCGGTGAACGCGGTGGGCGTTACGCCCGGCATGTTGTCCAACTGCGCCGCGGCCGTGACCTGGGCCCGATCCAGCCCGCGCTCCGCCGCGATGCCGTCAAGTTGGCGCTGCAGCGCCGCTTCCCCCGTATCGGGGAGCGCGGGCGCGGCGTCGGCGTCGGGATCCTCGGTGTCGAAATCCTCGGCGTTCACCCTGGACTGGTCCTCGGCCGGCAATGTCGACAGAGACCGCGCATGTTGACCGGTTGATCCGGGGCAGAAGGGTGCCAGGACGTGTTTAATAATCTGTTAGCTGCAAAGCCCGTGCGGGCCCGCGCCCCTCAGGAGTCCTCGCCGCCTGAGCGGCGGCCCAGCGGATTCGACTGGCCGGCCAGGGCGTCGGGAAGCGCCTCGGCGCTCGCCGCCGCCGCCCGGTTTTCCGCCTGGATGCGCTCGTACACCTCGCGGCGCAGGACAGTGGCGTGTTCGGGAAAGCTGATGCCCAGTTTCGCTGACTTGCCCTTTACCTCGACGATCTTGACCTCGATCTCGTCGTTGATGACGACGGATTCGCCGATCTTGCGGGTCAGGTAGAGCATCGTGCGGGCATCCCCTCCAGGGCCGCGTCCGGGCCGCGGCGCGCGAGATTTACGCCTTATTAACAAGCCGGTTGCAGATTGAGGGTACGTGCCGAGCGTGGCCTTTCGCAACGGCGCAAGGGCGCAAGAGCCGGGGACGATCGCGAGCTATGGCGAATTTCAACGTGATGGACGCGCTGTCGCGGCGCATCGATTGGCTGCAGGAGCGCCAGACGGTGCTGTCCAGGAACATCGCGAACGCCAACACGCCGGGCTACCGCCCGCAGGATCTGGAAGAACCGGCTTTCGAGGACACCCTGAAGCGGGCGCTTAAGCCGATGTCGCCCGAGGTGACCGACTCCGGCCATATCAACGCGAGCGTCCCCGCACGCGAGGCGCCCGACAAGGAAAAGTCGGAGGATACCTACGAGACGTCGCCTTCGGGCAACGCGGTCATCCTGGAGGAGCAGATGGTCAAGGTGGCAGACACCCAGATGAGCCACCAGGAGATGACCTCGCTCTACCGCAAGAACGGACAGCTCGTAAAAATCGCGCTGGGCAAGGGTGGCCGGTAAGCCGGCCGTCCCGGAACGCACGCCGACGGGGAACGTGCCATGGGTGGTCTGACGGACACGCTGTTCATCTCGGCATCGGGCATGAAGAGCCAGGGTGCCCGCATGCGCGTGCTCGCGGAGAACGTCGCCAACGCGAATTCGCTGGCGAAAACGCCCGAGGGTGAACCGTACCGGCGCAAGATCATCACCTTCGAGAACCAGATGAACGAAGAGTTGGGCGTTCATCAGGTGAAGGTGGAGGACATCGACCGCGACCAGGGCGATTTCCCGCAGAAGTACCGGCCCGACCATCCGGCGGCGAACCAGGAGGGCTACGTCAAGGTGCCCAACGTCAAGCCGCTGGTGGAAATGGCGGACATGAAGGAAGCGCAGCGCAGCTACGAGGCGAACCTGAAGGTCATCGAGGCGTCGCGCCAGATGGTGCGCGGCACGCTGGGCCTGCTGCGCTGACCCGCCCGCGCGGATCGGCCCGCGCCGCGGCGTAACGAGGCGAAACTGGAGCACACGACGCCATGGCCGTTTCCTATACCGAGGCGCTCAACGCTTACCGCCAGGCCGCCCAGCAGGCGCAGCGCCTGGGGCCGAACCAACCCGGCCAGCAGGGCGAGCAGGCGGGCGACCCCAACGCGCCCAGCTTCGGCGAGGTGCTGCGTCAGGAAAGCAAAGAGGCCATCCACACCCTGGAAAAGGGTGAGAAGATGTCCCTGGCCGCGGCCGCGGGCGAGGCGAACATCAACGATGTGGTGATGGCCATGTCCAAGGCCGAGACGACGCTCCAGACCGTGACCGCGATCCGCGACAAGGCTGTCGAGGCGTACAAGCACGTCATGCGCATGCCCATCTAGGGCCGGGGCGGCCAAGCTCCGCCTTGGTCGGGGTTCTTGCCCGTACTTTCGTCCTGGGCATGACCGTGGCGGCGCGCCCGATAGCGATAAGCGCCGAGCCATGAACGAAACCGAAATCATCGAAGTCGGGCGCGAGACCCTCGTGGTGGTGCTCACCGTAGGCGGGCCGGTGCTGCTCGCTGCGCTGGGGATCGGCCTGCTGGTCGCGCTGTTTCAGGCGCTGACGCAGATGCAGGAGATGACCCTGGTCTTCGTGCCCAAGATCCTGGTTGTGGTCATCACCCTGATCGCGATGGCGCCGTTCATGGTGAACCGCATGCAGGTTTTCATGCAGCAGCTTGCCGACAAGATCATCGGCCTGGGCACCTAGCCCCGGATGCTGCAGGAGTTCCTTCCCGCGACCCTGTTCGCCCTGGTGCTCGTCTTCGTGCGCACCGGGGCCGCCATGATGCAGCTTCCCGGCATCGGCGATTCCTACGTCATGGCCCGGGTGCGCCTGATTTTCGCCCTGGCCACGACGGTGGCGATCGCGCCGGTGGTGGAGCCGCGGCTTCCGGGTGAGCCCGAGTCGGTCTCGGTCCTGTTCCTGCTGCTCGTGGGCGAACTCTTCATCGGGCTCTTTCTGGGGTCGGTGGCCAAGGTGATGATGGCCGCCCTCTCGGTGGCCGGGACGATCATGTCCCACATGGCGCACCTGGCGAACGCGCACGTCCAGTCCCCGCTGGCCGATCAGCAGGCGTCGATCATCGGCTCGTTCCTGAGCGTCACCGCGACCGTGCTGATGTTCGCCACGGGCATGCACGAGATCCTGTTCGCCGCGATCCTGGACAGCTACGCGCTGTTCCCGCCGGGCGGGATTCCCCCGGTGGGCGACTTTTCGCAGCAGATGGCGCGCACGGTCTCGCAGTCGTTCATCCTGGGCGCGCAGTTGGGCGCGCCGTTCCTGGCCGTGGGCCTGCTCGTCTACCTGCTCATGGGCCTGCTCGGCCGGCTCATGCCCCAGGTTCAGATCTTCCTGGTCGCCCTGCCGTTGCAGATTCTGGGCGGGCTTGGAATCCTGCTGCTGGCGTTTCCGGCGATCATGAGCTGGTTCCTGACCAATTTCGAACAGGCCTTCCGGCCGTTCACGCAGACCTGATGGAGCGGTCGCCGTGTCGAGCGAGGAAGACAAGAGTTCAAAAACGGAACAGCCCACCCAGAAAAAGCTCGACGACGCGCGCCGCCGGGGGCAGGTGGCCAAGTCCCAGGAAGTCAATCACTGGTTCATGATCGCGGCCTTTGGCCTGCTCATCGGCTTTTTCGGCCCGAGCGCGGCCTCGGACATCAAGCAGGCCATGGAGCCCTACGTGGCCAAGCCGCACGCGATCCCGGCGGACCCCGGCAACCTCGGCGCCATGATCGTGGAGACGATCGTGGAGATCTTCTGGGCGCTGTTCATCCCCATGCTGATCACGGTCTTTGCCGGGCTGTTCGCCAACTTCATCCAGATCGGCCCGCTCCTGACGGCCGAGCAGCTCAAGCCCAAGCTGGAGAAGATCTCCCTGATCAAGGGGACGCAGCGGCTCTTCTCGATGAAGTCCCTGGTGGAATTCGCCAAGGGAATCGCCAAGCTGAGCATCGTCACGCTCGCGGTGGTGCTCGTCATGTATCCGTACCGCGACGAGTTGACCAACCTGGCGGGCATTTCGCTGCCGGAGATGCTGGAAATCCTGCGCTGGATGGCGGTGAAGGTGATCGTCGCCGTCCTCTCCGTGCTGCTCGTGATCGCCGTCGCTGACTTCGCCTTCCAGCAATTCAAGCACAACGAAGAAATGATGATGAGCAAGAAGGAGGTGAAGGACGAGCAGAAGCAGACGGAAGGCGACCCGCAGGTCAAGCAGAAGATGAAGCAGCTCCGGCAGGAGAAGTCGCGCAAGCGCATGATGGCGGAGGTGCCCGACGCCACGGCCGTGGTCACCAACCCGACGCATTTCGCCGTGGCGCTGAAATACATCCAGACCGAGATGGCCGCGCCCAAGGTCGTGGCGAAGGGCCAGGATCTGGTCGCCTACCGGATCCGCGAAGTGGCGCGCGAGAACGACGTGCCCATCGTGGAAAACCCGCCGCTGGCCCGCGTGCTTTACGACACCGTGGAACTCGATCAGGAAATCCCGCCCGAGCACTACAAGGCGGTGGCGCAGGTGATCGGCTACGTCATGCGCCAGCGCGGCGGCCAACAGGGCCGGGCCGCGGGCTGAGCGAAGGGACGTGCGCATGGATTCTCGGCCCGGCCGGGGCGGCATCTGGCGGCGGCGACGCGGCGTTCGCGCGGCCCTGTGCGCGGCGCCGACGGTGGTTGCGGGCGCCTTCCCCGCGGCCGCGCAGTTTCCGGACGCGCCGGGCGGCGCGGGCGCGCTTCGGCTCGGCATCACCCTCGGTCTGGCGGCGCTTGGTGTCGTCCTGCTCGCGGCTGCGGGCACGTTCCTGGCCCTGCGCGTGCGCCGGCGGCTGGGGTGGCTCGCCGACGCCTTCGATGCCGCGCCGGAGGCGCGCCAGATCGTCGACGCAAAGGGACGGCCGCGGCGCAGCAATGCCGCCTTTGCGCAGGAATTCGGCCGCGCCGACCGGCCGTTGCCCGAGGTGCTCGCGTCCCGGACGGCGGATCGCAGCACGGCGGACGCCCTGCAGGATCTGGCCGGCCGGGCCCACCGCGACGGCGGCGCGCGCATCGAGGTGGTGCTGGCCGGCGCGCATGGCGACGCCCGCCGGTTTTCCGTGAATGCAACGCCACTCCGCGGCGGCGCAACCTGCTGGCGCGCCGCGGCGGTGGCGTCGCAGACGGATAGCGGGATCCACGCCCAGATTGCCGATCTTCTGGCGCACGCGCCGATCGGGTTCTTTGTCGTCGACACGGCGGGGTATTTCCGGTCGGCGAACGAAACCTTTGCGCACTGGCTTGGTGTGCCGCGCGGCGAGCTGTTCGGCGGCGAACGGCCCATGCACGAGGTGATGGCGCGGCTGCCGGAATCGGACCACCAGCCGCCCTGGTGCCCGCTCACCGGCGAGGGGGCGCCGCCGGCGCCGGGCGCCACGGCGCACGGGGAAGCGATGTTCGCCGGGCGTGACGGCCGGCGGTTTCGCGGCTACGTCAGCCAGGCGCGGATCGCCGCTGGCGACGGGGCGGGCGATGCGGCGCTGGCGGTGGTGCGCAACCTGAGTGCGGATCGCACCTATGTCGATGCGCTGGAGCAGGCCCAGCGGCGCTTTCGCCAGCTCTTCGCCGAGGCCCCCGTCGGGATCGGCTTTCTCGATTCGGCGGGCAGCATCACCGCGTGCAACGCCGCGTTCCGGGACATGCTCGCGCCCGATTCGCCCGCGCTTGTGGGCTGCGCCCTGGCCGAGCTGGTCACCACCGAGGATCGCCCGAACGTCCAGAACGCGTTGAGCGGGAACGGCCACGCCGGCGCGCCGGAGATCCGCGGGCGCACCAGCGAGCGCGTGTGCACCCTGTTCGCCACCGGCGTGGGCGATCCGGCAAGCGGGACGAGCTACGTCGTCCATCTCATCGACGCCACGGAACAAAAGCGCCTCGAGCTGCAGTTCGCCCAGTCCCAGAAGATGCAGGCGGTGGGCCAGCTTGCCGGGGGTGTGGCGCACGACTTCAACAACCTGCTCACGGCCATGATCGGCTATTGCGACCTGCTCCTGCTGCGCCACCGGCCGGGGGATCAGTCCTTCGCCGATCTCATGCAGATCAAGCAGAACGCCAACCGGGCGGCGAACCTGGTGCGCCAGCTCCTGGCGTTCTCGCGCCAGCAGACGCTGCGCCCGACGGTGCTGTCGATCACCGACGTGCTGGCCGAGCTGACCCACCTTCTGCGCCGGCTGCTGGGCGAGACCATCGAACTCGACATCAGCCACGGGCGCGACCTCTACCCCGTGAAGGTGGACCAGGGGCAGTTCGAGCAGGTCATCATCAATCTCGCCGTGAACGCGCGCGACGCCATGGGCGAGGATGGCGGGCACCTGACGATCCGGACCGGCAACGTCGATCTTGCCGAGCCCATCACGCGCGAGAGCGAAAAGGTCCCCGCCGGCGCCTACGTGTGGATCGAGATCGCCGACGAGGGTCACGGCATCCCCAAGGAACACCTGGACCGGATCTTCGATCCGTTCTTCTCCACCAAGGAGTTCGGCGGCGGCACGGGCCTGGGGCTGTCCACGGTCTATGGCATCGTCAAGCAGACGGGCGGTTTCATTCTCGTCGACAGCACGCCCGGCGCGGGCACGACCTTCCGGATCTACCTGCCGCGTTATCGGGAGACCGCCGAAGAGGCGGCGCAACGCACCCGGGAGACGGCGCAGACGCGGGACCTGACGGGCACCGCGAACCTCCTGCTGGTGGAGGACGAGGATGCCGTGCGCTCGTTCGCCGCGCGCGCGCTGCGCAAGAAGGGCTACACCGTGACCGAGGCGAGTTCGGGCGAGGCGGCGCTGGCGCACATGGAACGCGACTCGACGCCGATCGACGTGCTCATCACGGATGTGGTCATGCCCAATATCGACGGGCCGACCCTGGTCCGGCGGGCCCGTGAGCGCCAGGAGGCCCTCAAGGTCATCTTCATTTCCGGCTATACGGAGGATTCGTTCCGCCAGCAGCTGGATTCCGACCAGGAGGTCCTGTTCCTGTCCAAGCCGTTCAGCCTGAAGGCGCTGGCCGCCGCCGTGAAGCAGGCGATCCACGGCCGCGACGCGTAGCCCCGTGTTGCCGGCCCGTTGTTCGCGGTTTGATCGAGTTTGCTCTTGGCGCAGGAGAACAATTCGGGTACAAGGCGGCATGGGACGGCGGAACGCGGAGAACGCGTTGAAGTCGCGGGATCGGTTGTGGGATAAGGGATCCCTGCATCCATGGCGCAACAGAATGTGTTGAGTTTGGCCAGTAAGAAATCGCAGACCCAGGACAAGCAGAAGGCGCTGGACGCCGCGCTCGGGCAAATCGAACGCTCTTTCGGCAAGGGCTCGGTGATGCGCCTGGGCGAGCGCCAGAGCGTCGTCGAGGCGGAGACCATCTCGACCGGCTCGCTCGGGCTGGACATTGCGCTTGGCATCGGCGGTCTGCCGCGCGGGCGCGTGATCGAGATCTACGGCCCCGAATCCTCGGGCAAGACGACGCTTGCCCTGCATGCCGTGGCCGAAGCGCAGAAGGGCGGCGGCACCTGCGCCTTCGTCGACGCCGAGCACGCCCTCGACCCGAGCTACGCCAAGAAGCTCGGCTGCGATATCGAGGAGCTGCTGATCTCCCAGCCCGACGCCGGCGAGCAGGCGCTGGAGATCGCGGACACCCTGGTGCGCTCGGGGGCGCTTGATGTCCTGGTGATCGATTCGGTCGCGGCGCTGGTGCCGCGCGCCGAACTCGAGGGCGAGATGGGCGATTCGCAGCCCGGCTTGCAGGCGCGGCTGATGAGCCAGGCGCTGCGCAAGCTGGCGAGTTCGATCGCCCGGTCGAACACCATGGTCATCTTCATCAACCAGATCCGCATGAAGATCGGCGTGATGTTCGGCAGTCCGGAGACCACCACCGGCGGCAATGCGCTCAAGTTCTATAGTTCGGTGCGCATGGATATCCGCCGCATCGGCTCGATCAAGGACCGCGATACCGTTGTGGGCAACCAGACCAAGGTCAAGGTGGTGAAGAACAAGATGGCCCCGCCGTTCCGCACGGTCGAGTTCGACATCATGTACGGCGAGGGCATCTCCAAGACGGGCGAGCTGCTCGATCTGGGCGTCTCCGCCGGCATCGTCGAAAAAGCCGGGGCGTGGTTCTCCTACAACGGGCAGCGCATTGGTCAGGGACGCGAGAACGCCAAGCGGTTCCTCAAGGAAAACGCCGACACGGCCAACCAGATCGAGGCCAAGGTGCGCGAGAACGCCGGGCTGGTGGCCTCCAAC
Source organism: uncultured Limimonas sp. (assembly GCA_913055855.1). GTDB lineage: Bacteria > Pseudomonadota > Alphaproteobacteria > Kiloniellales > Rhodovibrionaceae > CAJXKW01. The sequence goes on along the minus strand of CAJXKW010000084.1, from coordinate 7,957 downwards.
ATGCTCGAGGACCCGGGCGAGGGCGGCGGCGAGAGCAGCGAGGAGGCCGGCTGAGCGCGTCGCGGGCCGGTAACCGGCGCGGGTGGACATGCCCGCGCACGCTCGCTACATAGCCGCCCCGGCACGGTCGGGCGCCCGCGCCGGCGTGAACCGTAGCGCGCAGGGGTCAAGGAGCGGCAATGACAAGCAGCAACGAAATCCGCAGCACCTTCCTTGAGTTCTTCCGGCGGCACGACCACGAGGTGGTCTCGTCCTCGCCGCTGGTGCCGCGCAACGATCCCACGCTGCTCTTCACCAACGCGGGCATGGTGCAGTTCAAGAACGTCTTTACCGGCGAAGAGCACCGTTCCTACAACCGCGCTGTTACATCGCAAAAGTGTGTGCGCGCGGGCGGCAAGCACAACGATCTGGAGAACGTCGGCTATACGGCCCGGCATCACACCTTTTTCGAGATGCTGGGCAATTTCTCCTTCGGCGACTATTTCAAGGAACGGGCTATCCAATTGGCTTGGCAGCTCGTGACGACGGAGTTCGGGCTGCCCGAGGAGCGTCTTCTGGCCACCGTCTACAAGGACGACGACGAGGCCTACGAACTCTGGAAAAAGATCGCCGGCCTGCCCGACGACCGCATCCTGCGCATCGACGGCTCGGACAACTTCTGGGCCATGGGAGACACCGGCCCGTGCGGGCCGTGTTCCGAGATCTTCTACGACCACGGGCCGGAACTGCCGGGCGGGCCGCCGGGGAGCGCGGACGAGGACGGCGACCGCTTCATCGAGATCTGGAATCTCGTGTTCATGCAGTACGACCAGCCCGAGCCGGGCGTGATGGAGCCGCTGCCGCGCCCCTCCATCGACACCGGCATGGGGCTGGAGCGCATCGCGGCCGTCCTCCAGGGCGTGCACGACAACTACGACACCGACCAGTTCCGCCGCCTCATGGCGGCCTCGGCGGACCTGTCTGGGGTGTCGCCGGACGGCGACTTCAAGGTCTCGCACAAGGTCATCGCGGACCATCTGCGCGCCACGGCGTTCCTGATGGCCGACGGCGTGATGCCGTCCAACGAGGGCCGTGGTTACGTCCTGCGCCGCATTATGCGCCGCGCGATGCGCCACGTGCACAAGCTGGGCGTGCGCGAGCCCATCATGTGGCGGCTGGTGCCCGTGCTGGTGAACGAGATGGGCGGGCACTTCCAGGAACTGCGGCGCGCCGAGCCGCTGGTGACCGAGACCCTCAAGATGGAGGAGACGCGCTTCCAGGAGACCCTCGATCGCGGACTGCGCCTTCTGAACGAGGAAACCAGCCGCCTGCCCGAGGGCGGCACGCTGCCCGGCGAGGTTGCGTTCAAGCTCTACGATACCTACGGCTTCCCGCTCGACCTCACCGCCGACATCCTGCGCGGGCAGGGCATGGCCGTGGATCAGGCCGGTTTTGACCGTGCCATGCAGGCCCAGCGCGAGGCCGCGCGCAAGGCCTGGGCGGGCTCGGGCGAGCAGGCCTTCGAGCACATCTGGTTCGAGCTGCGCGAGGAGATCGGCGCGAGTGAGTTCCTGGGCTACGACACCGACGAAGCCAACGGCGCGGTCATGGGCCTCGTCCGGGACGGCAACCGGGTCGAGCGCGTCCAGGCTGGCCAGCAGGTCCAGGTCGTCACCAACCAGACGCCGTTCTACGGCGAGTCCGGCGGCCAGGTGGGCGACACCGGCGTCATCACGGGCCCCAACGGCCGCATCCGGGTGACCGACACCCAGAAAAAGGTGGGCGACCTGCACGTCCACGTGGGCACCGTCGAGCAGGGCCACGTGGACGCCGGCGAATCCGTGCATTTGGCCATCGATGCGGCGCGCCGCGACCGGCTGCGCGCGCACCACTCGGCGACCCACCTGCTGCACGAGGCGCTGCGCCGGCAGCTCGGCGCGCACGTCACGCAGAAGGGCTCGCTCGTCGCACCCGACCGGTTGCGCTTCGACATCAGCCAGCCCGTTCCCATCCAGAACGACGACCTGGTCGCGGTCGAAAAGGCGGTGAACGCGCGCATCCGCGAGAACACCGAGGTCACCGCGCGCGTGATGCCCATGAACGACGCCATCGAGGCGGGGGCGCTCGCCCTGTTCGGCGAAAAGTACGGCGAGGAAGTGCGCATGGTCGCCATGGGCGGCGTCGATGCGGGCGCGAACGCGCCGTACTCCATGGAACTCTGCGGCGGCACGCACGTCCGGCGCACCGGGGATATCGGGTTCTTCAAGATCGTCCGCGAGGAAGGGCTCGCCGCGGGCGTGCGCCGGATCGAGGCGGTGGCGCACGAGGCGGCCGAATCCCTCGTCCGCGAGCAGGAGGATACCCTGGCCGATGCGGCGCGCACCCTGCGCACCACGCCCGCGGCGGTGACCACCCGGCTGCAGCAGCTCGTCGAGGAGCGCAAGCGCCTGGAGCACGAACTCGCCGAGACGCGGAAAAAGCTCGCCACCGGCGGCGCCGGCGCGCAGCCCGAGACCCAGGACATCAACGGCGTGCCCTTCGCCAGTCGCGTGGTCGCCGACGTCCCGCCCAAGGACCTCAAGGCGATGGCGGACGAGATGAAGAAGACCCTGGGTACCGGGGTCGCCGCCATCGTTACCAGCAACGAGGGCAAGGCGTCGCTCGTCGTGGGGGTGACCGACGACCTGACCGACCGCATCAGCGCGGTGGATCTGGTGCGCGTGGGCGCGCAGGCGCTGGGCGGCAAGGGCGGCGGCGGCCGTCCCGACATGGCGCAGGCCGGCGGGCCGAACGCCGATGCCGGGCAGGCGGCGGTGGACGCCATCGGCGGCGCGCTGCGCGAGCGCATGGCGGCGTAAGGCGCTGGGCACACGCGCCGCGCCCGCCGCTTTTCCCGTTCCCGTTGCGCTGTTCAGCAACTGTTAACCATGCTCGGCGAGCCTCGCGGATGGGCGGCGCAGTGGGGCGCCGCCGGCGTTTTGCGAGGCACGCGCCGTGACCCAGTCCCTCGGCACCGTGGTCGCCGTGACCGGGGCGCACGTCCGGGTGCGTCTCGACGATACCGCCACCGATGCGGGTGCGGCGGCAATCCAGGCCATGGTCCGCATTCGCTCGCGGTATGCCCTGGTCTACGCGCTGGTCCGGGAACTCCAGGTCGTCAGCGATCCGGCCCAGCCGGGTGGCGAGGCGCGCATGGCCGAGCTGGACCTGATGGGCGAGTGCCCGGCGCAAGCCGACGGGAGTCCGGGGCCGTTCCGGCACGGTGTGGCGCGTTTTCCCGCCCTGGGCGATCCGGTCGAGCCGGCCGACGGCGACGACCTGGCGATGGTCTACCTGCCCAGCGCGGACAGCCGGATCACGGTGGGCACGCTGGACCGCGAGGGCCGGCTGCCTGCCTGCCTGCTCAGCGACGACCTGCTCTCCAACCATTTCGCTGTTCTGGGCACCACAGGCTCGGGCAAGTCGTGCTCGGTCACGGTGCTGCTCCGCGCCATGCTGGCGGACCATCCCCAGGGGCACGTGGTGCTCCTCGACCCGCACGACGAGTACGGGCAAGCTTTCGGCGACCAGGCGGTTCGCCTGCGCCCGGACCGGATGTCGCTGCCCTACTGGCTGCTCAATTTTGCCGAGATGGTGGGCCTGTTCTGTAGCCCGGAGCCGGAACTGCGCGCGACCGAGCGCGACCTGCTCAAGCGCGCCGTGCTCGCGGCGAAGCACGCCTATGCGGGCGAGGAGGGGCGCCCGCCCATCACCGTGGACACGCCGGTCCCCTTCCGCCTGAGCACCGTGATCGAAACCCTCGACCGGGCCATGGGCGAGCTGGACAAGCCCTCGGACTCGCTGCCCTATCGCCGGGTCAAGGCGCGCATCGAGACCCTGCGCAACGACCGGCGCTTTGCCTTCATGTTCGGCGGCGTCGCGGTGCAGGACACCATGGCCGAGGTGCTCGCCCAGCTTCTGCGCATACCCGTCGACGGCAAGCCGATCACGGTGGTCGACCTGTCCGCGGTGCCCATGGATATCGTGGACGCGATCGTGTCCCTGCTGGCGCGGTTGATCTTCGACTTCGCCGTGTGGTCGCGGCCCGAGGATCGGGTGCCCGTCCTGCTCGTGTGCGAGGAGGCGCACCGCTACATCCCGGCGGACACCAGCGGCGGCTTCGGCCCGACCCGCGACGCGCTGGCGCGCATCGCCAAGGAGGGGCGGAAGTACGGCATCGGCCTGGGCCTGGTTACCCAGCGCCCCTCCGAGCTGTCGGAGAGCATCCTGGCGCAATGCGGCACGCTGTTCGCGCTGCGCATGACGAACGAGCACGATCAGCACTTTGTGCGCCGGGCGCTGCCCGAGGGCGCGGACGCCCTGTTCAACGCCCTACCGGCCCTGAGCACGGGGGAGGCCGTGGTTGTGGGCGCGGGAACGACCGCGCCCATGCGTCTGCGTTTCCACGAGCTGCCCGCGGCGGCCCGGCCGCAAAGCGGCACCGTCAGCTTCGCCGGCGCCTGGGCCGCGGCGAGCGGCTCGCGCGAGCAGGTCGAGCAGGCCATCGCCCGCTGGCGCCGCCACGGCCGGACGGCCGACCGGCCCGCCGACGACCCGGCCCGGGTCAACCTGCGCCGACGGTGACCCGGCTCAGCCCGCGTCCTCGACCAGGCGCGCCCGGACCAGGTGGTCGGGATCGTCCACGAGCCCCGACTGCCGGCCCATGGGCGCCTTCTTGAGCGCGTCCACCGCGTCCATGCCGGCCTCGACCTCGCCCCAGACCGTGTACTGGCCCTGCAGGTGCGGCGCGTCCGCCAGGCAGATGAAGAACTGGCTGTCCGCGCTGTCCGGGTCCTGCGTGCGCGCCATGCCGCAGGTGCCGCGGGTCACCGGGGCGTCCGAGAACTCCCCGGCGAGCGTCTGTCCGGAACCGCCGGTCCCGGTGCCGCTGGGATCGCCGCCCTGGGCCATGAACCGGGCGATCACACGGTGGAAGGGCGTGCCGTCGTAAAACCCCTGGCGGACCAGTTCGCGGATGCGGGCGACATGATTGGGCGCCAGATCCGGGCGCATCCGGATCGTGACGCGGCCGGCCGGCAGGTCGAGGTGCAGCCGGTCTGCGGTCTCGTGGTTGCTCACGCGTTCAGGGCCTTCTGCAGGTTGGTCTCGATGGCGTCAAAGAACTCGCGCGTGGTCAGCCAGCGCTGGTTTTCCCCGACCAGCAGCGCGAGATCCTTGGTCATCTGCCCGTTCTCGACGGTCTCGATGCACACCCGCTCGAGCGTCTCGGCGAAGTTGACCACGTCGGGCGTCTCGTCGATTTCGCCGCGGAACTTGAGCCCGCGCGTCCAGGCGAAGATGGACGCGATCGGGTTGGTGGAGGTGTCCTTGCCCGCCTGATGCATCCGGTAGTGGCGCGTGACCGTGCCGTGCGCGGCCTCGGCCTCGACGGTTTTGCCGTCCGCCGTCATCAGCACCGAGGTCATCAGGCCCAGCGAGCCGAAGCCCTGGGCGACCGTGTCGGACTGGACGTCGCCGTCGTAGTTCTTGCACGCCCAGACGTAGCCGCCCGACCACTTGAGCGAGGCGGCGACCATGTCGTCGATCAGGCGGTGCTCGTAGAACGCGCCGACGGCCTCGAAGCGCGCCTTGAACTCGTTGTCGTAGACCTCCTGGAAGATCTCGCGGAAGCGCCCGTCGTAGGCCTTCAGGATGGTGTTCTTGGTGGACAGGTAGACCGGCCAGCCGCGCTGCAGGGCGAAGTTGAAGCAGGCCCGCGCGAAGTCGTAGATGGACCGGTCGGTGTTGTACATGCCCATGCCCACGCCCGGGCCGTCGAAGCGGTGCACCTCGTATTCCTGTGGCGCGCTGCCGTCTTCGGGCTCGAACACGACCTTCATGGTGCCCGGGCCGGGGACGCGGAAGTCCTGCGCCTTGTACTGGTCCGCGTGGGCGTGGCGGCCGATCACCATGGGCTGCGTCCAGTTGGGCACCATGCGCGGGACGTTCTGGCAGATGATGGGCTCGCGGAACACAGTGCCGCCCAGGATGTTGCGGATCGTGCCGTTGGGCGAGCGCCACATCTTCTTCAGGCCGAACTCCTCGACGCGCGCCTCGTCGGGTGTGATCGTGGCGCACTTCACGCCCACGCCGTATTTCTTGATCGCCTTGGCGGCGTCCACGGTCACCTGGTCGTCGGTGGCGTCGCGGTTCTGGATGGAGAGGTCGTAGTAATGCAGATCGACATCCAGGTAGGGCAGGATCAGCCGCTGCTTGATCCAGTCCCAGATGATCCGCGTCATCTCATCGCCGTCCAGCTCGACGATGGGATGGGCCACCGTAATTTTCGCCATCAAATCCTCCACTGCGTACGTCGTCGCGCGCGGAGCCTAGCACGCAGCGAGTGCCGCGCAATATGCCGCAGCCACGCGGGGTTAGAGCCGGGTGCCCTGAAGCATCTCGACAGGCTCGGGGTGGCGTTCGATGGCCGCGAACACCCCGTCGATGTCGGCCGCGACGTCGAACAGCTCGCGGTGTGCGCCGTCGACGAAGCCGAGCGCCGCCTGGTGCGCCAGGAGGTCGAGAAAGGGCTGCCAGAAGCCCGCGTGGTCGAGTAGCACGATCGGCTTTTCGTGCAGCCCGAGTTGTTTCCAGGTGATGATCTCCACCACCTCGTCCAGGCTCCCCAGCCCGCCGGGCAGAACGCAAAAGGCGTCGGCGCGCTCGGCCATAATGCGTTTGCGCGCGTGCATGGAATCGACCACCACCAGCTCGGTCAGGTCGGGGTGCGCCACCTCGCGCTGGCGCAGATGATCGGGAATGATCCCCGTGATGGCACCGCCGGCCGCGATCGTCGCGCTGGCCAGTTCGCCCATGAGGCCGACGCGGCCCCCACCAAAGACAACGCCCACGCCGGCGGCCGCGCAGCGCCGTCCGAGCGCGGCCGCAAGGGTCGCATATCCGGGACTCGCCCCGTGCCGCGAGCCGCAGTACACGCACAAGCGCCGTAGATCCGCCATACGATTGTTGTCGCGCTGCCCGTCCCCCACGTCAATTGTCGGCGACAGTTCGGCCGTGCTGTGCGGATTGCACGGGCGATTCCACGCCTGTACGTTGCCGATGGACGTGCAGCACGCTGTCAAGAGGCAAAATGCGCGTAGGCTCGGCCCTAATTGGTGGTATCGCCGTCGCCGGTGCCCTCGTGGGGGTCGCCTACTGGGCCGGTCTGTTCCCGGATGTCACGCCGGGCACCCGGGTTGCGGTGCCCGCCCCCGAAGCGACGGCACCGGAACGCGATACGGGCCGGGACTCGGCGCAAGCAATGGGGCCGGAAAGTGCGGGCGGCAACGAAACGGGTGGCGCGGCGCCCGACGACGGCGGGGATGCGCAGAACCCGCGGGCGGTCGCGCGCGAATTCGCCCGGCCCCCGAAACCGGTCGAATCCCCGGCGCCGGAAACGGCCGCAGCGGGCGCTGTGGCCGTTCGGGGTTCCGGCTCGGATGCCCTCGCCACGGCCGTCCCACCACCACCGGCCACGGCGCCCGCGCCCTTGCCCGCGCCGGCCGAGGTCGAGGCGCCGGAAACGGTCCGGGCCGCGCGCACCGCGACGGACCCGGGAACGGGACCGGTCCGCAGGGACGTGGCCCCGGCGCGGCAGCCGGCCGAAACCCGGCCGGATCGGAAGGGCGGGCAAACCACGGCTCCCCCGGCGGATTCGCCGCCGGCGGCCGCGCGACCGGCGGATGGACCGGCTGCAGGCGCGCAGCCGTCGGGAGGAGACCGCGCGGCGTCGCCGGGTCCCGAACGCACGGCGCTCCAACGACGTTTGACGACGTGTCGTAGAATCCACGAGTTGTTCGCAGAAGGAACCGAATATGACCGAACAAGCCGAACAAGACGACGTCGCCTACAGCGACGCCATCGACGAACTCGAGACGATCCTCGACGAGATCGAGGATGACGAGGTCGATCTCGACGACCTGGCGGTCAAGGTCGAGCG